>NZ_JBSFEO010000055.1:0-78583 GCF_053594475.1 Embleya sp. NPDC001921
GGCCCGCACACACCGTGTGCGGGCCCGCGGCACGTCGTGGGTCGGGTCGGTCAGCCGAACAGGCCGCCCAGCGGCTTGCTCGCGGTGGCACCGGCCTTGGGCGCGCTGCCGGAGGAACCGGTGGTCGAGCCGGCGGCCGGCGCGGAGGGCGGCGTCGACTTCTTCTCGGCGGTGTCCGCCGGGGACGACTTGGCCGCGCCCGTGCCGGTCCTGGGAACGGCGCTCGGGGCGGGCGTGTTCGCCGCGCGCGGTGTGGCCTGCGGCTGGGTGCTCGGGCGGCCCGGTCCCGTCGCCGCGGCGGAGGGTTCGGCCATCGGCGGGCGGGGCTGGCCGGCCACCGTGCCGCCCTGCTGCCCGGCCGCCGGGACCACGGGAACGGTCGCGGCGGGCCCCGGGTCGCCGACCCGGCCGGTGTCCGACTCGTCGAGGTGCCGGTGGCCGCCGCCCAGCAACGAGCCCGCGAGCAGCGTCGCGCCGACCCCCGCGAACGCGAGCATCGAGCCGTAGCCGAGCTTGCGCCGCCGAGCCCGCACGGGAGTGATGATCGGGCCGCGCCAGGTGCGCAGCGACAACCACGCGTCCGCCGAGTACATCGGCGCGCCCGCCAGGGCCAGCGGGCTGAACGCGGCCAGGAAGACCACGTAGGGCGCGTGGTAGGGCGAGGAGCCGGTACCCACCGCGATCAGTACGCCCAGCGAGAGCAACATCCCGAGCAGGCCCGCGAGCCGGGTCCACAACCCCAGCATGACCGCGAAACCGACCACCACCTGCCCGAACGCGAACAGCAGGCCCGCCCCGATCGCGTGCTCGGCGGCCAGGTCCATCACCGACGGCGACAGGCTGCCCTCGCGCAGCACCCCGATCCGGTGCCCGAACGAATCGGTCGAGCTCGGATCCAGGAAGCCCGGCGCGTAGAGCTTGCGCAGCCCCTCGACCAGGAACGCCCCGCCCAGGAACAGCCGCAGCGGCAACAACACCGTGCCGCCCTGGAGCGTGGCCCGGCGCGCGTGCGCGGGAGCCGGGGGCGAGGTGCCGTCCCGCTCGCGCCCGGCCGCGAGATCGCGACGCGCCGGCGGCACCCGTCGCCGCGGTGCCTCGTCCCGGATCACCGGCAGCCGCGTGGTGGCGTCGTCCGCCGGTCCACGGGCTCCGGGCACGGGCTTGCCGCCGACCCGAGGGCCGCCGATCACCACCCGCAGGGTCTTCGTGGGGGTGGCGACCGCCGCCGGATCGCCGGGGTCGCGCACTGCCGAGGGCGAGGGCAACAGCCCGACAGCACCGCCGAAGCTGCCTTCAGATCTGGTGTCCACGCATCAATAACCGCGCGAGGGCACCGGAGGATGCGGCCCTTCGCGTATTACCCGATGCGGGCCCCACGGCCGCCCGCGCGGCGTTACACTGCGCGGCGCCTGGCCACCTCGTAAAGCACGATGCTCGCCGCGACGCCGGCGTTCAGCGACTCGTTGCCGCCCGCCATCGGGATCCGCACGGTGATGTCGCAGGTCTCCTGGACCAGTCGGCCCAGGCCCTTGCCCTCGGAACCGACGACCACCACGATCGGGTCGGTCGCCGCGGCCAGTTCCTCCAGCGAGATGTCGCCGTCGGCGGCGAGGCCGACCACGGTCAGACCCGCCTTCTTGTACGCCTCCAGCGCACGGGTGAGGTTGGCCGCCCGGGCCACCGGCACCCGCGTGGCCGCGCCCGCCGAGGACTTCCAGGCGCCCGCGGTCATCCCGGCCGCGCGCCGCTCCGGCACGACCACGCCGTGGCCGCCGAAGGCCGCCGCGGAACGGATCACCGCGCCGAGGTTGCGCGGGTCGGTGACGCTGTCGAGCGCGACGATGATCGGCGTCTCGCCGCGGTCGTGCGCCTCGACCACGAGGTCGTCCGGGTGCGCGTACTCGTACGGCGGCATCTGGAGCACCAGGCCCTGGTGGATCGCGCCGTCGGTCATCCGGTCCAGCTCGGGACGCGGGATCTCCATCAGCGGGATGCCGCGCACGTTCGCGATCTTCATCGCCTCACGCACCCGGTCGTCGCTGTCGATGTACTGCGCGATGAACAACGACGTGGCCGGCGCGTCGGCGCGCAGCACCTCGAGCACCGAGTTGCGGCCCGCGACCAGCTCGTTCGAGCTCTTGCCGCCGCGCCCGGGACGACCACCGGCGGCGCGTCGGGCGGCCGGGGCCGCGGCCTTGCGCTTGGCGGCGGCGTTCGCGGCGCGCTGCTTGGCGTGCCCCTTGCGCATCTCCGCGGGCGGCGTCGGCCCCTTGCCCTTGAGCGCCCGGCGGCTGTGCCCACCAGTACCGACCGAGGGCCCCTTCTTGCTTCCCTCGTTGCGCTTGTTACGGCGCTCCGTGTTGCCGGCCATGACGGGTACATCCCTTCGATTGCTTCATCATCCGCTGCGATGGCAGCTCACATGCTTGTACAACCGTACGGCCGGCCCGCCACCTCGTGGCGATCCGGCCGTACGGCACGTCTTCATCGGGCCCGGGTGGGCCCGATCACCGTCAGTCCCGGTGCAGTGTCCACCGGGGCCCGTTGGGCGTGTCCTCCACCACGATCCCGGCCGCCGTGAGGCTGTCCCGGACCGCGTCCGCCGCGGCGTAGTCCTTGCGGGCCCGCGCCGCCTCGCGCTGCTGGAGCGCGAGTTTGACCAGGTGGTCGACCACCCCGCGCAGTTCGTCGGAGCGACCGGCGGAGGTGCCCGCCGTCCACTGCTCCGACAGCGGGTCCATGCCGAGCACGCCCAGCATCGCCCGGATGTCCGCCGCGTGCCGCACGACGGCGTCCTTGTCGCCCGCCGCCAGCGCGGTGTTGCCGTCGCGCACGGTGTTGTGCACGACCGCCATCGCCTGCGGCACGCCCAGGTCGTCGTCCATCGCCGCGGCGAACACCGCCGGCACGTCCGCCGCCGGTTCGATCGCCCCGGTCTGCTCGCCCGCGCGCTCGAGGAATCCCTCTATCCGCCCGAACGAGACCTCGGCCTCGCGCAGGGCCTCCACGCTGTACTCGATCATCGACCGGTAGTGCGGGGTGGCCAGGTAGTACCGCAGGACGAGTGGCGACCAGCGCTTGAGCATCTCCGAAACGAGCACGGAGTTGCCCAGCGACTTGCTCATCTTCTCACCGCTGAGGGTGACCCAGGCGTTGTGCATCCAGTAGTTGGCGAACGCGTCGCCCGCCGCCTTGGACTGGGCGATCTCGTTCTCGTGGTGCGGGAAGACCAGATCGAGCCCGCCGCCGTGGATGTCGAACGCCGGCCCCAGGTACTTGTGCGCCATCGCGGAGCACTCCAGATGCCAGCCCGGACGGCCGTTGCCCCACGGGGTCTCCCACGAGGGCTCGCCCGGCTTGGCCGACTTCCACAGCGCGAAGTCGCGCCGATCCCGCTTGCCCGCCGCACCCGCGCCCGCGTCCTCCGCCTCGCGCATCGCGTCCGGCTTCTGACCGGACAGCGCGCCGTACGCGGGGAACGAGGACACGTCGAAGTAGACGTCGCCGCCGGACGGGTAGGCGTGCCCGGTCGCGATCAGCCGGTCCATCATCGCGATCATCTCGGGGATGTGCCCGGTCGCCCGGGGCTCCACCGTCGAGGGCAGGCAGCCGAGCGCGGTGTACGCGTCCGCGAAGGCGCGCTCGTTGGTCTGCGCCACCTGCCAGTACGGAATGTCCTCCGTGCAGGACTTCGCGATGATCTTGTCGTCGATGTCGGTGACGTTGCGGCAGAACACGACGTCGTTGCCGCGGTGGGCGAACCACCGGCGCAGCACGTCGAAGTTCAGCCCCGATCGGATGTGCCCGATGTGCGGCGGCGCCTGCACGGTGGCACCACACAAGTAGATCGAGACCTGTCCCTCGACAAGCGGCACGAAGTCCCGGACCGTGCGGGTGCTGGTGTCGTACAGGCGCATGCTCACACGCGCAAGCTTAGAGCGTCGGGACGGCCCGGCGTTCCCCTGTTATTTGCCTGTTCGCGACGATCACCTCGCCGTGCCGAGGATCAGCTCGAGGTCGCGACCACGAGCGCGGTGGCGATCGCGGCCACCCCCTCGGCCCGCCCGGTCAGCCCGAGTCCGTCGGTGGTGGTCCCGGACACCGACACCGGCGCGCCGACCGCGGCCGACAGCGCGGCCTCGGCCTCGACCCGGCGCCGGCCCACCTTCGGCCGGATCCCGATCACCTGCACCGCGACATTGCCGATCTCGAAGCCGGCCGCCCGCACCAGGCGCGCCGCCTCGGCCAGCAGCGTCACCCCGGACGCCCCCGACCACTGCGGTCGGGATGTGCCGAAGTGCGCGCCCAGATCGCCGATTCCGGCCGCCGAGAACAACGCGTCGCACGCGGCGTGTGCGGCCACGTCGGCATCCGAGTGCCCGGCCAGCCCGGTCTCCCCGGGCCAGTGCAGGCCGGCCACCCACAACTCGCGGCCCTCCTCGAAGGCGTGCACGTCCACCCCGATCCCGGTGCGGGGCACAACGACACGAGAGGCGTGCTCACCGGACAACGTCGATCTCCGTACTCTTCGCGCCGATCGCCGCCCCGCCGGCCGCCGCTTCCGCGCGCCGCGCCAACAGCGCGCCGGCGAGCAGCAGGTCGAACGGTCGGGTCACCTTGAACGCCTCTTCGGAACCGGGCACCACCACGACCGCTCCGCCGAGGCGCTCGACCATGCCCGCGTCGTCGGTCGCGCCCTCCCCGCCGAAACCCCCGGCCTCGGCGTGCGCGCGCGCCAGAACGGCCCGCCGAAAGCCCTGGGGGGTCTGTACGGCGCGCAGGGATGATCGGTCGACCGTGCGCACCACGGTCTCGGCGCCGTCGATCGAGGCGACCTCCTTGACCGTGTCCACCACGGGCAACGCGGGCACCACCGCGTCGGCCCCGGCGGCGACGGCGGCGATCACCGCCTCCACCACCTCGGCCGGCACGAACGGACGCGCGGCGTCGTGCACGAGCACGACGTCGTGATCGGCGGGGACCGCGTCGAGCGCGAGCCGCACCGATTCCTGGCGTGTCGCACCGCCCGCGACCACCCGTAGGGGTGATTCCGCCGGCAAATGCGCACGCAAAAGCTCCCGGACACCGGCGACACCGTCCGGCGGTGCGGCGACCACGACCGCGGTTACCCCGCGGGCGGCCAACAGCGACCGGACGGCGTGCACCAGCATCGGGATGTCCCCAAGCTCACGCAACGCCTTGGGCGCACCGGGACCGAGCCGTTCACCACGCCCTGCAGCGGGCACAAGGACCGCAGCGTTCAACGAAGTCCCCTCAAACCACCCGGGCGCCGACGCGGGATCGCGCCGACACCGCACCGGCGGATTCGTCCGTCATCGACGGGCGGATCCTACGGCTCAGGAAGCCAGAACCTCGTCGAGGATGGCCTCGGCCTTGTCCTCGTTCGTGTTCTCGGCGAGCGCCAACTCGCTCACCAAGATCTGCCGAGCCTTTGCCAGCATGCGCTTCTCGCCTGCCGACAGGCCGCGGTCACGCTCGCGGCGCCATAGATCGCGCACGACCTCCGCGACCTTGATAACGTCACCGGAGGCGAGCTTTTCCAAGTTCGCCTTGTAACGTCGTGACCAGTTCGTCGGTTCTTCGGTGTGCGGAGCGCGCAGTACCTCGAAGACGCGGTCGAGCCCTTCCTGGCCCACCACGTCCCGGACACCGACGAATTCCGCGTTGTCCGCAGGCACGCGGACGGTCAAATCACCCTGGGCGACCTTCAACACCAGATAGGTCTTGTCCACACCCTTGATCGTGCGCTGCTCGATCGCCTCGATCAGCGCGGCCCCGTGATGGGGGTAGACCACGGTGTCGCCAACCTTGAACGTCATGTGACAGGTACCCCTTCCGTGGCTTTCTAGGGTAACACGGGACACGCCCCTACTGAATGACGTTTCCGCAGGTCAGGGCCTTAGTCGGGGCTTGACAACCGACCTCCGGCCGTGCTGGGACAGGGAACCCCACACCCGCAGGACTCAAGCAAATAGGACAAACAGCTCCTCCAGGTGGCGAGCCGCACGCTCTCGCGCGACCCATATGTCACACGGGCCCCACCCATGTCGGCCCCGTGTTCGACATCATTGCGCCGCTCCGACCGGGCCGGAGCCGGCCGTCGGCGCGGTGAGCCGCGTACAAGTCGTCCGCCCGGGCTGAGTACGCTGTCCCCGGTCGTCCTGACCGGTCCTCGATCCAAGATCTTCAAGGAGATGCCGCCGCCGTGAGCCGCAGCCTTCGACGCGGCGCCCTCGCCGCCACCGTCGCCGTCGTCCTTCCCCTGGCCGCGGGCTGCGCCAGTGGCAACGACGCCGAGACCAACAAGATCAAGCCCGATACGGCCAACACGGCGTTCGGCTCGCTCAAGATCCAGAACGTGCAGTTGGTGACGAGCGACCCGGGCAAGAACCTGGTCGCGCTCGGTGGCGCGTTGTTCAACGAGGGCACCGCGCCCGAGACCATCACCAAGGTGACGGTCGACGGCGCCGGCCAGGCCCTGGGCGGCCCGCTGACCATCCCGGCGGGCGGCTCGCTGTACCTGGTCGACCGGCCGCAGGGAATGGCCCCGGACAGCCCGCAGGGCAAGACCTACCTCGGCCCGCTGGTCTTCCCGAACGCGGCGAAGGTGGAGGCCGGTTCGTGGCGCAGGGTGACCTTCGCGTTCGGCACCGCCGGCGAGACCTCGCTGGACGTCTCGGTGCACGGGCCGTCCGGCTACTTCGCACAGCTCAAGCCGACCCCGGCGTTCACCCCGCCGCCGCCGGCCCCGCCGGCCGCGCCGCCCACCACCGCGGCACCCACCAACTCCGCGGGCAACACCTCGCCGCCCGCGACGGGCGCGACCGGTGCGGCGACCACCACCAACGCGGCCAACTCGACGCCGCGCAACAGCTCGTCGGCCCCGGCCGGCGGCTGACCGCGCTCGCCCGCACCTACGACGGCGCCCGCGCCGCCCCCGGAGTTCCGGTGGGCGGCGCGGGCGCCGTCGTCGTACCTGGGGGCGGTTGCCGGCGCCCCGGGCCGATCAGGGCTCGAACTTGTAGCCGAGGCCGCGCACGGTGACCAGGTAGCGCGGGGCGCCCGGGTCCGGCTCGATCTTGGCGCGCAGCCGCTTCACGTGCACGTCGAGCGTCTTGGTGTCGCCGACGTAGCCGACCCCCCACACCCGGTCGATGAGCTGCATCCGGGTCAGCACCCGGCCCGCGTTGCGCAGCAGCACCTCGAGCAGGTCGAACTCCTTGAGCGGGAGGTCGATCCGCCGGCCCTCCACGGTGACCCGGTGCGCCTCGACGTCCAGCCGCACCGGCCCGGCCTCGATCGCCCGGGGCTCGTCGGTGGGCTCACCGCCCTGGCGCCGCAGCACCGCGCGGATCCGGGCGATCAGCTCGCGCGTGGAGTACGGCTTCGTGACGTAGTCGTCGGCGCCGATCTCCAGCCCGACGACCTTGTCCACCTCGCTGTCCTTGGCCGTCACCATGATGACCGGCACGTTGGACTTGGCCCTGAGCCCGCGGAACACCTCCGTGCCGGGCAGCCCGGGCAGCATCAGGTCGAGCAGCACCAGGTCGGCACCGCCCTGGTCGAACAGCTCCAGGGCCTCGGGTCCGGTGGCGGCGACGGCCACCTCGAAGCCTTCCTTGCGAAGCATGTACGACAGCGCGTCGCTGAAGGACTCTTCATCTTCGACGACGAGCACACGGGTCATCGTGAAGCCTCCATGGATGGGGTCGACGATGTCATCGACATCGATTGAGAGGTACTGGACTTGAAGGGCAGCACCAGGGTGAAGGTGGATCCCACACCCTCCAGGCTGCGCACGGTTACCTCTCCCCCGTGGCCCGCCGCGATGTGCTTGACGATCGACAGGCCCAAGCCGGTACCGCCGGTGGCCCGCGAACGGGCCGGATCGACGCGGTAGAACCGCTCGAAAATTCGATCCAGGTCGCGCTGGGGGATGCCCAGCCCCTGGTCGGAAACGGTGATGACAGCCATCCGTGCCTCGGCTCTGACCTCGATGTCGACCCTCGTCCTCGCGGGAGAGTAGTTGACCGCGTTCTCGACGAGGTTGCCCAGCGCCATCACCAGTTGATTGTGGTCCCCGGGCACGATCAGGTCACGGTCGCCGCCGATCTCCAGGGTGATCTGCTTCGACTCGGCGGCCTGCCGGCAACGGTCGGCGGCCTCGGCCACCAGTTCGTCCAGCGGCACCGGGCCGACGTGGTGCAGCGGGTGGTCGTTCTGCACCCGGGACAGGTCGATCAGCTCCTGCACCAGGTTGGTCAGCCGGGCCGACTCGATCTGCATGCGACCCGCGAAGCGGATGATCGCCTCGGGGTCGTCGCTGGCGTCCATCACCGCCTCGGCCAGCAGCGACAGCGCGCCGACCGGGGTCTTGAGCTCGTGGCTCACGTTGGCCACGAAGTCGCGGCGCACCGCGTCCACCCGGCGGGCCTCGGTACGGTCCTCGACCAGCAGCAGCACCAACCGGGAGCCCAGCGGCGCGACCCGGGCGGACACCTCGAACTCGTGCGCCTCGCCGTCGGCGCGGGCCAGCAGCAGGTCCCGCTGCCTTATCTCGCCGTCGCGTCTGGTCTCCCTCGCCATCGCGAGCAGGTCCTCGGGCACCAACTGGTCGCCGCGGACCAGGCCGAACTTGTAGGCCGCCGAGCTGGCCTTCACGACGGTGTCGAACTCGTCCAGGACCACCGCCGAGGAGCGCAGCACGGACAGCACCGTGGCCACTCCGGGCGGCAGCGACGGGGCCACGGCGGGCGCCGCGGCCGTGCCCCTGCCCTGGGCTCGCTCACTCCAGCGGAAAGCCAAGGTGCCGGCCACACCCACGGCCAATCCGGATACGGCGGCCAAAGCGGCAGCAGCAACGTTCACGTCCACATGTTCCAGGGTAGAGCTGCTCCGAACGGGTGAAACCGTCCAGAGGGTCCCTCGTGCAGATCTTCATGTGTCGTTCATCCGTGCGCCACGCCTGTCACCGGTGATCGTTCGGAGGTCGTCATGCCCGACCCGCAGACCCCACCCCAACCTCAGGCCCCCGCGCCGGGCTGCAACTGCCCGTCCAGTTGCGGCTGTGGCTGTAAGTCCGGTTCCGCGTGCAATTGCGGGGGCGGCTGCGGCCGCTGAGCCGGCACTCGGGCCGCCGAGCCCGGCCCGTGCGGGGCGCCCCACCCCTTCCGTGACAGGGGGGCGCCTCGCGCGGAGCCGACCGATGGTTCACCCGATGTTCGTGATCACTTGCGGCCCTGGTTCTTGACCGCCTCGATCGCGGCCGCGGCGGCCTCCGGGTCGAGGTAGCGCCCACCCGGCGTGATCGGGCGCAGGTTCGCGTCCAGCTCGTACAGCAGCGGGATGCCGGTGGGGATGTTCAGGCCCGCGATGTCCGCGTCCGAGATGCCGTCCAGGTGCTTGACCAGCGCGCGCAGCGAGTTGCCGTGCGCGGCGACCAGCACGGTGTCGCCGCCGAGCAGGTCCGGCACGATCGCGTCGTACCAGTACGGGAGCATGCGCTCGACGACGTCCTTGAGGCACTCGGTGCGCGGGCGGATCTCCACCGGCAGCGACGCGTACCGACGGTCGGCGAACTGCGAGTACTCGTCGTCGTCCGCGAGCGGCGGCGGCGGGGTGTCGTAGGAACGGCGCCAGAGCATGAACTGCTCCTCGCCGAACTCCTCCAGGGTCTGCTTCTTGTCCTTGCCCTGGAGGGCGCCGTAGTGCCGCTCGTTCAGGCGCCACGAGCGCCGGACGGGCAGCCAGTTCAGGTCGGCCACATCCAGCGCGAGCTGCGCGGTGCGGATCGCGCGGCGCTGGAGCGAGGTGTGCAGGACGTCCGGCAGCACACCCGCGTCGAGCAGCAGCTGCCCGCCGCGCGCGGCCTCCTTCTCACCCTTGTCGGTCAGGTCGACGTCGACCCAGCCGGTGAAAAGTCCGGCTTCGTTCCACTTGCTTTCGCCGTGTCGCAGAAGGATCAGTTTGTAGAGAGCATCAGCCATGGGCAGGAGCCTAATCGAGGCGATCGGGCGCCCGGGCACGGGCTTTTCCCGGGCCCTATCCGCGGTTCTCCGGAGCCGCGAAGCGGGTGAAGGCCTCCAGGTTCTTCAGGGATTCGCCGCGTTCGACGCGCCAGTCCCATTCGCGGCGGATCGAGGTGGCGAAGCCGATCTCCAAAAGCGTGTTGAAGCTCTCGTCGGCGGCCTGGAGCACGACGCCCAGGATGCGGTCGACCTCGTCGGTGGTGACCGCCGCGATCGGCAGCCGGCCGTTCAGATAGACGTCGCCCAGTTTGTCCACGGCGAAGGCCACGCCGTACATCCGCACGTTGCGCTCGAGCAGCCAGCGGTAGAAGGCCGCGTGGTTCTCGTCCGCGTGCCGGATCACGAACGCGCTCACCGCCAGGGTGTGCGCGTTGACCGTGAGCGCGACCGCCGTCTTGAGCTTGCGCGTGCCCGGCAGGACCGCGACGAACGTGTTCGTCGCGGACTGCTCCCACTCGACGCCGGCGTCCTTCAGGGCCGCGCGGACGGTCTCCGCGGCCCGATCCTGTTGGGCTGCCACGGGCCACTCCATTCGTTTCCGTGTGCGAACGTCTCGACGCTACTGCCCGCCCACGACCCGGCCACGCGGGGCCGCGCTGCGGGCCAGCGTGTCGGCGTAGACCTCGGCCATCGACGCCGCCGCCGAGGACCAGCCGAACGCCGCCGCGTGCCGCACCGCGCCCTCGGAGTAGTCCTCGCGCAGCCCGGGCGCGCGGATCAGGTCGCGCAGGGCCAGGCCGTAGTCCACCGGATTGTGGCCCCGGACCAGGGTGCCGGAGACGCCGTCGCGCACCGCGGTCGGCAGGCCGCCCACCGCCGCCGCGACCACCGGGGTCCCGCAGGCCTGGGCCTCGATGGCCACCAGGCCGAAGGACTCGTTGTAGGAGGGCACCACCGCGACGGTGGCCGCGCGATACCAGTCGGCCAGCACGTCCTGGCGGACCGGCCGCTGGAACCGGACCACGTCGTGGATGCCCAGCGTCGCGGCCAGCTTGTGCAGGTGCTCGGGCGCCGCCAGGCCGTTGCCGCTGGGCCCGCCGACCACCGCGACCACGAGCGAGTCGCGCAGGCTCGGATCGGCCTGCAGCAGGTGGGCGATCGCGTACAACAACACGTCGGGGGCCTTCAGCGGCTGGATCCGACCCGCGAACAGGATCACCGTGGCGTCCGCCGGCACGCCCAGCCGACGGCGCGCGTCGGCCATGTCGCCCGGGCGGAAGGTCTCCAGGTCCACGCCGGGGTTGACCACCGCGACCTGGTCGGGGTTCGCGTCGTAGAGGTCGATCAACTGGTCGGCTTCCTCGACCGTGTTGGCGACCAGCCGATCGGCGGCCTCGACCACCTGGGACTCGCCGATCACCCGGGCCCGGGGTTCGGGCGCGTCGCCACCGGCCAGCGAGGCGTTCTTGACCTTGGCCATCGTGTGCATGGTGTGCACCAGCGGCACGCCCCAGCGCTCCTTGGCCAGCCAGCCGACCTGGCCGGAGAGCCAGTAGTGCGAGTGCACGAGGTCGTAGTGCCCCGGGTCGCGCATCGCCTCGGTGCGCAGCACCCCCGAGGTGAACGCGCACAACTGGGCCGGCAGGTCCTCCTTGGACAGGCCCTCGTACGGCCCGGCGGTGACGTGTCGCACCAGGACTCCCGGGGCCATCTCGACCACCGGCGGCAGGTCCCGGCCGGTGGCCCGGGTGAATATCTCCACCTCGATGCCGAGCGCGGCCAGCCGCTTGCTGAGTTCGACGATGTAGACGTTCATGCCACCGGCGTCGCCGGTGCCGGGTTGGTGCAGCGGGGAGGTGTGAACGCTCAGCGTCGCGATTCGACGAGGTGCCCCCCGGCGCGCTCCCAATGTGATCGCGCGCTGGACGTGGTGGCTCACTCGTTGACCTCCCAGGCCGGCCCCGTGTCATGTTGTCCGGTGTACAGAGCTACCACGTGTACACAGAGCTACTAGTTGTACAGAGCTACTACCGATCGTGGACCGCCCGTCCGTCGCTCGCGGCCCAACTCAAGAGCTAACCCATCGTGGTGGGAGGGGATTCCCCGGCGGAGTGTGATCCGGACCGCTCGCGGGGGCGTGTGGAGGCGTTCCCTTACGCTGCGAGCATGGGCACGCGCGGCAACTCGGGGTTCGGCGCCCCGGGAGCGGGGACGAGGGCCGCGGCCCGGTCGCGGCCCAGTGGGGTGATCACCCGGGGAACCACCAACGCGAACCGGTTGCGCCGGGTGGACCGGTGGCTGACCGACGTACACGCGCGGCTGCTGCGCGGCGCGGCCGATCCGCTGGTGGTCGACGTCGGCTACGGCGCGTCGCCGGTGACCACCGTCGAGCTGTTCCGGCGGTTGCGCACGGTCCGTCCCGACGTCGCGGTGGTCGGGTTCGAGATCGATCCGGAGCGGGTGGCCGCGGCGCTCCCCTACGCCGAGGACGCGCTGACCTTCGCCCGGGGCGGCTTCGAGGTGCCGCTGCCGGCGGGCCGCTCGGCGACCGCGATCCGGGCGTTCAACGTGCTCCGGCAGTACGACGAGGACGCGGTGCCCGCGGCCTGGGCCCGGATGTGCGCCCGCCTGGCCCCGGACGGGGTGCTCGTGGAGGGCACGTGCGACGAGTTGGGCCGGCGCGCGGTGTGGCTGGGCATCGGGGCCGACGCGCGGCCGCGCACGGTCACCTTCGCCACCCGGTTGGCCGGCCTCGAGCGTCCGTCCGAACTGGCCGAGCGACTACCCAAGGCGCTGATCCACCGCAACGTGCCGGGCGAACCGGTGCACACCTTCCTGACCGCGTTCGACCGGGCCTGGGACCTGCACGCGCCGCTGGCCGCGTTCGGCGCCCGGCAGCGCTGGCTGGCGGCGACCGCGACGCTGGCCCGGGACTGGCCGGTGTGCGACCGGCCGGCGCGCCGGCGGCAGGGCGAGCTGACCGTGGCGTGGTCGGCGGTGGCCCCGCGCGGGTCGGCCGCGTCGGCCGGCCGGACCGACGGAATTCGGTGACTCGTGTCCGATCCGGAACAGCACATGAAATCTTGAACACACCACGTTCACTTGACCGTGGCCGGACCCGGCGTGTCGTCCGCAAATGGATATATTCGCCCGTTCCGATAAGTGGACGATCGTGAATTCTCCTCTGCCCATCGTCGCCGGAACATGTAAGGATCCGACGCTGAGCCGGCCTTTGGGAACTGCCGTCCCGGAAGCACCGGTTCCGTTTCGAATCGACGTCGCCGGCCGGCATCGACACGCACGTCGCAGGAGAGCATTCGAGTTCCGAAAGGGCGAAAGCATGGTGAAACTCGGGGGCCGAAAAGGTCTGCGAACCCGGGCTGTGACCACCTGCGGCGCGGCGCTGTTGTGCGCGGCCCTGTTCGGCGGCAACGCGTGGGCGGACCCGGGCATACCGCCCGTGCCGCCGGCCGGTACCACCGCGATCACGTCGGTGCAGGATCTGCTCGCCGCGCAGGCCCGGGTGCAGGAGCTGTACCGCCAGGCCGAGCAGGCCACCGAGCGGTTCAACGCCACCACCGAACAACTGGCCCGCACCCAGGTCAAGGTCAACGACGTGAACGCGGGCGTGGTGTGGGCCCGGCAGAACGTCGAGAAGGCCCGCGACGACCTCGGCCGGCTGGCCCGGTTGCAGTACACCACCCGCGGCCTGGACCCACTGCTCACCCTGATGCTGACCTCGGACCCGCAGGGCTTCCTGCGCGACGCGCCGGCGTACGAGCACATCTCGCAGACGCAGTTGGACACCATCAACCGGGCCAAGCAGGCCGAACTCCAGCTCACCGCGATGCAGAAGAGCGCGGACACCCAGCTCGCCGAGAGCCGTCGGCTGGAGCAGGAGGCGGCCGGCAGCCGGACCGACATCCAGACCCGGATCGCCGAGGCCGAGAAGATACTGGCCGGCCTCACCCCCGAACAGCTCAGCGAACTGGCCCGGATGGAGGCGCTGTCCGCGGAGGCCGGCCAGGCCCAGCTGAACACGCTGATCGGCAAGCCGGACCAGCAGACCACGCCCAAGGCCGCGCTGGCCATCGCGTTCGCGATCGACAAGATCGGCAAGCCCTACATCTGGGGCGGCGTGGGCCCGGACGGCTACGACTGCTCCGGTCTGACCTCGAAGGCGTGGGCGTTCGCGGGAGTGCCGATCCGCCGCACCTCGCAGGAGCAGTGGGCGTCGCTGCCGCGCGTGCCGCTCGCCGACATGCGCCCGGGCGACCTGATCGTCTACTTCTCCGACGCGAGCCACATCGCCATGTACCTGGGCAACGGCAAGATGGTGCACGCGCCCCGACCGGGCCGCGCGATCACCGTGGCCAACGCCGGCTCGATGCCGATCCTCGGCGTGGTGCGTCCCGACGCCGGCGCCGGCACGGTGAACGCCCCGGCCATCCCGCACGTCCCGGCTCCGCCGACCACGCCCACGGCGCCGCCGATCACGCCGCCGGTGACGACACCCCCGGTCACGACACCGCCGGTCACGACACCGCCCGTGACCACCCCGCCGGTGACCACCCCGCCGCCGAGCACCGAACCGCCCACGACGCCGCCGAGTTCACAGCCGCCCACGTCGACGCCGCCCTCGACCGGCGCGCCGAGCAACTCCGCGTCGGGCAGCCCGTCCGGGAGCACCTCGGCCGTCCCGAGCGGCGGCTGAGCACCTCGACAACGCGTGTGGGCCGGACCCCGGGGTCCGGCCCACACCCGTGTCCGGGTCTACAGCGCGGCGACCGCCCGCTCGAACGCGACGTACGCGCGCGCCTCGAACAGCACGAAGCGCACCTCGTCGAGGGCGGACGGCGTCGCGTGCACGGTCTCGACCGCGATCCGCGCCGCGTCGTCCATCGGCCAGCCGTAGGCGCCCGCGGAGATCGCCGGGAACGCCGCCGAGGTCGCGCCGAGCTCGTCCGCCACCCGCAGCGCCTCGCGGTAGCAGGACGCGAGCAACGCGGACCGGTCGTCGGTGTGGCTGTACACCGGCCCCACCGTGTGCACGACCCACCGCGCCGGCAGGCGCCCCGCGGTGGTGGCCACCGCGGCGCCGGTCTTCAGGCCCTTGCCGAGCCTTGCCGCGCGCAGCGCCCGGCACTCGGCCAGGATCTCCGGACCACCCTTGCGGTGAATGGCCCCGTCGACACCGCCACCGCCCATCAGGGACGAGTTCGCCGCGTTCACGATCGCGTCCACGTGTTGTTCGGTGATGTCGCCGCGAACGAGCGTTGTCCGTGTCATGCGCCCAGCCTGCCGGCCCCGACCGTGGCGCTCCCACTCCCTCAGCCGGCACAGTGGCCGGATGTCCGTGGCCCGAGGAGAAGGGGACCTACCCGCGGAACTGCTCGATCGTGTGGACGCACTGTGCGAGTGGCTGACCGCGGTACGCACCCGCGCACACGGCGATCTGGGCAGCCGGGTGTCTCCGTCCCAGTTGCGGGCCCTGCTCGTGATCGCCGGTCACGACGGCATCAATCTGAACATGCTGGCCGCCCGGTTGCGGGCCATCCCGTCCTCGGCGAGCCGCCTGTGCGACCGTCTGGAGAACGCCGGCCTGCTGGTGCGCGGGCTGAGCCCGGCCGACCGCCGGGAGGTGGTGCTGCGACTGGCGCCCGACGGGGTCAGGTTCGTGGAGGAACTGCGATCGGCTCGACGACAGGCCCTGGCCAAGGTCTTGATACATCTGGAGGCGGACGAGTTGGACTCGCTCGTGCGATCCCTCGTGGTACTGCGCGACGCGGCGCAACGGGCCACCGACCGGACCTAGCTTCGGCCGAACCCGCGCGTCGTGCGGTTACCCGCTCACACCCCGCCGCGCTATCGTCCTTTTTCGATTGCCGAACGACAACGATTCGTACGGCGACATCAATCCCGGAGGTGGTGGCGTGCGCCCCGCGTACGGCGGCGACGGCAAAGCGGTCGAACGCACCGACTACCGCTCGGTACCGATGCCCGCCCCCGCGGCATCGGGTCCGGTCGCCCACGCCGCGCACCCGCTGCGCGTCCTGCTCATCGAGGACGACGCGGGCGACGCCTTCCTGGTGGAGGAGTTGCTCGCCGACTCCCCGGACCCGATGGAGATCGTCTGGGCCCGGTCGATGGCCGAGGCCGTGGTCAAGCTCGGCGAGGACATCGGCTGCGTCCTGCTGGACCTGGGACTGCCCGACGCCGAGGGGCTGAACGGTCTGCACCGCCTGCTGCTGTTCGCGCCGCGGACCGCGGTGATCGTGCTCACCGGCCTGTCCGACGCGCATCGCGGTTCGGCCGCGGTCGCCGCCGGCGCCCAGGACTACCTGGTCAAGCAGGAGATCGACGGCTCGTTGTTGTCCCGGGCCATCCGCTACGCCCTGGAGCGCAAGCGGGCCGACGAGTCGCAGCGCCGGCTGGTGGAGTCGGAGTTGCGCGCGCAGGAGAACGCGCGGCTGGAACGCGGGCTGCTGCCCGCGCCGATCCTGCGCGACCCGACGTTGGACTTCCGCGCGCGCTATCGCCCCGGCCGCCAGCGGGCGCTGCTGGGCGGAGACCTGTACGACGCGGTGCAGACCGCCGACGGGCGCGTACATGTGATGATCGGCGACGTCTGCGGGCACGGGCCGGACGAGGCCGCGCTCGGGGTCAACCTGCGGATCGCCTGGCGCTCGCTGATCTTCGCCGGGCTCACCGGCGGCGAATTGCTCACCACGCTGGAGCGGATCTTCGAACACGAGCGACGCTCGGACGAGATGTTCGCCACGTTGTGCATGACCATCATCGAGCCCGATCGTCGACGCGGCCAGGTCTACCTCGCGGGCCATCCGGCGCCGCTGCTGCTCACGCCCAAGGGCGTCGCGCCGCTGTCCGAGGGGGCGACCGGCCCGGCGCTGGGCCTGTTCCCGGACGGGCGCTGGGGCCACGAGTCGATGGAGCTGGGCACGGACTGGTCGCTCCTGCTCTACACCGACGGACTGATCGAGGGCCGGATCGGCCCGGGCCCGGAACGACTGGGCACCGAGGGCCTGTTGCCCCTGATCGGGCGGCTCCTCGCGGCCGGGCGCTCGGGGTACGACCTGATCGATTCCGCCGTGGCCGCGGTGGAGGACCTGCACGGGGGCAGTCTCAACGACGACGTGGCGGTGTTGCTGCTGCGGCACGACCCCGATCGCCCGTTGCACGGCGTGCAGGGGGGACATCCGGTGCTGCCGGGCCAGACGACGGGCGAGGACGACAAGGCGTGACTCGAGAGCGGGAGCGGGAGCGGCGGAGCGGGCCACGCATGCGCCAGGTCGTCGGGCTGGGCCTGGGCCTGCTCGCGCTGGTGATCGTGATCTCCGCGGTGGTCGGCGCGTTGGCGATATCGCGCCTGAACGACTCGCGGCACACCGTCCTGGACCGCCTGGAACCGGCCGCCAACGCCGCTCTGCGGCTGGAGACCGCGCTGATCGACCAGGAGACCGGCGTGCGCGGCTGGATCATCGGCGGCGACGCGAGCCTGCGCGAGCCGTACACCCAGGGCCGGACCGAGGAGAACCGGGCGTACGCGGACCTGGAGCGGCTGTTGCCGAAGTCGGCCGAGGGCGACCGGCTGCGCGCCGACCTGGCCGAGGTGAGCACCCGGGCGCGGGAGTGGCGCGTGGGCTACGCGGAACCGGCGCTCGCCGACCGGGCGGCCACCATCGGCGGCTCGCTGCCCGATCAGGGCAAGCGACTGTTCGACGCGGTGCGTGCGGCGACGGCTGCCCAGCAGGCCGACCTCGGCGACGAGCGGGCGCGGGCGCGGGCGGAACTCTCCCGCGACGCCGGCACGTTGACCGCGACGCTGATCGCGGTGGCCGCGCTGTTCGCCGGGCTGGTGCTGCTGGTCGCGCTGGTGTTCCGCCGGATGGTCACCCGCCCGCTGGAGCATCTGGGCGAACAGGTCCGCAAGGTCACCGAGGGCCACTACAACCAGGTGCTGTCCGGCCGGGGGCCGGCCGAGATCACCGCTCTCGCCTACGACGTGAACTCGATGCGCGAGCGGATCGTGGAGGAGTTGCACAGCACCGAGGCGGCCCGGGCGCTGATCGACGAGCAGGCCGAGGATCTGCGCCGCTCGAACGCCGAGTTGGAGCAGTTCGCCTACGTCGCCTCGCACGACCTGCAGGAGCCGCTGCGCAAGGTGGCCAGCTTCTGCCAACTCCT
Organism: Embleya sp. NPDC001921; assembly: GCF_053594475.1. Classification (NCBI taxonomy): domain Bacteria; kingdom Bacillati; phylum Actinomycetota; class Actinomycetes; order Kitasatosporales; family Streptomycetaceae; genus Embleya; species Embleya sp. NPDC001921. The sequence goes on from NZ_JBSFEO010000055.1 coordinate 18,195, forward strand.
GGAGAAGCGGTACAAGGGCCAACTGGACGAGCGGGCCGACCAGTACATCGCGTTCGCGGTGGACGGCGCCAAGCGCATGCAGACGCTGATCAACGACCTGCTCGCGTTCTCCCGGGTGGGCCGGCTGGACACCGAGCGGGGCGATGTGGACCTGCGCGAGTGCCTGGACCACGCGCTGCACGCGCTGGCCACCGCGCGCGAGGAGAGCGGCGCGAGCATCACCGCCGACCCGCTGCCCACGGTGCCGGGCGACGGGCTGCTGCTGGGTCAACTGGTGCAGAACCTGCTCGGCAACGCGATCAAGTTCCACGCCGAGGAGGTGCCGCGCGTGCACCTGGGCGCGCGCTGGGACGGCGAGCAGTGGGAGTTCTCCTGCGTCGACAACGGCATCGGGATCGAGCCGCAGTACGCGGACCGGATCTTCGTGATCTTCCAGCGGCTGCACCCGAAGGACGCCTACGGTGGCACGGGTATCGGGCTGGCCCTGTGCAAGAAGATCGTGGAGTACCACGGCGGCCGGATCTGGCTGGACGCCGAGGGCACCGGCGGCACCACGATCCGCTGGACCCTGCCGGGACCGCCGCCGGCCGCCCTGCCGGAGCCGCGCGAGTCCGAGCCGGATCCGGAGCGATCGGAACCGATCACCCCCGAGCCGCAGTCCCAGGGACCGGCCGACGAAGCGGTAAGAGGGAGCAACGCATGACCTACCCCGTCGAGGGAGCCATCGAGGTCCTGTTGGTCGAGGACGACCCGGGCGACGTGCTGATGACGCGCGAGGCGTTCGCGGACAACAAGGTGCGCAACACGCTGCACGTGGTCAGCGACGGCGTCGAGGCGGTGGCGTTCCTGCGCCGCGAGGGCGAGTACACCGACGCGCCGCGTCCGGACCTGATCCTGTTGGACCTCAACCTGCCGCGCAAGGACGGCCGGGAGGTGCTCGAGGAGATCAAGGCGGACGAGGATCTGCGGCGGATCCCGGTGGTCGTACTGACCACGTCCGAGGCCGAGGAGGACGTGCTGCGCAGCTACCACCTGCACGCGAACGCCTATGTCACCAAACCGGTGGACTTCGAGCAGTTCATCAGCGTCGTGCGGCACATCGACGAGTTCTTCGTCTCGGTGGTCAAGTTGCCCGCGCGCTGAACGCGGCCCGGCGGTTCGGGCGCGGCGGTTCGGGCGCGGCGGTTCACCAGGGGCGGCCCGGCCCCATGTTGCGACCGCCGCCCCGACCGCCGGCGACCTCCTTGAGCGCGGGCCGCACGTCGACGAGGTAGACGATCGCCGCGACCAGGCCCGCGAGCATCAGGAGCAGACCCAGGCCGATCGGCAGCACGTCGACCACGACCGCGATGCCGAGCAGGATCAGCCAGAAGGACTTCTTCTTCTTGTCCGCCGCGCGGTAGGCGTCCTCGCGCCGGAAGGCGGCGTCGAACAGGCAGAACACCTTGAGCAGCAGGATGCCGAGGAACAGCCAGGTCAGCGCCTGGTCGAACTTGGCCGTCAGCAGACCATCGGCCATGGCCAGCTCCATCGATCCTCCTCTGCGCGGCCGCCGCGTGCCGCCACGTGGTGCGGGGATTCCAGTCTGGCATGCCCGATGCCGCCTCGGGGGTTGCCGAGGCGGCATCGGGTCCGTCGGTGTGCGCGGGCCGAGGATCAGGCCTTGGTGTCACCGGTCGGCTTGGAGCCGGAGTCGCCGACCTTGCCGGCCGCCTGCTCGACCGCGTCGGCCGCCGCGTCGGCGGCCTTGGCGGCGGCGGTCGCCGCGGACTTCGCCTGCGCCTTGGCGTTCGCCGCGCCACGCCGTGCCGCGGTCGTGGTGGCCTTCGCCTTGCTCTCGGTGGTGCTCACGGCCGCCTTGGCCCGCTTGGTGCTCTCCTGCCGGTCGACCCGCTTGACCAACTTCTCGCCGCGCGCGGCGAGGTCCTCGTAGAGCTCCTTGGCCTTGTCCACCTGGGACTTGGCGAAGGTCTGGGTGCGGTCGGGCAGCGTCTGCAGACGCTCGCGCAGCACCTTGGGGTCGGTGGTGACCTCGGCCCGGAAGCGCTCGGGCAACTCGCGCAGCTTCTCCACCACCAGGTCGCCGGCACCGGCCACGGCGTACAGCGGGGTGGTGTCGGTCAGGGTCTTCTTCAGTTCCGTGGCGATTGCCATGGTGTTCCTCACTTCTCGGGATCGAGGTGGTCGGTTACGGCCCGGCCGGCCCTGCCGTTCTCGGTTCCGTCGGCGGCGCCCCGTTCGTCCCGCACGGCGCCGTCCTGCGCGTTCTCCTTGCGGAATGCCTCGTAGATCTCGATGAGGACCCGCTTCTGGCGGTCGTTGATCGCCGGATCCGCCATGATCGCGGTGCGCACCTCACGGTCACCCTCCTCGCGCTCGTCGAGGATGCCCGCCTGCACGTAGAGCGTTTCCGCCGAGATGCGGAGCGCCTTGGCGATCTGTTGCAGGATCTCCGCGCTCGGCCGCCGCAGACCGCGCTCGATCTGGCTCAGATAGGGGTTCGAGACCCCGGCCGCCTCGGCGAGTTGCCGAAGCGAGTATTGCGCGTTGCGGCGTTGCTCCCGGATGTACTCACCCAGCGAGCCGACGTTCAGACCTGCCATGGCTCCAGCATGCACAGATCGTGCTTGCTATTGCAAGCACAGTGCTAGCAACCGTATGCGGAGTCGATCGTGCCGCTTGTCCGGACCCGGGGTGGTCATCGGCCCGACAGCAGGTCCTCCACCTTCGCCTCGCCCTCGCGGTAGCGGCGGGTGATCTCGGCGGCGCAGTCGTCGGCGGTGCGCTGGAGGCGGTGCCGGCGCGAGGACACCTCCTGCTCGTGCGCGCCGAGCTTGTCCAGCGCCTCGCCCAGTTCCGCGTCGCTGTGCGCGGCCAGGTCGGACAGGCCCACGTCGGCCAGCAGTTGCTCGATCCAGCTCCGGTAGCGATCGGTGCGCGGCGGCTGGACGTTGACGTGCCGCGCGCCCCGGGTGGGCGGTCTGGACTCGGACAGGATCTCGGGCAGCCGGCCCACCACCGGCGATTCGGGCTCGGCGCCGTCCTGGCCGGATCGCCGGGCCAGTTCGGCGCGCAGGATGTCGATCCGCCCTTGCAGCAGTCTCCGCAGATAGGACAGATCGTTCTCCTCGCGCTGGGCGTCACGCATGAGTTCGCGAACCCGACTCAGCGTGAGTGCGCGGATGGCCTCCGGGGCCACTCCGTCGGGAAGATCCACCATGAGACGCATCGTGTCATGTCGGGCAGACCGCCGCGTGCCACATGGCTCGGAATCGGTCCGGACGGGTGTGCAGAATGGGCCCATGCGTGCCGTCCTGCAGGTCGTGACCGAAGCATCCGTGACCGTCGAAGGGGAGGTCGTCGGCTCGATCGTGGGCCCCGGCCTGTGCGTCCTGGTCGGCGTGACGCACACCGACACTCCCGAGATCGCCCGCCGACTGGCCGCGAAGTTGTGGAGCCTGCGCGTCCTGGACGGTGAGAAGTCCTGCTCGGACCTGTCCGCGCCGCTGCTGGTGATCTCCCAGTTCACGCTGTACGGCGATGCCCGCAAGGGCCGTCGACCGACCTGGAACGAGGCCGCGCCGGGCCCGGTCGCCGAACCCCTGGTGGCCGAGGTCGTCGCGGCACTGCGCGCGCTGGGCGCGGAGGTGGCCACCGGAGTGTTCGGCGCCGACATGAAGGTCGCGCTCGTCAACGACGGCCCGATGACCCTCGTCGTGGACATGTGACCGGCGCGCGCGACCCCCACGGGTGAGCCGGCCCGCGCCCCGACGATTCCCGTTCCCGGGGGTTCTCCCCATGTTCGCGGGCCCCGCGGGGAAGGAGAATGGGCGTCGGGTACACCGACCGAAAGGGGTTGGACCATGTCGCACCGCGGGCCGTACATCGCGGCCGGGATCGTCGTCGCCATCGTCGCGCTGATCGTGCTGCCGTCGTGGATCGCCTGGACCATCGTGGCGGTCGCGATCGGCCTGCCGGTCGTCGCCTACTTCACCCTGGACCGCTCGCAGCGGCGGCGCCTGCACCGCATCCGCCGCCGCGAGATCCGCTAGCCGAGGAAGGGCCCGTGCCCGGGCCGACGAGGACTACGCGGGGACCACGACCTCCTGGGTGGCCGGCACGCCGCCGGCCAGGAGTTCCGCGTCCACCGCGGTGTTGCGCTTGATCAGCGCCAGCGCGATCGGGCCGAGTTCGTGGTGGCGCACCGCACTGGTGACGAAGCCGACCTGCCGGCCGGCGAGTTCGACCGGCGCGCCGTGCGCGGGCAGCGCCTCCGGCGTGCCGTCCAGGTGCAGGAAGACCAGCCGGCGCGGCGGGCGGCCCAGGTTGTGCACGCGTGCGACGGTCTCCTGGCCCCGGTAGCAGCCCTTGTCCAGGTGCACGGCGGTGTCGATCAGACCCAGCTCGTGCACGATCGTGCGGTGGTCGGTCTCCTGGCCCAGCCGGGGCCGGTGGGCCGCGATCCGCAGCGCCTCGTACGCCCACATGCCCGCCGGGTGCGCGTGCTCGCGGCCGTACCGCTCCAGGCGCTCGCGCGGCAGGAACAGCTCGCGTCCGTGATCGGTGACGCGCACCAGCACGTCCTCGGGCGTGTCGCCGGGGTCGCCCGCCTCGTGCACGATCGCGAAGTCGGCGGACACGTCCGCGACCTCGACCCGCAGCATGAAGCGCATCCGGTCCAGGAACTCGACCAGCGCCGGCGCCTCGCCGGGCTCCAGGTGGGCCCAGAACGCCTCGCCGTCGTCCACGCCGTACAGCGCGTGCTCGATGTGCCCGTGCGGGCTCAGCACGAGCGTCAGCGTCGCCTCGTGCGGCTTCAGGTCGCTCAGGTGTTGCGTGGTCAGCGAGTGCAGCCAGCTCAGCCGGTCCGGACCGCTGACCTTGATCACGTCGTGGTGGGAGAGGTCGACGAAGCCCTCGCCGGCCTCCAGCCGACGTTGTTCGCGCAGGGGATCGCCGTAGTGCGCGGCGACGCCGGCGTCGGGGGCTTCCGCGGCGACCGCGCCGGGCAGGGACAACAAGGGGCTCGTGGGCATGTCCCCACAGTACGAGACCGGCGCGGCGGACCTCAGGGAACCCTGGCCGCGGTGCACTCGGCACAGCGGCCGAAGATCGCGAAGTGCGCGAGATCGATGTCGAATCCGTGCTCGGCCCGCAGTTGCTCGCCCATCGCCGCGGCCACCTCGGTGCCCACCTCGATCACCCGACGGCAGTCCCGGCAGACCAGGTGCAGATGGCCGCCGACGTCGGCCGGGTGGTAGGTGGGCGCGCCGTGCCCGAGGTGGGTGTGGGTGACCAGGTCGAGTTGTTCGAGCAGTTCCAGGGTGCGGTAGACGGTCGAGATGTTGATCCCGCCGGCCGTCTTGTGCACCTCGACCAGGATCTCGTCCGGCGTCGCGTGGCCCAGGGTGTTCACCGCTTCGAGGACGAGTTGGCGCTGCGGCGTGAGCCGGTAGCCCTTCTCCCGAAGTTCGTGCTTCCAGTCAGTGCTCACGCGGGGAAGTTTACGAGGGCCGGCCGGTCCCCGGGCCACTCGGCGCGGTCGCGTCCGGTGCGGCGCCGTGCGACCGGCGCTATTCGGCCGCGAGGTCGGCGTCGACCCGCTTGAGCTGGGCGGAGACGTGGGCCTGGAGCGGGTGCCCCATGGCGGCCATGTCGTACGCGTACATCAACTCGCCCTTGACCAGGCCGTACAGCCGGTGGCCCGCGGTGTACTCCTTCGCGTCCTCGGTGCGCGCGACCACGTCGGTGCGCATCTCCAGGCGCGGGCCGTCCACCTTGCCGAGCCAGATCTCCACGATGCCGGTGGGGTGCGCGAGGGTCACGTCGACCGAACCGTCCAGCTTCGAACGCCAGAAGCCGGTCTCGGTCGCCAGCGGGCGCACCCGCTCACCCTCGTCGTCGAGCAGCCAGGTGCGCGAGGTGTAGGTGAGGAACGGCTTGTTCGCGATGTAGCCGAAGGTGACCTGCTGACCGAAGCGGAACGCCTCGATGGTCGGGTAGTCGCCGACGCCGGCGCCTTCCCAGGTGCCGAGCAGGAACGCGAGCGGGACGGCGTCGAAGTGCAGGTCGTCCGGGATTTCGATCATGGTGGGGCGGCCGCTTCCGGGGTCGGGTACGGCGGGTCAGCCTACCGGTCCCGCGCTCAGTTCTGGCCCTTGTACAGCTTGGACACGGTCAGCGCGGCGAACCACGCGACGAGGACGCCGACCACGGCCAGCAGCGCAATGAAGAAGTAGTGCATCGCCCGGGTGCTCCTGGTGCTCTGTACGGAGTGGGCCAGGTCGACCTGGCCGGGTGCCAAACGGCCTCAGTGTATAGGCTGCGGGCCGTGAAGCGATCTCTCGTGGTCAAGGTCACCGCAGGTCAGGACGCGCCGGAACGCTGCTCCCAGGCGTTCACGGTGGCGTCCGTGGCGCTCGCGTCGGGCGTCGACGTATCGCTGTGGCTCACCGGCGAGTCGTCCTGGTTCGCCCTGCCCGGGCGCGCGGCCGAGTTCGAACTCCCGCACGCCGCACCGCTGCCGGACCTGCTCGACGCGCTGATCGCGGGCGGCCGGGTGACCCTGTGCACGCAGTGCGCGGCACGCCGCGAGATCACCGGCGACGACGTGTTGCCGGGGATCCGGATCGCGGGCGCGCAAGTGTTCGTCCAGGAGGCGCTCGCCGACGGCGCCCAGGCGTTGGTGTACTGACCGATCGGCCGCGCGGGCGGTCAGTGGCTGATCCCGGAGATGTTCAGGCCGATCACGCCGAGCAGGACCAGGCCGATCGAGATCAGTTTGAGCGGCGACGCGCCCTCGTTCAGGAGCCAGATGCCCACGAGCGCGGTGCCCGCCGCGCCGATCCCGGTCCACACCGCGTACGCGGGGCCGACCTCCAGGGTCTTGAGCGCGTAGGTGAGCAGCCCGAAGCTGCCCAGCGCGCACGCGGCGAAGCCGACGGTGGGCCACAACCGGGTGAATCCGTGGCTCTGCTTGAGCATGATGGCGAATCCGGTCTCCAGGACTCCCGCGATGATCACGATCACCCATGCCACGTGTGCCTCCCGGCGTCGCGCCCTGCTTCCGGTGCCCCGCCCCGAAAGATCCACCCGAGGCGGATCCCCCGAAGATACGGAAACCTTTCTGCCCCGGCGACGCGGGGCACACACCAAACAGCCCCGCCCCTCCCCCGAGCACGTGGGGAGGGGCGGGGCCGTCTTGCCGCCGATCGGTTGCGGGTTCCGTGGGTGTACGTCCGAAGGAGACCCGCCCCGGTCGGGGTCAGACCGCGATCTCGACCTCGGCGACGGTGCCCTTCTCGGACACCACGACGCTGCGGTCCACGGTCGCGCCGGGCACCAGTGCCCGCACGGTCCAGTTGCCCGGGGCCGCGAAGAACCGGAACTGGCCGGTCGCGGAGGTGGGCACCTCGGCGGTGAAGTCGCCACCCGCGTCGAGCAGGCGCACGTAACCGTTGATCGGCTGCCCGCCCTTGGTCACCGCCCCCTGAATGATGGTTTCCTTCGCCACGTCAACTCCTGCCAGATCCGGGCCGCCGGCCTTCGCACCGCACATCGTTCTTGCTCCCTGAAGTCGGGTTGGTCGGGTAGCCGTCGGTCACTTGCCGTCGCCGAGCTCGATCGGCACACCGACCAGCGCGCCGTACTCGGTCCACGAACCGTCGTAGTTGCGGACGTTGCCCTGCTCCAGCAGCTCGTGCAGGACGAACCACGTGTGCGCCGAGCGCTCGCCGATGCGGCAGTAGGCGATGGTGTCCTTCGCCAGGTCCACGCCCTCGCCCTCGTACAGCGCGGTGAGCTCCTCGTTGGTCTTGAAGGTGCCGTCGTCGTTGGCGGCCTTCGACCAGGGGATGTTCTTCGCGGTGGGCACGTGGCCGGCCTTCTGCGACTGCTCCTGCGGCAGGTGCGCCGGGGCGAGCAGCTTGCCGGAGAACTCGTCGGGCGAGCGCACGTCGACCAGGTTCAGCGTGCCGATCGCGGCGAGCACGTCGTCGCGCCAGGCGCGGATCGACTTGTCCTGCTCCTTGGCCACGTAGTTCGTCGCGGCGCGCTCGGGCACCTCGACGACCAGCTCGCGCGAGTCGAGCTCCCACTTCTTGCGACCGCCGTCGAGCAGCTTGACGTCGCCGTGGCCGTAGAGCTTGAAGTACCAGTAGGCGTAGGACGCGAACCAGTTGTTGTTGCCGCCGTAGAGCACGACGGTGTCGTCGTTGGAGATGCCCTTGGCGGACAGCAGCGCGGAGAAGCCGGCCTCGTCGACGAAGTCGCGCTTGACCGGGTCCTGGAGGTCGTCGCGCCAGTCGATGCGCACCGCACCGCGGATGTGGTTCTTGACGTAGGCGCTGGTGTCCTCGTCGACCTCGACGAGAACGACCTTCGGGTCGTCCAGGCGGGCCTGGACCCAGTCGGCGTCTACCAGAACGTCGGAGCGGCTCATGGGGATACCTCCGGTGCAGAAGTGCGCGGGATTGCCGCGGGTGTGGGGCTACGCGGTCTCGGGGTACACCCGGGCGTGCCGCGGCGCCGCGGCAGGCGGGGTGTGGGTGTGTGCGTGGTTGCCACGCGGGGCCGGGTGCCCGTGCCACCGCGTCGTCACACGGTTCGGGTCCCGGGTCCGACGGTCGGTCGCGATCCGCCTCGGGCGCATCGCCGATCGACGACTGTCGGCAAGTCAGTCAGCGCAACACAGGCAGGTCTGCGTGCGGCACAGGTCCACTGCGCGCCGCTTGGTGAGGTCGTCCGCCTGTCGCTTCACACCATCGATCGTAGGGAGGGTGGGCCACTCGTGTCATGCACGGCCCAAGATGTGAGACAAAATTGTCCGCCCACTGAGATGGGCGGACAATTGGCACCGATTTGTCATGGTTGGGCGGGCGGGATCTCCAGCAGTTCCGCGCCGTCGCCGACGGTTTTGACGGCGAACCGGGTGATCTCCCCGACCGGAATGCTGGTCGCGCCCCGGATCGGGTCGCCGGGGCCGTAGTCGCCGTTCGGAACCACCCATGAGGACGCCGTCTCCACCCGCCCCCGGGTGCCGTAGACGTCGAGTTGACAGCGGGTGCCGGGCCGGATGCCGGACAGCGACAGGTCCACGCTGCTGCCCCACGCGGTGGCGGCGTAGCGCAGTTCGGCGCCCATGCCCGAGCGCGGGTCGCCGCCGCGGGCGATCCGAAGGCCCGGCAACCCGGGCGGCGTCGCGGTGCCCGCCGGCCCGGCCGTCGCGGACGGGCGCCCCGGGGGCGCGGTCGTCGGCGGTGCCCCGGCCGTGTCGCCGGTGTCCGAGGAGTCGCCGAGGGCCCAACCGGTGAACCCCGCGAGGATCATCAACACGGCCGCCGCGGCGGCCACCGCATGGCGCGACCGGCGGCGCCGATCCGCCTGCCGGGCCGCGGCGGACAACACGCGTGCGGGCACGGTGCCGTGCGCGGCCGCGCCACTGGCCTCCGCCTCGGCCGCGGTCAGCCGGGCGAGCAGGGTGGGCAGGCCCGCGAGTTCCTCGTACTCGGCCCGGCAGCGCGGGCACGTGGCCACGTGTTGCCGGACCCGGGCGGACTCGTCCTCGTCGAGGGCGCCGACCACGAACGCGCCGAGGTCCAGGCGGGCCACCGCGCAGCCCAGCCGGGCGGGTGGGCCCGCCGGCTTCGGCGGATGCGCGTCGGGAGCGGCGCCGTTCGCCGCCGCGTTCTCGTCCCCGGTGTCCGTCACGGGACCAACCCCCTTTCCTCCAAGGCCACGCGCAGCGCTCGCAGCGCGTAGTACGTCCGTGATTTGACCGTGCCCTCGGGTACCCCCAGGGCCTTGGCCGCGTCGGCCACCGAACTGCCCCGGTAATAGGTCTCCAGCAACACCGCGCGGTGCTCGGGGCTCAGCGCGGCCATCGCGTCGGCGACGTCCCACGCGAGTACGGCCCGGTCGAACTCGGCCTCGGCACCCTCGTCCGCCACCGTCGCCAGCGCCGCGTCGCCGGTCTCGGGCGGGCGGGCCTTGCGGGCCCGGCCGACGTCGATCACCACGTTGCGGGCCACCGTGCACAGCCAGCCCCGGACCGAGCCGCGGGCGGGGTCCAGCGCCTCGGGGTGGCGCCACGCGCGCAGCAGCGTCTCCTGGACCACGTCCTCGGCCCAGGGCCGATCGCCGCCGGTCAGCCGCAGCGCGAAACCCAGCAGCGGGCCGCCGTGTTCGAGGTAGAGCGTGCGGATGACCGCCTCGTCGGCGGTGGATATTCGAGACGCCGAGTGCAGCGGGTCTGCGCCGGGGCGGTCGTCCCCGCGAGCGGGGCGGGCCAAAAAGGCCCGAGCCGCCGCCGGGTCCGCCTGCGCGTCGGCGCCGAGCAGTTCCGAACGATGCGTCACACCCGCCATACGGGCGGGCGGGTCCGGCGGTTCATCCCGGCTCCCGGGACGGGACCGGCGGTGTATCCACGGCATGGCCGCATCCTCCCGTGGCGGAGCCGCCGCCGTACGGTCAATCAGCCGATCATGACCCGACCCAGCAGATACGCGGCCGGCGCGGCGAGCGCGAGCGGCAGGGACACACCGGCGGTGAAGTGCACGAACCTGGACGGGTGGTCGTAGCCGGCGATCCGCCGGCCGAGCAGTGCGAGCGCCGCGGCTCCGGCGCCGAGCAGCGCGGCGTACGGCGCCTCGCCGCCGAGCGCGATGCCCGCGCCCGCGCCCGCCGCGGTGCCCAGCAGCCAGGACGGGATCGGCGCCACGGCCGGCGGCAGCGGCACCGCCCGGACCAGCGTCGCGACACCGGCCGCGAGCACCGCGGCGACCACGGCCGCGCCCGCGTCGATCGGCCCGCCCTCGAGGTCGCCCGCGACCAGGTAGGCGACGTCGAACGCGGCGATCAGCGCGGCGGACGTGGTCACGGTGAGCGCGGGCAACAACTCGCCCGGTCGGGCCCCGCTGCGGGCCTGGAGCGCGAGCACCACCAGCAGCGTGCAGGCGAGCACGGCCGGCACGCTCGCGAGCCCCTGCTCGCCCTTGGCGTACACCGCGATGTCGGTGGCGAAGGCGGCGAGCACGACCAGCGCGATGCCCTGGCGCGCGGGCCACATGCCGTTGAGCCGGAACCACCCGGCGGCGGTGAGCACTTGCAGGAACGCGACGCCGAGCACGAGGGCCGGCTTGCCGGCGATCGCGGTCGCCGCGAGGACCGCGGCCAGGCCGACCGTGCACAGCGCCGGCAGCATGCCCGGCGGATCCCAGATCGGTGTCCGGGGCGTCCGCGGCGTCCGCGCGGCCCGCGTGGACGGCTCGCCCGTGCGCTGGGCGGGCACCCGCGCGGCCCGGCGACCGGTGCCGCCGGCGTGCTCGAGGTCACGGCCCCGGTCGAGGTCGGTGGCCCCGGCCGCGTCGGGCTCGTGGTCCGCGTCGTGGTCGGTCCCGGCGTAGTCGGCCCCGGAGTAGTCCGTCCCGGCGTAGTCGGTGGGCCCCGCGTCGTAGTGGTCGACCTCGGCCCCGTACCCGCCGGAGTGGTCCGTCCCCGCCTCGGGAAGCGGCTCGACGATCGCCGGCAGCACGCTCGTCGCCCCGTCCTGGTCCGGGTATCCCGAGCCGTACGCGTCCCGGCCGGGTTCGGCGAGCGCGGGCGACATCTCGGGCGCGTCCGGGTAGCCGTACCCGCCGCCGGGCCCGCTCGGGACCGGCTCGGCGTATGCCTGCGCGGGAGACTCCTGCGGATACGACCCCTGGGCGTAGGGCTCCGGCGCGTAGGACTCCGGCGCGTAGCCCTGCGCCGGGTAGCTCTCGGGCGACCCGTCCGGCCCGGCGTAGGACGGTTGCGGGTAGCCGTAGCCGCCGTGTTCGGCGGGCTGGGCGTACCGCCCGGGCTCGGCGTGGCCGCCGCCCGGGTGCGGTCCGCCGTACGCCTCGCCGGCCGGGCCGCCGTACGGCTCGCCGTAGTGCTCCCCGGCTGGCGCGAAGGCCTGTTCGCCGTAGCCGGGTCCCGGCGCGCCCGGGTCGGCCTGCGGCTCGCCCTGGTACATGGCCGCCGGGTCGTACCCGCCCGGCTCCTCGTATCGGTCGCCCGTCGGGCGCCCCCGTCGCCCGCTCATCCGCCGGCGAAGGGGGGCAGGACCTCGACGGTGCCGCCCTCGGTCAGGGTGATCGCCGTGTGGTCGCGCAGCCCCACCGGATCGCCGTCCACGACGAACGAGCAGTTCGCGACGACCGCGCCGAAGCGGGTCGAGTCGCCGTGCAGCTCTCGGGCCCGCCGCAGCGCGTCGGCGAGGGTGACCGCGTCGTACGGCTCCTCGGGCGTGCCCGCGGCTTCCTTCGCCGCGGCCCAGTACCGCATGGTGCCGACCGCCATCGCGCGCCCTCCCGTGTGTCCGTGTGCGCGTCCGCGGCCGGTGTGCCCGAACGGCGCCGAAGTGTGCAGCATCCATGATGACGCCTCCCGACGGGCCGTTCGGTCCCCCGGCACCCGGATCACCCCTCGGTGTGCGCCCGGGCCCACCGTGCGATCCGGTCCACCAGGTCGGCGCCGACCGCGTTCTCGGCGTGGCCGAGGCCGGGCTCGATCCACAGGTCCTTCGGGGCACCGGCCGCGTCGTGGATCTGTCGGGGGTGGTCCAGCGGGAAATACGGGTCGCTGTCGCCGTGCACCACGAGCAGCGGTGTGGGCGCGATCGCCGCGGCGGCCTCGAACGGGGCGAGCGGCACCGGATCCCACGTTCGGGCGGAGATCCGGGTGCGCAACACGAAGCGGGCCACCGCGCGCCCGGTCCGGCGCTCGATCGCGAAGTGCACCCGGCGCATCGGCGGAGTGTCCCGGTAGTACCAGCGGGCCGGCGCGCTCACCGAGACCACCGCCGCGACGCCGTCGTACAGCGCCGCGTGCCGCAGCACGACGCTGCCGCCCATCGAGAAGCCGACCGTGACCACCCGTCGGTAGCCGAGCCTGCGCGCCCACCCGACGGCCGCCTCCAGGTCGCGCACCTCGCGATCGCCCACCGTGCTCAGTCCCGTGGACGCGCCGTGGCCGCGGAAGTCGAAACCGATCACCCCGCCGTACCGGCGCAGCCCGTCCAGCACCGCGTCGACGGCCGGCCGACGCCACGAACCGGTGAACCCGTGGGCGACCACGAAGACCCGATCGCGGGTGCCGAAATCGGCTCCGGGCCGGTGTACGGCGCTGATCCGCACGTCGTCGTCGGTGATCAGAACAGCCTGCTCGGGTGCAGGCATTCCGGTGAAAGGCGGACCCGAAGGTGTCCGCAGTGCGGGAAGATCCCCGGGTAGGTCGGTTCCTCGAGACATGTTCGCTATCCTGACCCCGCAGGCTCACCTCCGATGACGGGCACACCCCACGGACCCCAGAAGTGGTTCCCGAACGGTTACGGAATCGGACGAGCCGGCGACCAATGAAGGATCCGGGCGACGATGCCCCGGGTCCTTTCGTGTTTCTGTGCCTGTTTTGGGAGGTGTCCCGTTGAGTGCACTGCTGCTGCTCACGAACGCGCTCCAGCCGTCGGCCGAGGTGCTGCCCGCGCTCGGTCTGCTGCTGCACCAGGTACGCGTGGCCCCGGCGGAGGCCTCCGCGCTGGTCGACGCGCCCGCCGCGGACGTCATCCTGGTCGACGGCCGGCGTGACCTCCCCCAGGTGCGCAGCCTGTGTCGGGTGTTGCGCACCACCGGGGTCGGTGCCCCGCTGGTGCTGGTGGCCACCGAGGGCGGCCTGGCCGCGCTGACCGCGGACTGGGGGGTCGACGACGTCCTGCTGGACACCGCCGGGCCCGCCGAGGTCGAGGCCCGGCTGCGGCTGGCGATCGGCCGGCTCCAGGCGGCGCAGGGCGCGGAGGACGAGCCGACCGAGATCCGCAACGGCGACCTGAGCATCGACGAGGCCACCTACAGCGCGAAGCTGCGCGGTCGGGTGCTCGATCTGACGTTCAAGGAGTTCGAGCTGATCAAGTACCTCGCGCAGCACCCGGGCCGGGTGTTCACCCGGGCCCAGTTGTTGCAGGAGGTGTGGGGATACGACTACTTCGGCGGCACCCGCACGGTCGATGTGCACGTACGCCGACTGCGCGCGAAACTCGGGCCCGAGCACGAGTCGTTGATCGGCACGGTGCGCAACGTCGGCTACCGGTTCGTGGTGCCCGATCGGGGCGTGGGCGAGCCCGCGCTCGCCGACCGCACGTGACCCACCACTCGGCACCGGGCCCGGTCGATCGATCCGACGAGGCGTCACATCCCTTACACACAAGCACAAAGCAGACTTATCCGGAACAACACGGAGGACCACCCCGTCCCGCGTCCAGGTTGTGAACTCCCGTGAGTCGCGCCGGTCCCCGTCCCTACAATGACCGGGTGCCCAAAGTGACCCGCGACGACGTCGCCCGCCTCGCGGGGACCTCCACCGCGGTGGTCTCCTACGTCGTCAACAACGGCCCGCGCCCGGTCGCGCCGGCCACGCGCGAGCGTGTGCTCGCCGCGATAGACAAGCTGGGTTACCGGCCCGACAGTGTGGCCCAGGCGATGGCCAGCCGCCGGACCAACCTGATCGGCCTGGTGCTGCCCGACGCCCGACAGCCGTTCTTCGCCGAGCTCGCGCACACCGTCGAGCAGGCCGCGTTCGAACAGGGCCGGTTGGTGCTGATCGGCAACTCCGACTACGAGGACGACCGCGAGCTGCACTACGTGCGCGCGTTCCTGGGCATGCAGGTGTCCGGACTCGTGCTGGTCAGCCAGGGCCCCTCCGAGCGCGCCGCGCGCGAGATCGCCACCCGGGACGTCCGGGTGGTGCTGATGCACCGTCAGCCCGACGCGCTGGGCGGCGACGCGGTCATCGTGGACGACGTGGAGGGCGCCTACACGGCGGTCCGCCACCTGCTCGACACACACGGCTTCACCCGGGTGGACTGCCTGGGCGGCCCGCCCACCACGCCGGACTCGGGCGACCCGGTCACCGACCACGTCACCGGTTGGCGGCGGGCGATGGCCGAACGCGGGCTGCCCACCGACGGCCTGCTGCACGAGGCGCCGTTCGGCCGGTTCGGCGCCTACCAGGTCGCGCTGTCGCTGCTGACCGGGCCGGATCGGCCCCGGGCGCTGTTCTGCTCGACCGACGACCAGGCGATGGGTGTCCTGCACGCGGCTCGCGAGGCGGGCCTGCGGGTGCCGGACGACCTCGCCGTGGTCGGCTTCGACGACATCGCCGAGGCGGCGATCGCCGATCCGCCGCTGACCACGGTGACCTCGGACCGGCCGGGCATGGCCCGCGCCGCGGTGGAGCTGGCCCTGGAGCGCGAACCGGCCGCGGCCGGCGACCCCAGGGTGCGTACCTTCCCGTCCACGCTGGTGGTCCGGCGGAGCTGCGGCTGCGGCTGACGGCGGCGCGACGACCCGAGACGGCGCTCAGTACCGTGGAGGCCATGGACCTCGCGGATGTGTCGATCGAGACGGTGAATCGGGCCTCGGCGCAGGACGCCGACGCCGTACTGGCCCTCGCCGAGACGGCGGCCGGCGTCGACGGCGCCTCGCCGCTGTCCGAACAGTCCCGGCTGGAGTTGCGGCACGGCGCGCCGGCGGCGCGCGAGGTGCTCGCCCGCGACGGCGACACGATCGTCGGCTTCGCGCACCTGGACGGCTCGGACCCGGTGGACGGTCCGTCCGCCGAATTGTTCGTCGCGCCGCACGCGCGCGGCGCGGGCCTGGGCCGGGCGCTGCTGGACGCGCTGGTGGCCGAGGCCGCCCGGATCGACGGGGAGGGCCGGCTGCGGGTGTGGGCGCACGGCAAGCTGCCCGCGGCCGAGCGGCTGGCCGCGGCGCTCGGCTTCACCGCGTTCCGTGAGCTGTGGCAGATGCGCCGCGCGGCCGGCACCGCGCTGCCCGATCCGGACGTGCCCGCCGACGTGCGGCTGCGCGCCTTCTCCCCCGGCACCGACGACCGGGCCTGGCTGGCGCTCAACGCCAAGGCCTTCGCGCACCACCCCGAACAGGGCGCGTGGACCGCGGACGACCTGCGCCGGCGGTTCGCCGAGCCGTGGTTCGACCCGGCCGGCTTCTTCCTCGCCGAGGACACGAACAGCGGCGAATTGCTCGGCTTCCACTGGACCAAGACGCACCCCGCGACCGCGGACTCGGGCCCGCTGGGCGAGGTCTACGTGGTCGGTGTCGACCCGGCGGCACAGGGCCGCGGGCTGGGCGCGCTGCTGACCTCGGTGGGTCTGCGGCACCTGGCCCAGCGCACCGTCGACGGTCGTCCGGTTGCCGAAATACTGCTTTATGTGGACGCGGACAACGAAGCGGCGGTCAAGGTGTACACCCGTTTGGGCTTTCGTGTGCATACCGTCGATGTGATGTACCGACGCTGAACACCGTGTGAAACCTGGCGAACATCTGTTTCGGGTCGGGGTCGCACAGGTGCACATAGACCGTCGCGAAAAGACAATGGTCTGATGAACGCCGAAACTCCCGCCGCGCGATCCTCCCGACACCTGACCGTGGCCGTGCCGCCGGCGAAGGCGGGCGGCACGACCGCGGTCGCCGAGGCGCCGCCGCGCGTGGAGGCCGACCTGCCGCCGGACCGGTTCCTGGACCGCGAGGGCAGTTGGCTGGCGTTCAACGAGCGGGTGCTCGAAATGGCCGAGGACCCGAGCACGCCGCTGCTGGAGCGGGCCCGCTTTCTGGCCATCTTCGCCTCCAACCTCGACGAGTTCTTCATGGTCCGGGTGGCCGGCCTCAAGCGCCGGATCGCCACCGGCCTCGCGGTGCGCGCGGCCAGCGGGCTCCAGCCGCGCGAGGTGCTGGAGAACATCTGGTCGCGCAGCCGCGCGCTGATGGCCCGGCACTCCACGTGCTTCCACCACGACGTGCTGCCCGCGCTCGGCGAGGCCGACATCCAGTTGCTGCACTTCGACGACCTGACCGACGGCGAGCGGCAGTCGTTGTACGCGCTCTTTCGCGAGCGGGTCTTCCCGGTCCTGACCCCCTTGGCGGTGGACCCGGCGCACCCGTTCCCGTACATCTCCGGCCTGTCGCTGAACCTGGCCGTGATCGTGCGCAACCCGCGCTCGGGCAACGAGCACTTCGCCCGGGTCAAGGTGCCGCCGCTGTTGCCGCGCTTCGTGGAGACCTCGCCGGCCCGCTTCGTGCCGCTCGAGGAGGTGATCGCCGAATTCCTCGGCGACCTGTTCCCGGGCATGGACGTGCTGGGCCACCACGCGTTCCGGGTCACCCGCAACGAGGACCTGGAGGTCGAGGAGGACGACGCGGAGAACCTGCTCCAGGCGCTCGAGCGGGAGTTGATGCGCCGCCGGTTCGGGCCGCCGGTCCGACTCGAGGTCGAGGAGAACATCGACCCGCACGTGCTCGACCTGCTGGTACGCGAGCTGGGCGTGGGCGAGAAGGAGGTCTACCCGCTGCCCGGTCCGCTCGACCTGACCGGGCTGCACGCGATCGCCGACCTGGACCGGCCCGAACTCAAGTTCGGCCGCTTCGTCGCCGGCACCCACCGCGACCTGGCCGAGGTGGAGACCGCGCAGGCCGCCGACGTGTTCGCCGCGATGCGCAAGCGCGACATCCTGGTGCACCACCCCTACGACTCGTTCGCGACCTCGGTGCAGGCGTTCCTGGAGCAGGCCGCGTCCGACTCGCACGTGCTCGCGATCAAGCAGACGCTGTACCGCACCTCCGGTGACTCGCCGATCGTGGACGCGCTGGTGGACGCGGCCGAGTCCGGCAAGCAGGTGCTGGTCCTGGTCGAGCTCAAGGCCCGCTTCGACGAGCACGCCAACATCACCTGGGCGCGCAAGCTGGAGCAGGCCGGCTGCCATGTCGTGCACGGCGTGGTGGGACTCAAGACGCACTCCAAGCTGAGCCTGGTGGTCCGCCAGGAAGGCGACGCGCTGCGCCGCTACTGCCACATCGGGACCGGCAACTACAACCCCAAGACGGCCAGGCTGTACGAGGACCTGGGCCTGCTGACCGCCGACCCGCAGGTCGGCGAGGACATGTCGAACCTGTTCAACCGGCTCTCCGGCTACTCGCGCGCGCAATCGTTTCGGCGGTTGCTGGTCGCCCCGCACTCGCTGCGCAACGGGCTGATCGAGCGAATCGAGCGCGAGGTGGACAACCACGAGCAGGGGCTGCCGGCGTACGTCCGGCTCAAGTCGAACTCGCTGGTCGACGAACTGGTGATCGACGCGCTGTACCGCGCCTCGCAGGCCGGGGTCCCGGTCGATCTGTGGATCCGCGGCATCTGCGCGCTGCGCCCGGGCGTTCCCGGACTGTCCGAGACCATCCGGGTGCGCAGTATTCTCGGGCGATTTTTGGAACACTCGAGGGTATGGGTGTTCGCCGGCGGCGGCGAACCGGAGGTGTGGATCGGCAGTGCCGACCTGATGCACCGCAACCTGGACCGCAGGGTCGAGGCCGCGGTGCGGTTGCGCGGCGATCGACACCGCGACGAGATGACGTCCTTCATGGACCTGGGGATGAGCCCGGAGACCGCGTCCTGGCACCTGGACCGGAACGGCGTCTGGACCCGGCACGCGACCGCCGCCGACGGGACCCGGCTTCGTGACGTGCAGGAGCACCTCATCGAGACCCGGAGGCGCAGACGTGGGCCGGAGTAAGCAGGCGACGACCATCCCTCGGCAGCGTGCGGCGGCCGAGGACACCTCGGCCGGTGCGATCCTGCTCGCACATCTGGTCGGGGAGGCCGGGGCGTTCATCGACGAGTTGCCCCGGCTGAGCGCGGGCGAGGAGGAGGCCGCGCACAACGCGCGGGTGGCCGCCCGGCGCATCCGCAGCGCGCTGGCCACGTGCGGACCGCTCCTGGAACCGGAACCCGCCGCGCTGCTGCGCACCCGGCTGCGCGATGCCGCGGACGCGCTGGCGGGCGAGCGCGACGCGGAGGTGCTCCTCGAACGCCTGTCGGCCGACCTGGACGCGCTGCCCGAGCGGCCCGGCACGGCCAGGGCCAGGGCGATCCTCACCCGCCGGCTGCGCGGCGATCAGGGCGCCGGCCGGGCCCGCGCGCTGGACGCGCTCGGCTCGGGAGTGTTCACGGCGCTGTCCGCGGACCTGGTCGAGCCGGCCCTGGGTCTGACCTTCACCGAGCGGGCCGCGGCATCGGGCGCCGAGGTCGTGCCCAAACTGGTCGCCCGCACGCTGCGCCGGCTCGACCGCGCCGCCGGGGCACTGCCGCTGGAGGCGGCCGGCGTGCCCTATCCGCCGGACCAGGCCGGGTTCACCCCGTACGCGGGCACCGACGACGAGGCCTGGCACCGGGTGCGGATCCTGGCCAAACGGGCCCGCTACGCGGCCGACATGTGCGTCCCCGCCTTCGGGCCGCCGGCGGCCCGGCTGGCCCGGCGGCTCAAGGCGGTGACCGAGGTGCTCGGCGTGCACCAGGACGCGACCATCGCCGCCGACGCGGTCGCGGAGCTCGCCGCCGGACCCCGGGTGGGCGGGCCGGCCGCCTTCGTGTTGGGCGAGTTGTACGCGCACGAGCGGCAGGTCGCCACCGCTCGGCGGTACGCGTTCACGCGCGTGTGGCCCAAGGCCTGCGCGCCGGACGTGCGGGCGTGGCTCGATGGATGACCCCGCTCGGGGCACGCACACCGAGCGCGCCCCGGTACTCGCCGCGGGCGGGGTGTTGTGGCGCCGGGCCGGGGACGGCGTGGAGGTCGGGCTGGTGCATCGGCCGCGCTACGACGACTGGTCCTTCCCGAAGGGCAAGCTGGAGTCCGGCGAGCCCGCGGTGGTGGCCGCCGTGCGCGAGATCGCCGAGGAGACCGGTTATCGGGCGATCCTGGGACGCGAGTTGGGCGTGCTCAGCTATCCGATGCACTCGCGCGATCGCCTCAAGATCAACCGCTACTGGGTCGCCGAGGCGGTCGCCGGCGAGTTCGCCCCCAATCCGGAGGTGGACCGGATGTGGTGGGGCCCGCCGGAGCAGGCCGCGACGCTGACCGGGACCCCGGACTACACCGCGTCGCTGACCGACGCGTTTCGCACCGGACCGCCGCCCGCGACGGTCCCGGTGCTGGTGTTGCGCGCGGGTCCGGCGTACGCGCGGGACCTGGTGCCGATGCTCGCCGCGTTCGGTCCGGTCGAGGTGTACGGCGCCACGACGCCGGCCGCGGTCGCGACGGTGGCGCCGTATGTCGCGGCGGTGGGCGCGCGGGTGCGCTCGACCGCGTGTTCGGTGGCCGACGCGCTGCGCGGCGGCCGGCCCACGCTGCTGTGCGCGCCCGTTCCGGACCTGCCCGGCGCCGCTCCCGGGGTGACCGCCACCCGGCTGGCCGCCGAGCCCCTGCTGCCCGGGGAGTTCGCCGTGTTGCACGCGTGGGCGGGCCGAGTGGTGGCCATGGGCCGGTACGCCCCCTACCCGACGGGGAGCTGAGCACTCGGTCAAGTCGTGATCACGGTTCACGGAACGTCACCCGACGCCCATCTGAACGGCGGGTGAACGCGATTCGGCGTGCGCGACAAAGGCCCAGTTCACGGGTGCTAAATGGCTACATGAGCGGACAATTCATCCAGCAGTCGGCTTATCTGACTCGACCGTTCAAGTTCACCCTCGGTTCACTTTGCGCGGCGGATCGCTTCATTCTCACGGCTTAACTTCATGGATGACGGCGACCGTTCGGGTCGTCGCACCACGAGTCGAGTTCGATCGAAAGGGAGCGCCGTGACCATTCGGCCCCGCAGTGTCCGTCGCGGTATCGGCTTCACCGGCCTGGCACTCGCCGGCGCGCTCACGCTGGCCGCGTGTGGCTCCGACGACAACAGCTCGGGGGGCGACGACAAGTCGTCGACGAAGGCCGCCTCGGCCCCCGGCGCCGAGGCGCCCAAGGGTGACTGCGGTACCGGCAAGATCGCCGGCGCCGGCTCCAGCGCCCAGAAGAACGCGCTGGACGAGTGGATCAAGGCCTACCAGGCCAAGTGCTCGGGCGCCTCGATCGACTACGCGGGCTCGGGCTCGGGCGCCGGCCGCCAGTCGTTCTTCGACAAGCAGGTCACCTTCGCCGGTTCCGACTCGGCGCTCAAGCCGGAAGAGGTCGCCAAGGCCGGCGCCGCGTGCGCCCCCGGCCAGGCGATCAACCTGCCGATGGTGACCGGCCCGATCGCGGTGGCGTACAACGTCTCCGGCGTCAAGGACCTGGTCCTGGACGCGAAGACGATCGCGGGCATCTTCAGCGGCAAGATCACCAAGTGGGACGCCGCCGAGATCAAGGCGCTGAACCCGAACGCGCAGCTGCCGTCGACCCCGATCCAGACCGTGCACCGGTCCGAGGCGTCCGGCACCACCGAGAACTTCACCAAGTACCTCAAGGCCGCGGCCCCCGCCGACTGGACCTTCGACGCCGCGCAGGACTGGAAGGCCCCGGGCGGCCAGGGCGCCAAGGGCAGCGAGGGTGTCGCGTCGATCGTCAAGCAGACGCAGGGCGGCATCAGCTACATGGAGCAGTCCTTCGCGGAGAACTCCGGCCTGGGCATCGCGCAGATCAACACGGGCGCGTCGGCTCCGGTCAAGCTCACCCCCGAGGCCGCGGGCAAGGCCGTCGAGGCCGCGAAGATCGCCGGTCAGGGCAACGACCTGAAGCTGACCGTCGACTACGCGACCAAGGCCGAGGGCGCCTACCCGATCATCCTGGTCACCTACGAGATCGTCTGTGAGAAGGGCACCCCGGCGGACAAGCTGCCGCTGCTCAAGTCCTTCCTCAACTACACCTCCAGCGCCGAAGGCCAGAAGGTCCTCGCGGGCATCGGTTACGCGCCGCTCCCGACGACGATCGCGGAAAAGGTCCGCGCCGCCGTGGCCGGTCTGTCCTAGTCCGAGCCCGCTGAGCGACCGACTCGTACGGAGAGAGATGTCCACCACCACCCCCACCGCACCGGCGGAACCCGAGCGCAAGGCCCCCGTGGCCAAGCGCACCAAGGTTCGGCCGGGCGACCGGATCTTCTCCGGTGCCGCCCGAGGCGCCGGCATCAGCCTGCTCGCCATCATGGCCGCGATCGCGATATTCCTCGTGGTCAAGGCGACGGACGCGCTGTCGAAGAACCAGGGCAGCTTCCTGACCGACCAGGGCTGGGACCCGAACGCGGCAAAGCCCGCGTTCGGCGTCGTCACCCTCGTGTTCGGCACGGTTGTCAGCGCCACCATCGCGATGGTCATCGCGGTGCCGGTCGCGGTGGGGGTGGCGCTGTTCATCACGCACTACGCTCCCCGGCGGATCGCCCAGACACTCGGTTACGTCGTCGACCTGCTGGCCGCCGTGCCCAGCGTGGTCTACGGCCTGTGGGGCTACATCTTCCTGGCCCCCAAGCTGCTCGGCCTGCACGCGTGGCTGTCCGACTACCTCGGCTGGATCCCGCTGTTCGACAAGGAGCAGGCGGGCGTCACCGCCCGCACGCTGTTCACCGTCGGCATCGTGCTCTCGATCATGATCCTGCCGATCATCGCGGCGGTCACCCGAGAGGTCTTCCTCCAGGTGCCCCGCGCCCACGAGGAGGCCGCGCTCGCGCTCGGCGCGACCCGCTGGGAGATGATCCGGGTCGCGGTGCTGCCCTACGGCAAGCCCGGCATCATCAGCGCCTCGATGCTCGGCCTGGGCCGGGCGGTCGGCGAGACCATCGCGGTGGCGATGGTGCTCTCCCCCAGCTTCGTGGTCTCGGTGCACATCCTGGACCCGGGCAACAACACGATCGCGGCGAACATCGCGAACCAGTTCGGTGAGTCCAACGACATCGGTCGCGGTGCGTTGATCGCCTCGGGCCTGGTCCTGTTCGTCATGACGCTGCTCGTCAACGGCGCCGCGCGCGTCGTCATCAACCGGCGCAAGGCGTTCTCTGGAGCGAACTCATGACCGTCCTCGACACGGGCGACAAGCGCCCGGGCATCGGTTCGGACGCGGCGGAGAAGGCCGGTGGCCTGCCGGATCCGCGCGCGGCCTCGCTGACCCGCCGGACCCTCCCGCGCCAGGTGCCGTGGGCGATAGCGGGCGGCGCCGTGGCGCTGACGGTCGTGCTGAAGCTGGTCCTGGACAACTGGGCCCTCGCGGTCTTCCTCGCGGGTGTGGCCTTCATCGTCGCCCTCTCCGTCGTCTCGTGGCGCTACGAGGACAGCCGTCGGGCCCGGGACCGGTTCGCCACGAGCCTGATCTCCACCGCGTTCGTGCTCGCCGTACTGCCCCTGATCTCGCTGCTCGGGTACACGATCCAGCGCGGCTGGGACAAGCTGACCCCGTACTTCCTGAGCCACTCGATGCGCGGAGTGGGCGCCCGGGACGACACCGGCGGCGTCTACCACGCGATCATCGGCACCCTGGAGCAGGTCGGCCTGGCCACCCTGATCGCGGTCCCGATCGGGCTGCTCACCGCGATCTACCTGGTCGAGTACGGGCGTGGCCGGCTGGCCAAGACGGTGACGTTCTTCGTGGACGTGATGACCGGTCTGCCCTCGATCGTCGCGGGTCTGTTCATCTACGCCTTCTGGATCATGATGCTGGGCTTCGAGGCGTCCGGCTTCGCCGGGTCGCTGGCGCTGATGATCCTGATGTTGCCGACGGTGGTGCGCTCCGCCGAGGAGATGCTCAAGCTGGTCCCGAACGAGCTGCGCGAGGCCAGCCTCGCGCTGGGCATCCCGAAGTGGCGCACGGTGCTCAAGGTCGTGCTGCCCACCGCGTTCGGCGGCATCGTCACCGGCGTCATGCTCTCCATCGCCCGGGTCATCGGCGAGACCGCGCCGCTGCTGCTGCTGGTCGGACTCACCCAGTCGATCAACACCGACCCGTTCTCGGGCTGGCAGTCGGCGCTGCCGCTGTACGTCTTCGACCAGAACCACGCGGGCAACCAGTTCGCCGAGGAGCGGGCCTGGGCCGCCGCGCTGACGCTGATCCTGATCGTCATGATCCTGAACCTGGCGGCGCGGTTGATCGCCCGCTGGAAGGCCCCGAAGGGGGGCCGATGAAGTCCCTGACGACCCGACCGGCCGACCGCGGCACCGACAACCGCACCGATTCCGAGGCAGGAATGACCAAGCGCATCGAAGTTTCCGGACTCAACGCCTACTACGGCTCGCACAAGGCCGTCGAGGACATCTCGATGACCATGGAGCCGCGTTCGGTCACGGCCTTCATCGGTCCCTCCGGTTGCGGCAAGTCCACCTTCATCCGCACCCTCAACCGCATGCACGAGCTGATCCCGGGCGCTTCCGTGGACGGCTCGGTCGCGCTGGACGGGCAGGACCTGTACGGCAGCGAGATCGACCCGGTCGCGGTGCGCCGCACGGTCGGCATGGTGTTCCAGCGGCCCAACCCGTTCCCGACCATGTCGATCTACGACAACGTCGCGGCCGGGCTCAAGCTCGCGGGCATCAAGCGCAAGGGCGACCTGGACGCGATCGTCGAGCGCTCGCTGCGCGGCGCGAACCTGTGGACCGAGGTCAAGGACCGGCTGGCCAAGCCCGGCGCGGGCCTGTCCGGCGGCCAGCAGCAGCGACTGTGCATCGCCCGCGCGATCGCGGTCGAGCCGCAGGTGTTGCTGATGGACGAGCCGTGCTCGGCGCTCGAC
Source organism: Embleya sp. NPDC001921 (assembly GCF_053594475.1). Taxonomy (NCBI): domain Bacteria; kingdom Bacillati; phylum Actinomycetota; class Actinomycetes; order Kitasatosporales; family Streptomycetaceae; genus Embleya; species Embleya sp. NPDC001921. Next base: position 42,734 of record NZ_JBSFEO010000055.1, read on the forward strand.
CCGATCTCCACCCTCGCGATCGAGGACCTGATCGCGCTGCTCAAGGAGCGGTACACGATCGTCATCGTGACCCACAACATGCAGCAGGCCGCGCGCGTCTCGGACAAGACCGCGTTCTTCAACCTCGCCGGCCCGGGTCAGCCCGGTCGCCTGGTGGAGATCGGCGACACCGAGACGATCTTCTCCGCACCGACCCAGGAATCCACGGCGGACTACATCGCCGGCCGGTTCGGCTGACCGCCCGAGCGCGAGCGAAGCACCGACATGGACATGCGAGAGGGCCCACACCGGTACGGGTGTGGGCCCTCTCGTCCTGTCCGGACCGCGGGTCGCTTCGCGTGCCCCGTACGTCCTGCGTCGCGTACGCGGCGTGCGACGTGCGGATCAACCCACGATCAGATTGGTGATCCCGTAGGTGCCCGCCGCGACCAGGCCCGCGGCCGGCATCGTGGTGAACCAACCGATCAGGATGTTCTTGGCGACGCCCCAGCGCACCGCCTTGACCCGCTTGGTCGCGCCCACGCCCATGATCGCCGAGGTGATGATGTGCGTGGTCGAGATCGGCGCCTTGAAGACGTAGGCCGTGGTGTACAGGATCGAGGCGGCCGTGGTCTCGGCCGCGAAGCCCTGCGGCGGATCCAGCTCGATGATCTTGCGGCCGAGCGTGCGCATGATCCGCCACCCGCCCGCGTAGGTGCCGAGCGAGAGCGTGATCGCGCACGCGAGCTTGACCCACACCGGGATGCCGGAGCCCTCGTGATGGCCGCTGATCACCAGCGCCATCACCACGATGCCCATCGTCTTCTGGGCGTCCTGGATGCCGTGCCCGAGCGCCATGCCGGCCGCCGAGACGGTCTGCGCCAGCCGGAATCCGCGCTTGGCCTTGTGCGGATTCGACTTGCGGAACAGCCATATGATCCCGACCATCACCAGGTAGCCGGCGACCAGGCCGACCACCGGCGACAGGAACATCGGGATGACGACTTTTTCGAGCACCCCGTTCCAGTAGACGGTGCTGGAGCCCGCGAGCGCGGCGCCGACCAGGCCACCGAACAGCGCGTGCGACGAGGACGAGGGCAGTCCGAAGTACCAGGTCAGCAGGTTCCAGAAGATCGCGCCGACCAGCGCCGCGAACAGGATGATCAGACCTTGTTCGCCTTCGGGGGTGGAGATCAGCCCTTCGCTGACGGTCTTGGCGACGCCTTCGCCGAGGAAGGCTCCCGCGAGGTTCATCACCGCGGCCATGGCAAGTGCCACGCGCGGGGTCAGTGCCCGGGTGGACACCGAGGTCGCGATGGCGTTGGCCGAGTCGTGGAAGCCGTTGGTGTAGGTGAAGAAGAGCGCGACGCCGATGACGATGATCAGACCAGTGAGTTCCACTGGGTCAGGACTCCTTGACGGCGATCGTCTCGACCGTGTTCGCCACGTGCTCGAACCCGTCCGCGGCCTCTTCGAGCACGTCGACGATGCCCTTGAGCTTGAGCACCGTCAGCGCGTCGTACGCACCGCTGAACAGGTGCGCCAAGAGCTTGCGGTGGATCTGGTCGGCCTGGTTCTCGAGCCGGTTGATCTCGATCCAGTACTCGGTCAGGTCCCTCATCGTACGCAGCCGCGGCATCGCCTCGGCGGTCAGCTCCGAGGCCCGCACCAGCACCTCGATCTGGTCCGCGACCTGCGGGGGGAGTTCGTCGAGCTGGTACAGCACGACCAGGTCGACGGCCTCTTCCATGTAGTCCATGACGTCGTCCAGTTGCGACGCGAGGGCGTAGATGTCCTCGCGGTCGAACGGCGTGATGAAGGAGGCGTTGAGCTGACGCATGATCGCATGCGTGGTGTCGTCACCGGCATGCTCGGCCGCGCGCATCCGTTCGGCGATCTCCGGACGAGCGGAGACCTCTGCGCCGAGCAACTCCGTCAGGAGCTTGGATGCGGTGACCAGGTTGCTCGCCGCTGCGGCGAACATGTCGTAGAAGCTCGTCTCCCTGGGGGTCAGACGCAATCGCACTTGAGGTCTCCGGGATAATGAAAGTGGTCGGCGTCGATGCTAGGCGCTCCGGCGGTGCCGCACACAAACCGGGGAGCCGACGCGGACCCCGACCGTACCCGGCGGTAATGAGACGCGTGCACACAGCAACGAACGGGCATGCGGAACCGCCCGTTCCGCCGCCCATGGCGCCCGTCACACGGCCAGAGTATGGGTCCGGGCACCCTTCGAGGGACAGAGCGGCCTACGCTCGATCCATGTCGCCCACATCACACGAACCGGAACCGGGGATTCGGCATGACCGCCGGAGGATCGGATCGTCGGTGCGAGCGACGCCGTCGGTGCGTGATCGAATGCTTGCCGGATATACCCCCCGGGGGTAAATTTGGACGTGGACGGTCACCCGATCGGGCCATGGACACGTGGGGAACGGCCACAGAGCTACGGGAGACGACGGTGGAACAGGATCCGCAGGCGCCGGAGACGACGGCGACGCACGGCACAGCGGGGCACGGGCACGGCTACAGCGGACGCAAGGACGAGCACCTCAAGCGGCTGCGCCGGGTCGAGGGACAGATCCGCGGGTTGCAGCGGATGGTCTCCGAGGACGAGTACTGCATCGACATCCTGACGCAGGTCTCCGCGGCGACCAAGGCGCTCCAGTCGTTCGCGCTGAGCCTGCTGGAGGAGCATCTGGGCCATTGCGTCGCGAACGCGGTGGAAAAGGGCGGTCCGGAAGCGGACGAAAAGGTCAAGGAGGCGTCCCAGGCGATCGCACGCCTGGTGCGCTCCTGAGGCCGCGGCGACGGGGGCCGGCCCGGGTGTGGGTCGCCGTCCCCCAGCCGCCGACCAGCCCGAGCACGGCGTCGATCTGGGCCTGCGTCAGCGGACCCTCGCTCGCCGACGCCGCGATCATCAGGTCGCCGTAGAGTTCGATCTCGTCGAGGACGACGTGGTCGTGCACACCGCGATCGGAGAACCGTGACACCCACATCACCTCCTCGTGCGCACCCCGGACGGGCCTCGGCCCATCCAGCGTAGGGGCGGGCCCTCGGCGCGGACATGGCACGCCTGGGTCATATGGGGACCGCCCGGAACGACTCCGCGGGAGTGACTCAGCCGCGTTTGGCGGGTGTTCCCGGCGGGGTCGGCGCGACGTACAGGTCCTTGGCCTCGGGCGGCTTGACGTCGACCACGACCCCGAAGTCGTACAACTCCGCCGAGGAGAGCACCTTCGCGGTCGGCGGTGCCGCCTTGCCCTCCTCCGGGCCCATCACGAACGCGAACGACTCGTCGACCCGGCGCAACCGGCCCGCGTCGTCGAGGTAGGCGTCGAACGGGATCGGCGCGCCGTCGAAGGTCTTCAGCGCCGCGGCCAGCGGCCCGCGCACCTCCGGCGCGGTCAGGTCGTGCGCCTTGCGGATGTCCAGCGTGCCCCGATAGTGCCGCACGGTGTCCGCGCCCATCTTCTCGGTGCCCACGAGCACGACGTCGTCGTTGACCCCGCGCAGTATCTCGAAGGAGGTCCCGGGGTCGGTCGCGCCGCCGCTGACCAGGTTGCCGTCGGCCAGCCCGTCGATCGCCAGTCGCACCCACTTGTCCTTCGGGATGCCCGGCGACCCGTTCTTCATGTAGAGCGCCTCGGGGGTGAGGATCTCCTGGAGCGGACCGGCGATGCCGGAGTCCTTGGGCGCGTCCACGGTGAGCGTGCCGATGTGCCGGACATAGTCGAACATGCCCTGACCGGTGAGCTTGACCACGCGGTCGTTGTTGTGCATGGTCATCGTGGTCCGGGTGCGCGAACTCTTCGCGCCGGTGGTGACGTCGGCCGCCTTGCGTACGGCCAGCACCGCCTCGGACGGGCCGCTCGCGACCCCGCCGCCGCCCTTGACCCGCGCTCCCTGGGGTTGCACGTCGTCACCCTGACAGCCGGTGACCCCGGCCAGGACGAGGGCGCAGCAGGCACTCGTGAGCACGGTGCGGACCAACATGTGGGTTCTCCCGGATGCTCTGAATCCTCGCTTGACGGCCGGCCACGCGGCGGCGGCTCGACGGGACAACGAGCGAGGCGGCGCCGGGTTACGGCCGTTCGGGGGACGTCGGGTCGACGAGCGCGGGCGCCGGATTCGGCTCCGGGTTCGGATTCGGCTCCGGGTTCGGGCTCGGGTCCGGACTCGGGCTCGGGTCCGGGTTCGCTCGCGGGTTCGGTGTGCGCGACCACGCCAGGTGCCGGCGAGTCAGCTCCTCGGCGCCGGCCGGATCGCGCGCCTCGATCAGGTCGAGCAGCCGGTGGTGTTCGGCCGCGATCAGGCTCCGGTCGGCCGGCTCGGTCAGCGGGCGCGGACCGTACAGCCGGGCCTGGGCCCGCAGTTCGCCGACCATCCGGACCAGGCGCGCGTTGCCGGCCAGGCCGAGCAGGTGGGCGTGGAAACGGTCGTCGGCGTCCACGTACTCGAGCACGTCGGCGCGGTCGATCGCGTCGGCGAGTTCGTCGACCAGCGCGCGCAGGGCCGGCAGCGCGTCCGCGATGCCGTCCCGGGCGAGCCGCGCGATCGTGGGTATCTCCAGGAGTTCGCGCAGGTCGTGGATGTCCCGCAGGTCGTCCGCGGACATGGCGCGGACCCGGAAGCCCTTGTTGCGGACCGGCTCGACCAGGCCGTCCTTGGCCAGGTCCAGCAGCGCCTCGCGGACCGGGGTCGCGGACACCCCGAACCGGGTGGCCAGGGCCGGCGCGGAGTAGACCACCCCCGGCTGCATCCGCCCCGCCACCAGCGCCGCCCGGACCGCTCGCGCGACCTGTTCGCGCAGGCTCAGCCGTTCGCCCAGGCGTCCCGCGTCGCGACCGCCCTCGGTGTCCGTTCCCATCGTGTCCGCCCCCTCGGCCGCGTCGCCGTCAGCCGGCCGGGCGTGCTCGGTCCGTCACCACTACCCGCAGCGGGCCGCGTTCCACCTGCCGTACCACCGGTTCCAGGACCCGCCCGACGAACATCGACCCGACCAGCGCGACCAGCGCGCCGAGCGCGAACCCGGCGAGCACGTCCGTCGGGTAGTGCACGCCCACGTACAGCCGGGAGAAGCCGGTGAACACCGCAACGAGCACCGCCGCGATGCCCAGCCGCCGGTCCACCAGCAGGATCCCGACCGCCAGCGCCATCGTGGTCAGCGCGTGGTCGGAGGCGAAGGACGGGTCGGTCTTGCCCTCGACGAGCACGTGCAGCCCCTCGTGGCTGAGGAACGGACGCGGCCGATCGACCCAGTCGCGCAGCGGCGCGTTGGCCAGTTCCGCGACCAGGGCCGCCAGCGGGGCCCACACCAGGCCGGCCACGGCCGCTATGTGGTCGGGTCGGGCGCGGGCCCGCCACCACGCGAGCAGGCCGAGTACGGCGAGTACGGCGAACGTGCCGTACTCGCCCATGAACTCCATGCCCCCGTGTGCCCATGAGGTGTGCTCGGTGAGTCCGTTGACGTCCCGCAGGACCTCTATGTCGAGGTTGTCGTCCGTACTCTCCGCCAGGACCTGCAAGGACACCGGTGAACCCCTTCGCGTGGTGCTGTTGGTGCTGTCGGTGCCGTCGAAGCAGCGGACGCAACCGTCGGAGCGGTGTCGCCGCTACTTGCCCTCGTACGCGTTGACGACATCCTCCATCGGACCGTCCATCTTGATCACGCCCTGATCGAGCCAGATCGCCCGGTCGCAGGTGTCCCGGATCGACTTCATGCTGTGGCTGACCAGGAAGACCGTGCCGGCCTCCTTGCGCAGCTCGCGGATCCGGGCCTCGCTCTTGAGCTGGAAGTCGCGGTCGCCGGTGGCCAGCGCCTCGTCGATCATCAGCACGTCGTGCGTGCGCGCGGCCGCGATGGAAAAGCGCAGGCGGGCCGCCATGCCGGACGAGTAGGTCCGCATCGGCAGCTTGGTGAAGTCCTTGCCGTTGTAGTTGTTCAGCCCGGAGAACGAGGCGATCTGGTCGTAGTTGGCCTCGGCCTCGCGCTGGGTCATGCCCATCGCCAGGCAGCCCAGGATGATGTTCCGCTCACCGGTGAGGTCGTTCATCATCGCGGCGTTGACGCCCAGCAGGGACGGCTGGCCGTCGCTGTAGATCTTGCCGGTGGTGGGCGGCAGCAGGCCGGCGATGCACCTCAGCAGCGTGCTCTTGCCCGAACCGTTGCGCCCGATCAGGCCGATCGCCTGGCCCTTGTAGGCGACGAAGCTGACGCCGCGTACGGCGTGCACCTCGGTGATGCCCGCCGCCTTCTTGCGCAGCGCGAGCCGGGACAGCGCGGACGTGGCGCTGCCCTTGCCCGAGGAGGCGCCGTGCACGCGGTAGATCAGGTGCACGTCGTCGACCACGACGGTCGGCGGGATCTCCTCCTGCGGCTGCGCCGGCTGTGGAGCGTTCTGCTCGGGCACCTCGACCTCGGACTCCGCGCCGGCCTCGGCCCAACTCATGATCGCGGGCTGCTCAGCCACGGCCGTACCTCTCTTCCGCCTTCCAGAAGTACACGTAACCGCCGATGCCCATCACCAGCGCCCAGCCCACCGCGTAGCCCCACACGTGCAGCGGGAGCGTGTGGTGGCTCTCGATGAGCGAGTCGCGGATCACCTCGATGTAGACCGCTCCCGGGTTCGCCTCCAGCACCCGGGCCACCCACGCGGGCGCCTTGTCGGTGTAGGAGTCCAGGCTGTAGAAGACGCCGCTGAGGTACAGCCAGGTGCGCAGCAGGAACGGCAGCAGCTGCTTGATGTCCACCAGCACCGCGCCGATCCGGGCCAGGACCAGGCTCAGGCCGACGTTGAAGACGAACTGCAGCACCAGCGCGGGCAGCACGAGCAGCCACTTCAGGGTGAGCGGCTCGCCGGTGCCCAGCACGATCGCGCACAGCACGACCATCGAGAACATCAGCTGCTGGAGCTGCACGATCGTGAAGGAGATCGGCAGGCACGCCCGCGGGAAGTGCAGCGCGCGGATCAGGTTGAGCTGATCGCTGATCGCCCGGCTGCCCGCGAGCACGGCGCTCTGCGTGAAGGTGAACACGAAGACGCCGGTGACCAGGAAGGCGACGTAGTTGTCGATGCCGTCCTTGGTCTGCACCAGGTAGCCGAAGATCAGGTAGTACACGGCCGCGTTCATCAGCGGCGTGAGCACCTGCCAGACCTGGCCGAGCTTGGCGGTGCTGTACGTCGCCCGGGTCTTGGCGTTGGCGAAGGCCACGATGAAGTGGCGTCGGGCCCAGAGCTGCCTGGTGTAGGAGAGCAGTCCGGGACGGGCCCCGCTGACCGTCAGCTTGTAGCGGGCGGCGAGGTCCGCCAGGGGTTCGGTGGAACCGGGGGGCGCCGACGTCCCCTGTGGGCTCAGGGTGTCGGCCTGCGCGCTGTTGGCCACGTTGACACTTTCGTCTGCGTCGGGTCGAAATCGAAACGGTACGGGGATTCCAGCCTGTCAGATGACCGGCGGACGGCCGAGCCTGGTCATCCGCCAGACCGTGCGCCAGGACATGGGTCTGCGCGGGCCGCTCGGGGTCTTCCACCCCTCGCGGAAGCCGGCCAGCCAGGCTTGGGCGTTCTCCTTGGACGGCCGGCGGGCGGCGGTCAGGACGACCCAGGTGCCCAGGTAGGCGGGCACGATCGGCCACGGCAGGTTGCGGCGGGCCAGGTAGACGCGGTTGCGCGCGTTCATCCGGAAGAACGCCGCGTGCCGGGCCGGGCTGGTCTTGGGGTGCTCCAGCACGATGTCCGCGCGGTAGTCGATCTCCCAGCCGGCGTCGAGCGCGCGCCAGGCCAGGTCGGTCTCCTCGTGCGCGTAGAAGAAGTCGTCGGGCAGCCCGCCGACCTCGCGCAGCACCGCCGCGCGCACCGCGCTGGCACCGCCGAGGAAGGTGGTCACCGGGCCCGAGCGCAGCGGGTCGCCGACCCGGATCCGGGGCACGTGCCGGCGCTGGGTCTCGCCGCTCTCCGGATCCACGATCCGGAAGCTGACGATGCCCAGGCGCGGGTTCGCCGCGAACGCCTCGCGCAGCAGCCGGCCGGCGTCGGTGCCGGCGAGTCGGCCGTCGTCGTCGAGGAAGAGCACCACGTCGACGTCGTCGGGCAGGCCGGCGGTGCCCACGTTGCGGCCGGCCGGGATGCCCACGTTCTCCGGCAGGGTGATGCCCACCGCGCCCTCGGGCAGCTCCGGCAGCGTCCCGCCGTTGGCCACCACGACCACCGCCATCGACGCGCCGTGCTGATCGGCCACCGAGCGCAGCAGCCGGTTCAGCTCGTCCGGGCGGTCCCCCATGGTCAGCACCACCGCGCCGAGCGCGATGGACGCTGCCACGGCCTCGCCGGCGCGCTGCCCCTCGGCAGCCTCGGCGGTCACCGGAGCCTGCTCGACATCAGCACGCTGACCAGGTGCAGCACGGTCTGCAGGAGCGCGATGGCGGCGAGCGCGCTCACCGCGATCCGGCTGTACAGCAGGCCGCCGTCGTCGGCCACCAGGTCCAGCACGCCCGCCAGGAGCAGGAAGATCGACGCCTCGACGGCGCCGACCAGGCGGTGGAACTTGAGCGAGGCGACGATCTTGCGCGCCGACGCGGCGCCCGAGGAGCGCGGCACGGCGGCGGCGTCCTGGACCGGCGGCAGGCCGCTCTTCGCCCGCGCGCCGTCGACCAGGTCGGTCTCCGACTTGATCAGGATCGCGCCCAGCGCGGCGACCACGCCCAGCGTCGCGTAGCCGTTGAAGCCGCCGCCGTCCAGGACGCCCGCGGCGTGCAGGCCCGCGCCGGAGAGCAGCGCGGCCTCGGAGAGGTAGTGGCCGACCCGGTCGAGGTAGACGCCGGTGACCGAGGTCTGCCGCCGCCAGCGGGCCACCTCGCCGTCGACGCAGTCGAGCAGCAGGTAGAGCTGCACCAGGAGCAGCGCCGCGAGCGGCCCCGCGATCCCGGGCAGGATCAGCGCGGCGCCGGCGGCGATGCCCGCGAGGATCATCATGTAGGTGAGGCCGTTGGGCGTCACCCGGGTCCCGACGATGCGTCGGGTGACCTGGAGGGAGATCTGCCGCATGTAGATGCGTCCGGCCCAGTGTTCGCCACTGCGCCGATCGAGCAGGCCCTCGGGGTGTACGACCGAGCGAAGCTCAGCCGCCGTAGGTGTGGACATATTCGGTCACCGAATCCCGGATGGCGTCATTGTCGAGGTCGAGATGTTCGAGGATGGTGAAGCGTCCCGGACGGGTCTGGGGCGCGTGACTCACCGCCGCCACGAATTCGTCGATGGTCAGGCCGAGATGCTCCGGCACGACCGGCAGCCTGTGCCGATCAAGGGTGCTCGTCAAGAGCTTCGTCAGCGCGGTGTCGCCGCGCAGGTGGGTGGCGAACGCGGCGCCCAGGCCGACCTGTTCGCCGTGCAGCCCGTCGTGGCCGTCGCGCTCGCCGTAGAGCAGGTCGATGGCGTGCGAGATCTCGTGGCAGGCTCCGCTGCAGGGGCGGGTGGTGCCGGCCACGGACATCGCGATGCCGGAGAGTACGAGGCCCTCGGCCAGGGCCACGAGGAAGTCGTCGTCCTCGATGCCGCCGGGGCGGTGCAGGATCGAGTCGCCGGAGGTGCGGGCCAACGCGACCGCGAGGCCGTCCACCGGCTCGCCGGTCTCGCGCTGGGACAGCTCCCAGTCGGCCACCGCGCACAGGTTGGACAGGGATTCGCCGATGCCGGAGCGGACGAAGCGCTGCGGCGCGGCGCGGACCAGGTCCAGGTCCACCACCAGGGCGATCGGCGTGGGCACGCCGTAGGAGCCGCGCCCCGCGTCGTTGTCCAGGATGCTCACCGGCGACGCGATGCCGTCGTGGGCGAGGTTGGTGGCGACCGCGACCATGGGCAGGCCCACCCGCGCGGCGGCGTACTTGGTCGCGTCCAGGACCCGGCCGCCGCCCAGGCCGACCACCGCGTCGTAGGCGCCGCCGCGCATGCGGTCGGCCAGGTCGACGGCGGCGGTCAGGGTGCCGCCGGCGACGGTGTACCACTCGGCGCCGGGCAGTTGCGGCGCGAACCGCTCGCGCAGTCGGGCCCCGGAGCCCTCGCTGACCACGACCGCGATCCGGCCGGACGTGGAGACCCGACGGTCGGCCAGGATGCCCGCGAGGTCGTCGACCGCACCGGCGCGGATGTCGACGGTGAGCGGGGTGGGGACCAGACGGGTCAGTACCGGCACGCGATCTCCCGCGCGACCATCAGGTCCTCGGTGGTGTCGATCTCGGTCCACGGCACCCGGGTGTCCGACGCGCTGATCGGCTGCACGTCGACCCGGCCGCCCCGGTTCACCAGTTCCTGGTAGCCGTCCTCGTAGTAGAGCTGCGGGTCGCGCTCGAAGGTCGCGCGGAGCGCGTCGATCAGCGCGGGCGCCGCGTGGCCCTCGATCAGCGTGACGCCGATGTACTCGCCGGCCGCCTCGGCCGGGTCCATCAGCTTGGTGATCCGGCGCATCCGGCCGTCCTCGCCGAGGGTGACCTTCATTTCCTCGTCGGCGAGCGGCTTGGCGGTGTCCAGGGCCAGGATGATGCCCTTGGCGTCGGCCCCGGAGGTGTCGCGCGCGGCCAGCATGGTCTCCTGGACCGAGACCGGGTGCAGCGTGTCGCCGTTGGCCAGCAGCACGCCGTCCGCGAGGTGGTCGCGCGCGCACCACAGGGAGTAGGCGTTGTTCCACTCCTCGGCCTTGTCGTTGTCGACCATGTGCAGCTTCAGGCCGTAGCGACGCTCCAGCAGGCCCTGCCGGTCGCGGATCGCGTCGCCGCAGTAGCCGACCACGATCGCGGCCTCGGTCAGGCCGACCGCGGCGTAGTGGGAGAGGGTGACCTCCAGGATCGACCGTTCGCTGTCCGGCGCACCGGGCGCGCCCACCGGCACCAGGGCCTTGGGCAGCGTGTCGGTGTGCGGGCGCAGCCGGCGGCCGGCGCCGGCGGCGAGAACGAGGCCGATCATGAGAGGTCTCCAGTTCGATCGGAGGCCGCCGCGGCGGCGGCCTCCAGGGGGCGGTACGGCGGCGTCGAGGCCGAGGGAGCCGGTCCCACCGGGGTCACGTCGTCGATGTCCGGGCGCGCGCCGCGCACCCAGAACACGACACTCTCGGTGAGCACGATCGCCGCGAGCACGACGGCCGTCGCGATCAGGCCGGTACGCAGGGTGCCCGAGCCCAGTGCGGCCAGCACGGTCACCAGGAGCACCCGCCCCTCGTGACCGAGCACCAGCCACACCAGCGCCCGGGGCGGGGCGCCGTAGCCACCGCGCAGGCGGTACACCGTGTCGTAGTGATGGTAGGCCGTGGCCGCGACCAAGCCGAACGCGGCGGCCACCGCGGTGGGCACCACCCGGGCCGCCAGGATGGTGATCGCGGCGTATTCGGCGGCCCGGAAGATCGGCGGCACCACCCAGTCGAGCCGGCGCACCAGCGGCCGGCCGATCGCGATCCCGGCGCACAGCGCGTAGGCGCCGGCACCGGCCAGGCCCCACCACTCGCCCGCGCCGCCCGCGAGCAGCACCGCGACCAGTGCGGCGGTGCCCAGCAGGGCGGCGGCGGGGGCCGGGACGCGCAGCCGCAGTCGGCCCACCAGTTCGGCGAGCGGACCGCTGTCGGCGAGCGCGGCGAGGTGTTCGCCCACCTGCGGCACGAACGCGGCGCGGCGCGGCAGCGAGCGCAGGATCCGGCCCAGCGAGGTGTAGCAGGCGGCGAGCACGCAGCCGACGATCAGCACGACGAAGGTGATCCGCGGCGTGGTGGTGGCGGTGAGCACGGCGATCAGCGCCCAGCGCTCGCCGATCGGCAGGATGATCATCCGCCGGGCCCACACGGTCCAGCCGACCGAGTTCAGCTTGCCGGAGAGCTTGGCGCCCGCGCCGCCGTCGGCGCTGTCGTCGTCCCCGCCGCCGATGCCGCGTCGGGTCTCGTTGAAGGCGAAGTCGACGATGTGCCGGGTGGTCATCACCACCATCGCGACCAGGGCGAGGGTCCACACGTCGTCGCCGTGCCGGGCCGCGCCGAGCGCGAGGCCCGCGTAGACCGCGTACTCCTTGGCCCGGTCGAAGGTGGCGTCCAGCCACGAGCCGATCCGCGAGTAGCTCACCGCGTAGCGTGCGAGCTGGCCGTCGGTGCAGTCCAGGACGAAGGAGAAGTACAGGCCCAGCGCCGCGGCGATGTACCCGGCGCGGGTGCCGGTGGCGGCTCCGGCCGCCGCCATCAGCGCGACGAACAGCGACGCGACGGTGACCTGGTTGGGGGTCAGTCCCCGGCGGGCGCACCAGCGCGCGAGGTAGCGCGACCACGTGCTCACCGCGAACGTGGTGAAGAAGCCGTCCCGGGCCTTGACCGCCGAGTTCAGCCGGATGCGCTCGTCGTCCACGGCCGCCACCGCGGCCAGCGCCCGGGTGCGCGCGGCCTCGTCCCGGGCGACCTCGGCGACCAGGTCGCCCAGCGGGACCTCGCGCGGCGCGACGCCGGCCTCGGTCAGTCGTTCGGCCAGCAGGTCGGGGACGCACACGTTCGCCGGCAGCCGGTCGAGCGCGGCCAGGATCCGGGCCGCCTCGGCGCGCGCCTCGCCCTCGAGCGCGAGCACACCGGGCACGTGCGCGACCGGGAAGCGGGTGTCGGCGATCACCAGGCGCAGCGCGTGCCGGTGGCCGACGAAGCGCGCGTCGACGAGGGTCACCCGACAGTCGCCGCCGGCCAGGGCGCTCGCGAGGGCGTCCGCCGCGACCACCTCGATCTCGGGGACCCGGCGGTCGATCGCGGACAGCTCGGCGAGCAGCGGGGCGGGATCCGGCCGATCCATCCGAGCCGTCGAACCGGTGGAGGTGGGCTCTGTGACGACCAGGGCAGTGGACAGGCGCCATCACTCCTTTGAGCAATCGCCGCAGCAACGCCGATCGAGCGGAGGGTGTGGGGAGTTCCCCGAAACAACGAGACAGGTTAACGGATCATCCGCCGTCGTCCGCCACCCGCGAGCGACAACCGATTTCCGGCCACCCTCGCGAGGCCGCCGGGCGAACCGCGCACACCCGCGTTCGCGTCTCCATTGTGCGTCGTGTGTGCGTCTTGTCGATGCCCCGCGGATCTGTCGCCGACCGGCGTGCGGCGGTCCCGCGACCGGGATTGGCCCGGCCATCCGCGGCCTGACTAAGCTCGAAGCACCGTTCCCGAACCCCGCCCGCGGAGGTGGCCGCATGAGTGTGTCTCGCGCACCCGACGTGAGCGTGATCGTGATCGTCTACAACGACGCGGCCCGACTGCCGCGCGCGGTGGACTCGGTGCTGCGTCAGACGCTGGACAACCTCGAGATCCTGATCGTCGACGACGCCAGTACGGACGACAGTTTCGCGGTGGCGGAGCGGTTCGCGGCCGAGCACCCGGACAAGGTGCGGGCGATCCGGCTGCCGCACAACAGCGGCGGGTGCAGCCGACCCCGCAACGTGGGCGTCGACCAGGCCCGGGGCACCTTCGTGATGTTCCTGGACAGCGACGACACGCTGGACCGGCACGCGTGCAAGAACATGCTGGTGGCCGCCGAGGAGACCGGGTCGGACCTGATCTCCGGGCTGTGCGTGCGCGTGCACGAGAGCCGCAAGGGCAAGCAGACCCCGTGGTACCCGGAGCTGTACGCGGAGCGCGCGGTACTGGAGTCGCTGGACGAGCGCCCGGAGTTGCTCTACGACACGCTGTCCACCAACAAGTGCTACCGGCGCGCCTTCCTGGACGAGCACGAACTGCGCTTCCCCGAGGGCCTGCACTACGAGGACCTGCTGTTCTCGGCCCGCGCCTACCTGGCGGCGAACCGGATCACGCTGATCCCCAACACCGTCTACCAGTGGCGGGTGGTCGAGGGCGCGAAGGTGCGTTCGATCTCCAACCGCCGCGGCGAGCTGCGCAACTTCGCCGACCGGCTGACCATCCACCGGCGGATCGACGAGGAGTTGCACGGCGAGGAACATCGGGCGCTGAAGCTGCGGAAGGACATCAAGTTCCTCCAGCACGACCTGGTGCTCTACCTGTGGGGCCTGCCGTTCCAGACCGAGGAGTTCCGTCGCGAGTTCATCCCGATGGCCCAGGAGTACCTGGCCACGCTGGACCCGCGCGCGTTCCGCCAGGCCAAGCACATCCCGGCGCTGGCCGCGTATCTGGTGCTGCGCGACGACTGGCCGAACCTGCTCACCGCGATCGACATGGTGCTCAACCGCACCAAGGTGTGCGCGCCGCTGCACCGGCGGGACGGCCGGGTCTACTGGTGCGCGGAGCATCTGGACGACGAGCTCGGTCGCGCGGTCCTGGACGTCACCGACCTGGTGACCTGGTCCAAGCCGCTGAACCTGGTCTGGCTGGGCAACGACCTCACGCACTACTCCTCCACCGGCGGCTCGCTCCGCCTGGCCGGACTGATCGTCAATCCGCTGGACCGGATCGCGCCGACCGCGAAGCTCTCCGCCCGTCTGGAGTTCCGTTCCCGGCGCAAGAAGCTCGCGATGACCACGGTGCACGTCCCGGTGGACTCGATCCGGCACACGCCCGAGGGCCTGGTGTGGGAGACCACCGTCGACCTCACCCGCACGCTGCACCCGGTCGGGGTGCTGGACCCGGTGTGGGACGTGCGGATGGACCTGACGGTCGACGGCGTGGTGACCACGAGTCGCATCTTCGCCACCTCGCTGCCCGAGGACGCGCGGCGGATCCCGATCCGGCCCCGGCTGAGCAAGGCCGTCGGCGACCACGTGGTCCCGTTCATCACGGACAAGGGGCACCTGTCCTTCACCATCACGCACGAGGGCGCGATCGCGCGCAAGGGCCGCGAGTTGGTGCTGCGCACCGCCGACAGCCCGTTCGGCCACAAGCTGGTCGCCACCGCCCGCAAGCAGATCACCAGGACCGGGGCGCGCAAGCGGGAGGCGTTCCGACTGGCCCGGACCGCGCTGGCCAAGCTGCCGGTGCGCAAGGGTCTGGTCGTCTTCGAGAGCCACCTCGGCCTGCAGTACAGCGACAACCCGCGCTACATCCACGAGGAACTGCGGCGCTCCGGTGCCACGTTCGAGGCGGTGTGGGTCTACGCGGAGAGCCGGGCGGGCTTCCCCAAGGACGCCACGCTGGTCAAGCGCGGCTCGTGGGCGCACTACAAGGCGCTCGCCCAGGCCGAGTTCTGGATCGACAACCAGGGCGTGCTGGGTGACGCGGTGAAGAATCCCGGCACCACGTACATCCAGACCTGGCACGGCTCCGCGCTCAAGCGCATGGGCTTCGACATGCCCTCGGTCAAGCAGTCCGACGCGGCGGCGCAGGCCCGGCTGCAAAAGGGCGTGGACCGCTTCGACTACTTCGTGGTCCGCTCCGAGCACGACGTCGACACGCTGATGGCCGCCTACCGGCTGCGTGCCGAGCCGCTGCGCGTCGGCTACCCGCGCAACGACGCGCTGGCCGACAAGGACGCCGGGACCGCCGATGTCGAGGCGCTGCGGGCCGAGTTGGGCCTGGTCGGCGATCCGCGCCGGATCGTGCTGTACGCGCCGACGTTCCGGCCGCGCGGCGAGGACGAGGACTTCGAGATGCCGTTCGATCTCGAGCGCTGGGTCGCGGAGCTGGGCGAGGAGTTCGTGCTGCTGGTGCGCACGCACTACCTGGACGAGGTGGAACTGCCGCCGTCACTGGCGGCGGACGTCCGCGACGCGTCCACCACGCACGACGTCACGCCGCTGCTGCGCCTGGCCGACGTGCTGATCACCGACTACTCGTCGCTGATGTTCGACTACGCGCTGCTGGATCGGCCGATGGTGTTCTACACCTACGACTACGACGCCTACACCCGGCAGTCGCGCGGTGCCTACTTCGAACTCGCCGATCAGGCGCCCGGGCCGCTCGCCGGCGACCAGGACGCGCTGTTCGCGGCGATGCGCGAGGTGCAGGACGCGCGCGGGCACTACGCGGACCGGCGCCGGGCGTTCGTGAAGTCCTACGGCGAATACGACCGGGGCACCGCCGCCAAGGAGATCGTCGCGCGCTTCTTCCCGACCGGGGGCGCGCAGTGAGCGAGGCAGCAGTGAGCGAGGCAATCGTGACGCGCACACCGCGCGACATCTTCATCGTCTGCAACAACATCGAGGAGCTCGGCGGGCTCCAGCGCTGGGCGCACCACACGGCGGGGATGCTCCAGGCGAGCGGGCACACGGTGCACCTGATCGGTGTGGTGCACCCGGAGACCGTGCACGACTACGGCCGTGACCTGCCGTATCGCACCAGCGTGCTGCACCGTGTGCACCCGCCGTCGGCGTGGGGTCCGCGCACCGTGCGGGACCGGCTCAACGTCGGCGCGCAACGCCGCGAGATGTTGCGCAAGGCGTCGATGCGGCAGGCCGCCGACCGGCTGACGGCGTTGTTCCGCGCGGCCCGGCCGGGCGCGATAGTGATCGCGCCGCAGGTCTGGGCGATGGAGTGGGTCGCCCTCGCGGACACCTCCGGGCTGCGGGTGATCGGGATGAGCCACGAGTCGTTCGAGGCGTCCGCCAACTCCTCGCGCGCGCGCCGGGTGCGCCGCTGGTTCGCCGACGTGGACCGGCTGCTGCTGCTCACCGTCGAGGACGCGGACGCGTGGAGCCGGGACGGGCTCAACAACGTCGACGTGCTGCCGAACCCGCTGCCGATCAGGCCGCGGACGACCTCCGAGCGGGCCGATCCGCTGGTGGTGGGCCTGGGTCGGCTCTCCTTCGAGAAGGGCTACGACCTGCTCCTGGAGGCGTGGGTCGAGGTGGCCCGGCGCAACCCCGAGTGGCGGCTGCGGCTGTACGGGTCGGGTCCCGAGGAGGGCCGGCTGCGCGCCCAGGTGGTGTCGCTCGGCCTGACCGGCACCGTCGAGTTCGCCGGGCAGACCGCCGATGTCGAGGGCGCGCTGCGCGAGGCCTCGGTGTTCGTCGCGCCCTCGCGCGCCGAGGGCTTCCCGATCTCGCTGATGGAGGCGATGGCGATGGGCGTGCCCAGCGTCGCGTTCGACTGCGCGCCGGGCGTGCGCGAGATCCTAACGCACGAGCGCAACGGTCTCCTGGTGCCGCGCGGCAACACCCACGAGTTCACCGCCGAGTTGGAGCGCCTGATCCGCGACCGCGACCTGCGCGACCGGCTCGGCAAGCAGGGGCTCGAGGACGTCACCCGGTTCGCGCCGGAGGCGGTGCTGGAGCGCTGGGAGCAGATCTTCGACTACGTCTACCGGTGAACCCGCCCGGCGGGTCGAGCCCGCCGAGCGGGGCGGGCCGGGCGGGTCATGACGCCCGGCGGCGGCGGAGCCGGGCGCCCAGCACCTCGCGCACACCGACCCCGCCGCCCGCGTGGCGAATCGCCAGCGAGCGGCTCGCGGTCCGGTAGAACTGCACGAACGCGACCCCGTGCCGCAGGTCCGGGCGCAGTCGGCGGCCCAGGCCCGTCCCGGCCCGGACCTTGGTGACCAGCGGCGGGCCCTCGGCCAGGTGCACCCGGGCCCACACGTCCCACACCGTGAAGGGCTCCGTGCCGGCCAGGACGGTGCCCTCGACGGTGACGGTGGTGGACCAGCCGGACGCGTCCGCGCGGCCGCGCAGCAGCCCCTCGCGTACGCCCACGGCCCGGACCTCGCTGCCGTGCCGATCGCGCAGTTCCAGGTCCAGCCGGACCGGTCCGGCCTCCGCGAGCCGGCCGTACAGGTCGTGCACCGTGACGTCCAGCGTGTTGCCGACCGTGCCGCGCACGCTCGCCTCCACGACCGCGGGCAGGTCGGCGGGCGCGATCTCCGCGAGCGCGTCCAGGACCACCTTCGGCCCGGCCTCGTCCCACACCGGCGTGCCCGCGTGCTCCGGGTACGGACCGATCAGGCGCGGCGGCTCGGCCGCCAGTTCGGCGAGCCGCGCGACGCCCGCGGGCGTCTCGTGTGCGGCGATCACGGCCGCGGCCCACCGCGCCGTGGGGAACGCCCGCGCGAACGCCTCGGGTTCGAAGGAGGCGAGGTGCGCCCGACAGGCGCGCCACCACTCGTCCCGGTACTCGGCGGTGCGCGCGCCCAGGTCCCGCAGGTACAGCCGCAGGTCGTGTTCGAGGAACTTGGTCAGCGCCGCCGCCCGCAGCGCGGGTCGGCCGGCCTCGGCGAAGATGTCCACGACCTGTCGGTGCGCGTCGAGGCGGTCGAGCCAGTTGGTCACCCGGTCCCGGCGCAGCGAGATCGAGGGGTCGCCGCCGTCGCGGCGCACGTGCCACGTGTAGACGTGGTCCGGCACCACCGCCAGGCGCGGTCCGGCCGCGTACACGCGCGCCGTGAACACGAAGTCCTCGTAGTGCGCGGCGCCGTCGGGAAAGCGGATGTCGTGCCCGAGCAGGAACGCCCGGTCGTAGAGCTTGTTGACCGAGAGGGTGTCCCACACCGTCTCGGGTCGCAGCTCCGGATCGGCGTGCACGGCCGCGGTCGTGAACAACTGCGGCTGCCAGGGCACATCGCGCACCTTGGGCAGTTCCCGGCGTACGCACAGCCCGGCCACGACGTCGGCGTCGTGCGCGTCCGCGGCGGCCGAGAGCACCGCCACCGCGCCGGGCGGCAGCACGTCGTCGCTGTCCAGGAACACGATCCGGGCGGCGCGCGCGGCGCGCACCCCGTCGTTGCGCGGGGAGCCGCAACCGCCGCTGTTGTCCGCCCGGCGCACGATCCGCACCCGCGGGTCCTGGGCCGCGAGCCGCGCGCACACCTCGGGCGTGGCGTCGGTCGAGGCGTCGTCCACGATCACCACCTCGCCCACCACCTCGCCCTGCGCCAGGGCCGAGCGCACCGCTTCGGCGAGTCGGTCCGCGTCGTTGTACACGATGACGACGACGCAGACCCGGGGGTCGAGGGGCTCGCTCATGTCACTTCCTGTCGGGCGCGTCTTGCGGGCTCTTGCAGCCGTTGGCGGGGAACGGGATCCGCGGCACCGGCGCGAGGCGCTCGCCGGGCTTGAGCATCGGCTGGGCCTTGAAGTCGTAGGTGCACCGGGTGGGGTTGCTGAACAGTACTTCCAGCCGCAGGTCGGGGCGGTCCCGCCGCAACGTCTGCAGGGTGGCCAGGGTCACCGGGTCGTCGGTGACCACCCGCATCGGCAGCTCGGGGAACTTGACCGCGATGCGCTGGGTGAGCTGCTCCGGCGTCTCCTGGTTGCCGTAGGTGGGCTTGGTCTGCCACGCGGTGCCGAGGTTGCGCGAGAGCACGTCCACCCACAGCGTCCCGTAGTAGTTGGCCTGCCAGTCGTTCTTCATCTGCACTATCGTCGCGTGGCCTTGGGGCTTGGGCTGAGCCTTCATCACGGCCAGGATCAACTGGGCCAGCCTGGGCTGGTCCATCTTCTTCTCGAAGTAGCCCACACCCCAACTGAGATCCTTCGGCGGCTTGCGCCAGACCTCGCGGTCGGGGTTCGCGTTGTAGGCGATGGAGACCACGACGCACAGCGCCAGCACGCTCGCGGTCAGCGGACGGGTGAACGGCTCGGCGACCCGCGAGCGGGCGGCGAAGTGACCGGGCCGCCATCTCGGCGCCACGAACCAGGTGCCGCCCAGGCAGACCAGGCCGACCACGATCAACTGGTGCAGCAACTTCTCGTAGTAGTAGGAGGTCTCGCCCAGGATGCGGCTCTGGTAGAGGTACATCAGCGCGACGATCCCGGTCGCGCCGCCCAGCCACAGGATCGCCATCCGCCGGACCGGGTGGCGCCACGCGGACCGGGAGGCCAGACCCAGCGCGGTCACGAAGACCAGGACCACGACCAGGTGCCGGATGGTGGGGCTGATCCCGCCGCCCGCGTTCAACGAATCCGACTTCACCGACTCGCTGTTGAGGATCGGCAGGTACAGCGCGCCGATCGCGGTGACCACGACCGCGCCGACCGTCCACAGCGGCTGCTCCCACAGCCGCTTGCGGTTGCCCGCCACCCAGACCAGGAGCAGCACGCCGGCCAGCGGCAGGAACAGGTAGTAGGTGAAGGACAATCCGGTGGTCAGCGCGGCCAGCACGCACATCTGTTCGCGCAGCCGGGGCAGCGGTCGGGTGGTGACCGCGACCATCAGCGCGAGCAGGCCGAGCCCGACGAACTCGCTCGGGAACCCGCGCAGGAACATCGACATGCCGTCGCCGAAGTACAGGTACGCGGCGGCGGCCGCGCCGACCACGACATAGCGCCACGTCGACAACGCGGGTCCGGCGATCCAGCGCATCGACCACAAAACCGCGAAGACGAGGAAGACGAATGTGGCCGCGTAGAAGTAGACGAAATGGTTCAACGCGGTCGTGCCGGAACCCGCGGCGGTGCTCGAACGCAGGAAGTTGTCGAACAGACTCATCCCGAAGTGGCTGCCCTGCGGATAACCGAAAAGTTCATTCGTCAGTCCGGTTCGCGTTTCCGAACGATTCAGGAACGTGTAACCGTCGGCGGCCCTGATCGTGTCGTAGAGCGCGAAATGCCGGCCGAGGTCCTCGGCCACCGCGACCAGGGACAGCCGACCGACCAGCCCGCGACCGAGGTAGGGATAAAGGGTCCCGATGGTGACCGCCGCGGTCAGCGCCGCGGTCACCAGGTCGCCCGGGGCCAGGATCCGCGGCAGCGCCGGGCGGCGGCCGGCGACCACCGCCCCGATCGACACGGCACTGAGGCCGACACCTGCCACCGGCACCGGGTGCAGACCCCACGGCCAGACCGAGAACAGCAGCCCGGCCAGGCAGGTCGCGCCTGTGACCAGCGCGAACGCGAGGACCAGCCGGTCCGTCACGGTCCGCCCCGAGCGCATCAGCGACGCCACGAGGCCGACGAAGAGCACCGGCAAGACGACCGCGACATGGGCCGCGTAGGCCGCGATCGGCACCAGCCAGGACAGCGCCAGGGCGGCGAGCAGGATCAGCACTCCTCGCACCACCCTTCCGGATCCACGGGGTCGAGGCGGGCCCGGCGAGGCGACCGAACCCATCGGTGGAGCGGTCGTCCGCGCGCTGTCTGAGACGGTCACGAATCCTCGTTCGGTCCGGGTGAAACACACGTCCTGGGCCGGGCAAGGATATCGCATGGCATAAACGAGCCGAATTCAGACCTTGATGAAGTCCCATTTTTGGGCGTCTCCGCCGCCGGGCGGCGCCTGGAATACATCTCCGCCCGGTACGCGGGCTCCGGTGAGCGCCATACCGGAATGCGCGAACAGCAGGCGGAATCCGCCGGCGACATCGCCGTGCACGCGCAGCGCCTGCGCCGGGTCCAGGGCCCGCGCGGCCAACCGGGGCACGCAGTCGGCGGTCGTGGCGGCGCCCGGGATCGCCACGATCCGGTCCGCGGTGCCCGGGATCAGCCCCCAGCCGTACCGGATCCCGGCCAGCCGGAACACGGTG
The DNA here is from genome assembly GCF_053594475.1 of Embleya sp. NPDC001921. Classification (NCBI taxonomy): domain Bacteria; kingdom Bacillati; phylum Actinomycetota; class Actinomycetes; order Kitasatosporales; family Streptomycetaceae; genus Embleya; species Embleya sp. NPDC001921. Next base: position 64,071 of record NZ_JBSFEO010000055.1, read on the forward strand.
CCCTCGTGGCCCTTGGCCGCCGCGACGGTCAACGGGGCGTCGGGTTCCGGGCGTACGGTCAACTCCAGCCCGTTGCCGCGATTGCGGATGCGATATCGCGGCCCCAGATACGGATGTCCGGCGATCGGGGCGGCCCGATCGGGAACCGGCATCGGGAGCACGAGGTCACGGCGCCACGCGGCGTTCGCGAGATAGGACTTGTGCAGCCACGGACCGTATACCTTGCTGCGCTTGGCGTCCGCGTCGTATTCGGTGTAGATGGTGAATGCCTGCTTTTTCTTCGCCGCCTGTTCGGTGCTCAGGTTCGGCGGTTCCTGCTGGATCGTGTAGTCGCGGTGATATACGACGGGCGACGCCGGTACGTCCTGCTCCAGGGCGTACATCACCATGCGGGCCACGGCCACGTGATCCTGGTGGAATCCGCCCACCGGATCCGGGTCGCCCTGGAGGTCGGAGGTCGGATCCAAGGTGTTGACCCGATCCGGCTTGAACTCGTCCCGCACCCCGCGCAGAAAGGCGGCCAGGCCGTCGCGGTCGAACTCCTGGGCCGGGAACGCGTCCCCGGGGCGGGTGGCGATCCGGGTGTTGTCGGCGTACAGGCCCCACATGCGCTTCGCGCCGAGCGGAGTGCGCATGAAGCCGTCCGGAATCCGGGTCTCGAGTATCGAGACCCGGTCGCCCAGCGTCCACAACGTCGCCCGCACGCCGGCCATGTCGTAGGGCTGCGATTTCCACTCGCCGGTCTTCGCGCCCACGGTCTGCGCGTATGCGTCGCGCAGACCCGCCTCGCGATCCTTCATGTACTTCGGATAGTCCTCGTAGTCCGAGGCGTTGAAGTACACCGTGCGCAGCACGGCCCCCGCCGCCAGGTTGTCCAGCAACTCCGGACTGAGGAACAGCAGATCGTCGTCGTGGTGCGCGACCACGTTGAGCACCCGCGACGCGCCGGCGCCCGCGGGCGTCGGGCGGACGGGCCGCGGCTTCGCGGACCCGCCCCGGTCGAGCAACTCGACCGCCCCGATCACACCCGCGCCACCGACCGCGAGAGCGCAGCCACCGACAAAGACATTCCTGCGCGATACGGCCATCTTCGAACTCGGGTCCACTTCCGTGTGCGTGCGGTGCGGCCCGTCGCCCGCCCGAGAATCGAATCAGCTGGTCGAGATGTGCTCCGAGGTCGGAACCTCCGCGACCTCCGGCGGCTCCGCACCCTCCGTGAGCTCGACCCGAGCCGGCGCCGGCGGCCGGTTCGCGTTGAGCAACTGCGCCTCGCGAATGGCCACGCTGCGGGCGAGGTCGGTGATCTTCTTCTCCAGGGACCGGAACCGCATGAAGGTGTTCATCGCCATGAAGGCGACACCCACTACGAGGCCGTAGAGGATCAAGTCGGTTCCACGACCGACGCCCACCTTGTGCGCGAGCCACGTGGTATCGGAGGGACGAATCACCGCGTAGGCGTTCACGCCGACGAACAACAGGAACGCGATGCGCTTCCAGGCCCGGGTGCGCACCTGGTCCCACTGGATGACGAACAGGGCCAGCAGGCCCGCGGCGCCGAGGAGGAGAATTCCCTGGATCAACATACGATCATTTACCCCGCTGCCGAACCGACATGTCAAAGAGGATGTTCACGCCATTGATGAGCGATTGGCCCTTGGCTTTCGAGTACTCGGTGTAGATCACGGAGACGGGCATCTCCGTGATACGCAGACCCGAGCGCGCCAGGAAACCGACGATCTCCGACGCGTGCGCCATTCCGTTCATGCTGATGCGCAATCGCGCCGCGGCCTCTCGATTGAAGACGCGCAGTCCGTTGTGCGCGTCCGTCAGACGGAGTTTTCGCGACGTGAGACTCAAAGCCGCAACGGTGCGCAGAACGATTCGCTTTATCTTGGGGATCTCCGTGGTGGATTCCAGGAATCTGGATCCGAGCACGACGTCGACATCACCCACGCGCAGGCGCTCGATCATGGCCTGGGCATCCTCGACACGGTGTTGCCCGTCCGCGTCGAAGGTAACGAAATACCGGGCACCGGGCTGGGCGAGCGCGTAGGTCATTCCGGTCTGCAAAGAGGCGCCCTGGCCGAGATTGACCGGGTGCTTCACCAGATGGGCGACGGTGCCAAAAATCTCCCGGGCGGAGTTGTCCGAACTGCCGTCGTCCACGCAAACAATGTTCGGGAATACTAGAGATGCATCCGTGACGACTTGGGCGATGACCTGATCTTCGTTGAAGACAGGAATCACCAACCATACGTCGCTGTAGTCCCGCACCAGACACTCCAAGAGATGAGTTTTCGCTACCGCGTCTGATTATTCCGAGCAACAATCCGAAGGGACGAACCGACGCGCACTCGGCCCGGCCGCGCGGCCTCCGGTCGATCATCGGTCGAACCTGTCGCCTCGTATGTCCAGTAGACTCGCGAAGCTATGGGCCCATCACCTCAGAGGATCCTAACCGATCGGCTGCCTGGTAGGTCGCCCTTGATCGCCTGTACGGTCCTGTCCTGAGGGCTCGAGCGGTCCGTCGAGCGGCGACGCGGGTGGGCCCGATCCCCCATGCCGCCCCATCCATCCCAACTTCGCATCGGCCGGGTCACCGTGAATCTCGTAGTACGCGCCGTCCGGGCCCTGCCCCCGGGCACGCTCCGAGTCGGCATCGGCGTCGTCGTCCTGGGCGCCGCCTCATATTTGCATCTCGCACTCGCCGGCCACACGCTGTCGTCCGACGGCATGGCAAATGTATCGGTTTTGTGGACGATCGCATTCTCGGTGGGATATGGATTTTATACCCCTGTCGAGCAGGAGATCACCCGAATCGTCGCCGCCCGGAAAATAGGGGGCGAAGGGGCCGCGCCCGTGCTGCGGCGGGGAATGATCCTCGCCGGCGGGATCCTGCTGGCCGTGCTGCTGGTGGTCGCCGCCGGGGCCGTGCCGATCTCCGATCGCCTGTTCGCCGGGCAGCGCACGATGCTTCTCGCGCTGGCCGGCGCGTTCGTCGGGCTCGCCGCGACCGCGGTCACCCGCGGCATCCTGGCCGGACTCGGCCTGTTTCGCGAGTACGGCGCGCAGCTCGCCATCGACGGCGGCCTGCGGATCGCCTTCGCGGTCGCCCTCGGAGTCGCCGACGTGCAGTCGGCGCTGATGTTCAGCCTGATCCTGACCGCGGCCCCGCTGCTGTCGGTCGTGGTCACCCTGCGCCCGGTGCTGCGGCACGCGCTGCCGGGGACCACGGTGCCGTGGAAGGCGATGTACCGGGGCCTGGCCCTGTTGATCGTCTCGACGATGTTGTCCCAGATCGTGGTCAACATCGCGGTCATCAACGTCAAGCTGCTCGAACCCGGCGAGGTCGAACTGGTCAGCGCGCTGCTGTCGGCGATCGTGCTGGCCCGGGTGCCGCTGTTCGTCTTCAGCTCGCTGCAGACCTCGCTGCTCCCGGGGCTGGCCGGCGCGCACGCGGCCGGCGATCGGGCCGCGTTCCGCCAACTCGTGCTGCGCAGTTGCGGGATCGTCGCGGTCCTGGGGCTCAGCGGCGGGCTCGTGGCCACGGTCCTGGGGCCGTGGCTGGTGCCGACGCTGTTCGGCGCGCCCAGGGTCCTGGGTACCGGGGACTTCGCGTGGTTCTCCATGGGCACCCTGTGCTACATGCTCGCACTCGTGCTGGGACAGGCCCTGATGGCCCAGGGCGCCCACCGGCAGCAGATGTGGTCCTGGGTGGTCGGCGTCGCCGCGCTCGTGGCGGTCACCGCCTCGCCGGGCTCGATCCAGCTCCGGGTCGAGGCGGCCTACCTGACCGGCTCGCTGGTCACGACGCTGATGATGGCGTTCCTGCTGTGGAGTCTGGGAAAGCGCGATGTGGGGCACCATGTGAGCGATGCCCGATCGAACGACGCGCTGCGCGGTGCGCCGTCCGACACAGTCGTGCAGGCCTGAGAAGCACCCAGTTCACTCAACTCGGATCCGGAGATGGTGTTGGAAACGATCGACGTCGCGATGCCCTACTACGGCGACGTGGGCATGATGCAGCAAGCCGTCCGAAGCGTCATCGCCCAGACCGACCAGAACTGGCGCCTGATCGTCACCGACGACGGCTCCGAACCCGGTGTACCCGAGTGGTTCGCCGGTCTCGAGGACAGTCGTATCGACTATCGGCGCAACGACCACCGGTTGGGTGTGACGAAGAACTACCAGAAGGTCCTCTCGCTGGTCGAGAACCCGCTGTTGGTCTTCATGGGCGGGGACGACGTGATGCTCCCGCACTACCTGGCGACCGTGCGGGACTGCCTGCGGGAGTACCCGGACGCGAAGATCGTGCAGCCCGGCGTGCAGGTCATCGACACCGCCGGCAACCCGGCGATGCCGTTCGTCGACCAGGTCAAGCGGCATCTGTTCGCGCCCAAGGCGCAGGGCCGCCGGCTCTACGGCGGGGAGGACCTCGCGGTCGGGCTGATCCGGGGCAATTGGCTGTACTTCCCCTCGCTGGCCTGGCGCAGCGACATCGCCAAGAAGGTCGGCTTCCCGGACGACCTGGACGAGGTGCACGACCTCGCCATGGTGATCGACGCGTTGTGCCTGCACGCGACCATGGTGGTCGACGACACGGTGTGCTTCCGCTACCGGCGGCACGCGGTCAGCCACTCCTCGGCCGCGGCCACCAGTGGCCGCCGGTTCGTCACCGAACGGACCTACTTCACCGGCATGATCGAGCGGTTCGAGGCGCTGGGCTGGCACCGCGCGGCAGCCGCCGCGCGCAACCACATCGGCTCGCGGCTGCACGCGCTCACCCTGGTGCCCAAGGCGGTTCGCCGCGGGGACAAGGGCGGGGTGCGCAACCTGACCCGACACGCGTTCGGCAACCCCCGCGCGCACTGACGACACGAGGCCCCCGACGACGCGTTCGCGTCGTCGGGGGCCTCGTTGTGTCGGCGCTCGTGGTGTGTCGACGCCGGCGGGTCCGTGCCGGCGGTGGGGTCCGGGTCGCCAAGGGCGGGTCAGGACACCCGCTCGCCGGCGTGGTGGGCCCACAGGCGTTCCATCGCGTGGCCCAGCGAGTGTCGCGGCCGCCATCCCAGCAGTTCGCGCGTGTGCTCCAGGGACATGCACTGCCACTGCTCGTCCGGGCCGGGATCGGGCGATTCCTCGACCAGTTCGGCCGGTACGCCACTGGCCTCGATCAGCAGGCGGACCAACTCGCGGGCGGGCACGCCGGCACCACCGCCGACGTTGACCACCCCGCGCGCGCTCGACTCCGCGGCGGCGACCGCGGCGGCCACGACGTCGTCGAGGTCGACGAAGTCCCGGCGCGCGCCCAGCGACGCGAAGGTCAGCCGCACCGGCTCGTCGAGCCCGGCGCCCGCCGACAACTTCGCGGCCACGCCGCCGAGCAGGCTGTGCCCGGGTTGGCCGGCGCCCACCACGTTGCCCACCCGCAGCACGATCGCGTCCAGGCCGTGCGATGCGACGGCCGCGCCGATCCGCTCGGTGCAGCGCAACTTCAGCTCGCCGTAGGCCATCGCGGGCCGCGCCGGGGAGTCCTCCCCGAGCACCGTGCCGACCGGGACCAGACCGTACTCGTGCACCGTGCCGAACTGCACCAGCCGCGGGGCCGCGGTCGACAGCGCGATCGCCTCGAGCAGGTTCTCCACCAGGGTCAGGTTCGCGCCGACGAGTTCCTCGTCGTTCAGCCCCCACATGCCGCCGGCCGCGTTGATCACGTGGGTGACCCGGTGCTCGCCCAACACCTCGGCGACGACCTGCGGTCGGGCGTCCTGGACGTCCAACGCCACGAACGTCGCGGCGAGCGGTGTCGCCGGCTCGCGCCGACCGATCGCGACGACCTCGTGGCCCCGCCCGGTCAGGGTCGCGCACAGTGGGCGACCGATGAATCCGCTGCCGCCGAGGACGGCGACGCGAGCGGGTACGGCCGGCGCGCCGAGCGGGGCGGCGGCGGTCGGTTCAGCCATGGTGCGGTTCTCTTTTCGTCGAGGCCGCCGGGACGCGGGTCACCGCGCCTGGCGCACCGAACCGAACGCGTGCGCGACGATGTTCGACACGCTCTCCTTGCGCCCCGTGCGCACGGCGCCCGGCAGCAGCGTCAACGCGTGCAGCCGCGACGCGACGTGGAAGCGGGCGGCCTTGGCCGTGCGGGGCCAACCGTGCTCTTGGGCGACCTTGGCCAGTTCCAGGAAGTAGCCGCGCTCCTCGGCGAATCGGGCACCGGTGCCGGCCGTCTTCGAGGAGATGCTGGCCGCGTGCCTGCGGTACTGGAAGCAGGTCGTGCTCGAGACGAGCAACTCCTCGCCGCGAAGCAGCAGTTCCATGACCAACGCGAGGTCCTGGGTGACCCGCAGATCCTCGCGGAAGGGCACCGCCTTGAGCGCGTCGGCACGCCAGCACATCGACGGGAAGTACAACCAGTTGCCCCGGACCAGCCCGGTGGCCAGCTCCTGGCCGCCCATCAGCCGATGGCCGTCCACCTTGGGCGCGTAGATCCGCCGCTTGGTCCCGTCCACCAGGGTCCGCAGCGGCTGGCCGAGGCCGTCGATGACCTCGACACCCGGCTGGATCATCGCGACGTCCGGAGCCACCGCGAGCGAGGCGCGCATGCACTCGAGGTAGTTCGGCAGCATGATGTCGTCGGTCCCCATCAGGACCACCCGGTCGAACTCGACCAAGCCGATGCACTTGCGGTAGTTGCCGGAGACGCCGAGGTTGCGCTCGTTGCGCTGGTACCGCACGCGCTTGTCGCCCAGCGCCTCGAACCACTCCGCGACACCCTCCTCGCGGCCGTCGTCGACCACGGTGAGCCGCCAGTCCCGATCGGACTGCGTCATGACGCTGCGCACGGCGGCCTGCATCAGCGAAACGGGGCCGTAGTACGGCAACATGATGTCGAACGTCGTCATGGGATTCATACACCTAAGTGATCGGGCGACGGAGCGGGCGGTGGTGCGTCCACCATCGAGCCGGATCAGGCCCCGGACGCCCGGGCCTTCAACGGTTCCCACCAGGGTCGATTGGCCCTGTACCAGGCTACGGTGTCCGCCAGGCCGCGGTCGAAGGGTATGGCCGGAGCGTAACCGAGTTCGTCCTGGATCTTTTCGATCGACAACGAGTAGCGAAGGTCGTGCCCCTTGCGGTCCTCGACCTGCCGAACCATCCCCCAGTCCGCCCCGCACGCCTCCAGAAGCCGGGCGGTCAGTTCCTTGTTGGTCAACTCGACGCCGCCGCCGATGTGGTACGTCTCGCCCGCACGGCCCAGGCGCATGACCTTCTCGATGCCCGCGCAGTGGTCCGCCACATGGAGCCAGTCCCGCACGTTCGCGCCGTCCCCGTACAACGGCACCGCGTGTCCGTCGAACAGGTTGGTCAGGAACAGCGGGATCATCTTCTCCGGGAACTGGTACGGCCCGTAGTTGTTGGAGCAGCGGGTGAGCACGACGTCCATGCCGTGCGTGCGAAACGCCGCGAGGGCGAGCAGGTCCGAGCCCGCCTTGCTCGCCGAGTACGGCGAGTTGGGGGCCAGCGGCCAGCCCTCGGTCCAGGAGCCCTCGGCGATCGAGCCGTAGACCTCGTCGGTGGACACGTGCACGAAGCGGTTGACCCGGTGCTTGCGCGCGGCGTCGAGGAGGACCTGGGTGCCCACGACGTTGGTGGTCACGAACTCCATCGCGCCGGAGATCGACCGGTCGACGTGGGATTCGGCCGCGAAGTGCACGACGACGTCGTGGCCGGGCACGATCTGATCGACCACGTCGACGTCACGAATGTCGCCTTGGACGAAGGTGTACCCCGGGTGTCCCGCGACGGCCGCCAGATTGGCGATGTTGCCCGAGTAGGAAAGCTTGTCCAAAACGGTGACCGTGTCGGACACGCTCGAACGGGACAACAGACCCCGAACGAACTCCGAGCCGATGAAGCCGGCCCCACCTGTAACCAAGATCTGCATAGAGCGGGGATTCTACACGCAGCCCCCCGAGGCCTTCCGGTGACCCCGCGAGTCGTTCGGGACCTACCCGTGATCCGACCGAACCTGGCGTTCACCCGCACCACGTAGGGTGTGCGCCATGCGCGGCATTCTTCTCGCGGGTGGCACCGGCTCCCGTCTGTGGCCTTTGACCCAGGCTGTCTCGAAGCAGCTCATGCCAGTCTTCGACAAGCCGATGATCTACTATCCGCTGTCCACTTTGATCATGTCCGGCATCCGCGAGATCCTGGTCGTCACCACCCCGCACGACCAGCCGCAGTTCCGGCGTCTGCTCGGAGACGGATCGCAACTGGGCCTGCGGCTCGAATACGCCGTGCAGGAGCGGCCCGAGGGAATCGCGCAGGCTTTCGTGCTCGGCGCGGACTTCATCGGCGACGAACCGGCCGCCCTCGTCCTGGGCGACAACATCTTCCACGGTGTCGGGCTGGGACGGCAGTTGCGCGGCCACACGAACCTGGCGGGCGCTCGCGTCTTCGCCTGCCCGGTCGCGAACCCGAGTGCCTACGGCGTGGTGGAGTTCGACGCCGAGGGCCGGGCGCTGTCCATCGAGGAGAAGCCCACTCGGCCCAAGTCCCGCTACGCGGTGCCGGGGCTGTACTTCTTCGACAACCGGGTCGTGGAGATCGCCCGCGGCCTCGAGCCCAGCGCACGCGGCGAGTTGGAGATCACCGAGATCATCGACTTCTATCTGCGCGCGGACGAACTCGGCGTGACGCTGCTCGATCGCGGCACGGCGTGGCTGGACACCGGAACCTTCGACTCGATGGTCCAGGCATCCGAGTTCGTCCGGGTCATCGAGCAGCGCCAGGGACTCAAGATCGGCTGCATCGAGGAGGCCGCCTGGCGGGCGGGCTTCATCGACGAGGACGCGGTACGGGCGATCGCGACCCCCCTGCTCAAGAGCGGCTACGGCAAATACTTGCTCGATCTGCTCGACTACGGTGAGGGCCTGGCCCCCAATCCTGACAATCGTTGACGAGGAAGCTCGCATGGATATCCGCCCGCTCAGCATCGACGGGGTCTGGGAGATCACGCCGCGCCTGCACGGCGACCCGCGTGGCATGTTCACGGAGTGGTACCGGTTCGACCACCTGGCGAAGGTCGTGGGTCACCCGCTGGACCTCGCGCAGGCCAACATGTCGGTGTCGGCTCGCGGCGTCGTCCGCGGCGTGCACTTCGCCGACGTCCCGCCCGGGCAGGCGAAATACCTGACCTGCGTGCGCGGCGCCCTGCTCGACGTCGTGGTCGATCTGCGGGTCGGGTCCCCGACGTTCGGTCGCTGGGAGAGCGTGCTGCTGGACGACGTCGAGCGCAAGGCGCTCTACGTCTCCGAGGGCATCGGGCACGGATTCTGCGCGCAGTCCGAGGACGCGACGCTGGTCTACCTGTGCTCGACCACCTACGCCCCCGAGCGGGAACACACCGTGCATCCGCTCGATCCCCGGTTGGCGATCGACTGGCAGACCGACGCACCGGTGCTCTCCGCCCGAGACGCCGAGGCCCCTTCGTTCGACGACGCGACCTCCTCGGGCCTGCTCCCGCAGTACTCGATCTGCAAGGACTTCACCGACTCGCTCGGGTCCGTCGGCGCCTGACCCGGCGCAGTCGACGCCTCGTACACGCAACCCGCGACGGGGCTGTGAACGTCTCGATTCCTGTCCTGCCGGTCCATCCGCGCGTGATCGCCCGCGGGTCGACCGGCAGGCCCTTGCCCGGCCCCATTGAAGGAGATACCAGGTGGAGTGCGCCCCGTCGCCCGACCTTCCCACGTCCTCACCACCACCGAAGACCCTGCCGACGACGGCGGCCTCGTCGCCGGCGCCCTGGTGGCGGCGCCCGCTGTTGGTCTGTGCGGAAGGCGCTGTGGCGGTACTCACCGCGGTGGTGTTCGCCGTGTGGGCTCGCAACATCCGGGTCAACCCGATCAACCGGATCGGTCAGGTCAGCGGTCTGGCCATGCTGCAACTGCGGATGACGCTGATCGCGCTGCTGGTCATCGCGGCACTGGTGATCGCCTACCGGCGGTTCGGTCCGGACCTGCAGGCACTGTTCGTGCGCCTCTCGTGCGCCGTCGTGGCCGGACTCGCCACCGGCTTCGTCGCGGGCGGCACCACGATCGGCCTGCGCGGCACGCCGTGGCCGATCAACGGCGTCGGCGGTGACGTGGGCACCCTCGCGAACTGGGCGGGGGCGATCAACCGGGGCGAGTCGATTCCCTCGGGCGTGTACCCGCCGCTGTTCCCGGAACTGCTCGCGCTGTGGGCCAGGGTGTTCCGGCACGGGAACACCTCGTACGCCCTCCAGGACCTGCAGATCCTGATCATGGCGCTGATCGGTCCGGCCGCCTACCTGGCCTGGCGGCTGTGGTTCCAGCCGCTGTGGGCGCTGGCCATCGGCGTGACCAGCTCGATCCCGCTGTACGAGCCGGTCAAGCCGTACACCACGATCGTGCTGGTCGTGTTCGTGCCGATCATCGCGAAGTTCATCCAGGTCCTGCGCCGATCACCGCAGATGACGACGCGCGACCGGGTGACCACCGGCGCGGCCTTCGGCGTGATGCTGGGCGTGATGGTGATCGCCTATTCGGGCTGGTTCGTCTGGTCGGCGGCCGGTGTGCTGGTGACCTGTCTGCTGGTGTTGCCCTGGAAGCGCGGCTTCAAGGCGGCGATGGTCTTCGTGGTCGCGACGATCATCCCGTTCCTGATCATCGGCGGCCTGTACATCAAGGACCTGCTGCTCAAGGGTGGCGGCGAGAAGGACGACTACTTCTACTTCGACACCAAGGTCGACCCCGCCTACTTCCTGATGTGGCGCGGCGACTCGCCCGGTGAGGTGGGCATGTGGCCGCCGCCCGGCGAGCTCGGCGGCGTCGGCGTGTTCATGCTGATCCTGCTGCTGGGCCTCGCGGTCGCGCTCGCGCTCGGCATGCGGCGCTCGCTGGTGCTGGCCCTCGTGGCCTGCCTGGCCAGCTCGTGGCTGATGCGGTTCTGGTTCGCGTCGCACATGTTCCAGGACCAGGCGGTGCAGCTCTACCCGCGCACCTCGATCGAGCTCGCCTACGTGATGCTGCTCCTGGTCGGCGTCGCGGTACACCTGTCCGCGCAACGGCTGAAGGCGCTGTGGAACCGGTTCGTCGTGCACCGCGCGGACCCGGCCGCGGACGCCGAGCCCAAGCACGTCGGCGCGCGCTGGCGCACGACTCCCGGGATGGCGAGCACGATCGGCGCGCTGGCCGCGATGGTCCTGCTGTTCGGCACCGCGGCCTCGTCGGTCGCCGACGACATCATGCCGGTGGACGACTCGAGCATCGGTTCGCTGACCTACCGCTCGCACCAGTTGCAGAAGGCCGGCGGCGAGTGCCCGCGCTACGCGAACAAGCACAAGTGCCAGCGGCTGGGCACCCCGCCGTGGAAGCTCCCGGTCCGCAACACCCCGGGGGCGAACAACGGCTGAGCGGGGACCGCGGGACCCAGGGGCCAGGCGGTCCTAGCGGTTCACCGACACGGAAGAGGGCGGCGTCGAGGTCGAGGGACCCGGCGCCGCCTTCGTCGTGTCCGGGGCGGTCGCCTCGGCTCGGGCGGGCTTGGGCTCCGGCAGCCGGGACCGGAACAGGCCCGGGGTCCAGTCCTTCAAGCGCATCGCGGGCTTCTCCACGAGGTACCACGAGGCGGCGGCCAGGATGAACGTGCCGACCAGGGAGAGGCCGAGGTAGGCCGTGAAGCCGTGCCGGTTGTACCCGAGCACGACCAGGAACTGCTCCACGACGAAGCCGTAGATATAGATGCCGTACGACAGGTCGCGCTTGCGGCCGACCACCCGGAAGGGCTTGGGCAGGCGCACCGCGAGCCACATCAGCGCGTACGCGAAGGCCGGGAAGCCGATCACGAAGAAGCCGCCGAAGCGCATGCTCGCGAACAACGCGACGATCGAGACCACGCCGAGCACGTCGTTGACCGGGATGCGCTCCTGGTAGAGCTGGAAGAGCATGCCGACGCAGAAGAGGAAGCTCAGGTAGATCAGGTACTGGCTGTGCAGCGGGCCGATGAACTCGCTCAGGATCGGCACGTGGATGTCGGTGCCGTTGGTGTTCTGCGGACCACGGAAGGCGGGCGCGTTCACCAGGTCCATGACGATCCAGCCGTACAGCAGGGTGGTCACCAGCAGCACGAACCGGCGGGATCCGCGCAGCACGCCGGACCAGGCCATCGCCGCGACGACCACGTAGCAGGTCATCTCGTAGCTCAGCGACCACAGCGCGCCGTCGAAGCCGGGGTCGAAGGCGTGCCCCTCCTTCTTCCCGGTGGCCAGGATGTTGGAGATGTCCAACTGCCGCAGACCGGTCCACCAGTTCGCGCGGATGTAGTCGAACGGGCCCTCGCCATGGCGCCAGAACCCGTCCAGCGAACCCTGCTGGTGGTGGAACATGATCGGCGCGGCCACCAGCGCGGTGAACAACACGCAGACCCACAGACCGGGCAGGATGCGCAACATCCGGTGCCACAGGTAGCGCCCGGTCGTGGTGCGCATGCCGCTGCGGGTGATCAGGAAGCCGGACAGCACGAAGAAGCCGTACACGGACATCCGGCCGAGGCCGACCTGCATGCCGGTGAAGCCGTTGCCCGGCTCGTGCTTGCCGAACCCGCCCAGGATGTGCGCGTGCGCCACCACGACCGCTGTGGCCAGCAGGAGCCGGATCAATCCGATGCTGTTGTCCCGGCCGGAGAATCGTTCGGCCAGCGTTCCCTGCCGACCCACTCCGAAGTCGCGTCGCACGCGCTTTACGCCCTTCCCGATGTGGCCGCCCCAGAAGCGACGCAGGATCCCTCCTGAGCGAATATGCGCCCTGCCCACGAGATCCTGTGCATGGTAACGGTCGACCCGACCCCGGGTCAGGCACCCTGGAGGGCGGGCGCCGGACCGCTCGCCGCGCGCCGTTCGCGCACCCACCGCGAACCCTGGATGCCGGGTAGGGTCGCCCCATGAAGTGGCTTGTCACCGGCGGTGCCGGGTACATCGGGACGCATGTCGTGCGGGCGCTGCTCGCGGCCGGCGAGGATGTGGTCGTCCTCGACGACTTCTCCACGGGCGCGCGCGAAAGGGTTCCCGAGAAAGTGCCGCTAGTGGTCGGCTCGGTGCTGGATCGGGCGCTGCTGGACGAGACGTTCCGGGCGCACGCCGTGGACGGTGTGGTGCACATCGCGGCGAAGAAGCAGGTGCCCGAATCGGTCGCGCGTCCCCTGTACTACTACGAGGAGAACGTCGAGGGCCTGCGCGTCCTGCTCGCGGCCATGGTCGCGGCCGACGTCACGCGCGTCGTGTTCTCCTCCAGCGCCGCCGTGTACGGCATGCCCGACGTCGACCTCGTCGACGAGGACACCCCGTGCCTGCCGATCAACCCGTACGGCGAGAGCAAGCTCGTCGGCGAGTGGATGATCAAGGCCACGGCGCGCGCGCACGGCATCTCGTACGCCGCGCTGCGCTACTTCAACGTCGCGGGCGCGGGCGCGCCGGAGCTCGCGGACGAGGGCGTGTTCAACCTCGTGCCGATGGTGCTGGAGAAGCTGACGGCGGATCAGGCGCCGGTGATCTTCGGGGACGACTACGACACCCCGGACGGCACCTGCGTGCGCGACTTCATCCATGTGGTGGACCTGGCCGAGGCGCACGTGGCGGCCACCCGTCGGCTCGGCACCGACCCGGACGCGCGTCTGGTGCTGAACGTGGGTCGCGGCGAGGGCACGTCGGTGCGCGAGATGGTGGAACTCATCCGCGAGGTCACCGGTTTGCGCGACATCGCGCCGGAGCAGCGACCCCGGCGCGCGGGCGATCCGGCCCGGGTGGTCGCGAGCGCCGATCGCATCACCACCGAACTGGGCTGGAAGGCCCGGCACGACACGGCGGACATGGTGGAGAGCGCGTGGGCCGGCTGGCGCGCGCGGCGCGGCTGAGTCCCGCACACACCGCACCCGCTCACCACACCCGAACACCGCGCGCCCACGGCGCGCATGTCGCGCACACCGCCCGCGGTGCCGGCCTACGCGCCGGCACCGCGGGCGGTGCCGCGTCGCGAGCCCACGACGGCGGAGAGTGAAGTCGCCTGGGGCAAATCGGACATGGTGCGCCTCCGGTGTGGGCCGAATCACGCCGATCGCGGGTGCCGACGCCCGCATCGGTGGGCATGGGCCCGGCCCGCACGACGCCACCCGCGATGCGGATGTGACGAACGGGGCGTAGGTGATCCTTCCCGGGTGATCGGCGTACGTCGCGACCAAGGGGCGTTGTCACGCATTCCCGACTCTTCCACCACGGAACGCCAACTACGGTCCTTTCCGTAAGGGATCATCTACATTGCGCTCATCCGCAAAACGGATAATCGACGTCTATCCGACACAGACTTGTGATCTTCGGCGAGGCCTGCTTAGCGTTCGATCCGTCCGTATCCCACACGGACCCCGATCGCCGGTACGCCGAATCCTGTCGCCGGCCGTTCGGGAGGCTGACGAGCACCACACGACAGGAGCGGGGG
>NZ_JBSFEO010000056.1:0-77971 GCF_053594475.1 Embleya sp. NPDC001921
GGTCTCATTCCGAACCCGGAAGCTAAGCTCTCCAGCGCCGATGGTACTGCACTCGAAGGGGTGTGGGAGAGTAGGACGCCGCCGGAATCAACGTGAGTAAGGGGCCCCACCCCGGTGGGGCCCCTTATTTTTTTATCCAGTTCTATTTACCGTGGCGACTCCTGTCCACAGGGGCTCAGGGCCACCATCGGGTGCGCCGACTTCGTTCGTCATACGGGACAATGGTGGTCGCGCCACAGGCGACTGCGTACCCGTACGACGATCACGAGGAGCAAATCCCATGTCCAATCCCCCCTCCGAGGGACGGCCGAGTCGCCGTCCCAGTGGATCGCAGTACTCGGGGGGCGGTGGCGGCGGTGATCGCCGGCCGTTCAACCGTGACGATCGCGGTGGCCGTCCGGCTTCCGGTGGTCGTGACCAGGGTGGCCGTGACGACCGTGGCGGTTCGCGTCCTCCGTTCAACCGTGACGACCGTGGTGGCAACCGTGGCGCGGGCGCCGGTCGGCCGCAGTCCGGTGGGCGTCCCCAGTCCGGCGGTCGTGACGACCGTGGTGGTGCTTCGCGTCCCCCGTTCAACCGTGACGACCGTTCCGGTGGGGCCTCGCGCCCGCCGTACCGTTCGGACCGGCCCGAGCGTTCGGATCGGCCTGCTCGGGACGACCGCGGTGGTTCGCGTCCTTCGTTCGGCAACCGTGACGACCGTGGTGGCAGTCGCCCGTCGTACGGCAATCGTGACGACCGGGGTGGCTCGCGTCCTCCGTTCAACCGTGACGACCGTGGTGCCGGTCGGCCGCAGTCCGGCGGTCGTGACGACCGTGGTGGTGCTTCGCGTCCCCCGTTCAACCGTGACGACCGTTCCGGCGGCGGGTCGCGTCCGCCGTACCGTTCGGATCGGCCCGAGCGTTCCGAGCGGCCCGCTCGGGACGACCGCCCTGGCCGCGACGACCGTGGTGGCTCGCGTCCGCCCTTCCGGGCGGATGCTCCCGAGCGTGACCGCGGTCAGTCGCGTACCTCTTACGGGGCTCGTGGCGACCACGCGATCGCGCGGCCGAGCCGTGACGACCGCGACGGTGGTTCGCGTCCGCCCTACAACCGTGACGACCGTGGTGGCAGTCGCCCGTCGTACGGCAATCGTGACGACCGGGGTGGCTCGCGTCCCTCGTTCAACCGTGACGACCGTCGGCCTCCGGCCGGTCGGGACGATCGGCCGGGGTTCCGTGAGGAGCGTGGCGGGGATCGTCGTCCCCCGTTCAACCGGGACGACCGTTCCGGTGGCGGGTCGCGTCCGCCTTACCGTTCGGACCGGCCCGCCCGGGACGACCGCGCTGGGTCGCGTCCGTCGTTCGATCGTGATGATCGTGGCGACCGGGGTGGCGCCGGTGGGCGTCTGCCGTTCCGGTCGGATCGGCCGGAGCGTTCGGACCGGCCGTCTCGGGACGACCGTGGTGGTTCGTCGCGTCCTTCGTTCAACCGGGACGACCGCGGTGGGTCGCGTCCTCCGTTCAACCGGGACGAGCGCGGCGGTGGGGGCGGTTCGCGTCCGCCGTTCCGGTCGGACCGTCCGGAGCGTTCGGACCGGTCAGCTCGGGACGAGCGGGAGTTCGGGGACCGCGACTACAAGGACGGCGCCAGCAGCCGGCCGACCTACAACGGTCAGCCCGGTGCGCGGCAGCCGTTCCACGAGCGTCGTCCGGCGCCGCGTCGGGACGACCGGGGTTCGGGTCGTCCGGCGAGTGGTGGGCGGGACGAGCGCGGTGGGTCGCGTCCTTCGTTCAATCGTGACGACCGTTCCGGCTCGGCGCGTCCCTCGTTCAACCGTGACGACCGTTCCGGTGGCGGTTCGCGTCCGCCGTACCGGTCGGACCGGCCCGAGCGTTCGGACCGGCCTGCTCGGGACGACCGTGGTGCTTCGTCGCGTCCGCCGTTCCGGTCGGATCGGCCGGAGCGTTCGGACCGGCCCGCTCGGGACGACCGTGGTTCGCGGCCGTCGTATGGCGACCGCGGGGATCGTGGTGGGTCGCGTTCCTCGTTCAGCCGGGACGACCGTGGTGGCCGACCCTCCCATGGGGACCGGGACCGCGGGAACAGCCGTCCGTCGTATGGGAATCGGGACGATCGTGGTGGGTCGCGGCCGTCGTTCGATCGTCGGGACGAGCCGGGTTACGTGCCGGTCGAGCGGATGTACATCCCGGAGGACGTGCAGGCCGAGGAGCTCGGTGCGGAGGCGCGCCAGGAGCTGCGCGGGCTGCCCAAGACCCTCGCTGACGAGGTCGCGCGCAACCTGGTGATGATCGGTCGTACGGTCGACGAGGACCCGGAGCTGGCCTACAAGTACGCCAAGGTCGCGCTGCGGCTCGCGTCGCGCGTTGCCGCGGTGCGGGAGGCGGCGGGGATCGCCGCGTACATGGCGGGTGCGTACGCGGAGGCGCTGTCCGAGCTGCGTGCGGCGCGGCGGATGACCGGTTCGAGCGAGCACTGGGCCGTGATGGCCGACTGCGAGCGCGGGCTGGGTCGTCCCGAGCGGGCGTTGCAGATGGCCGGCGCGGACGAGGTCAAGGAGCTGGACAAGGCCGCGCAGATCGAGCTGCGGATCGTCGCCGCCGGCGCGCGTCGCGACCTGGACCAGCTCGACGCGGCCGTGGTCACGCTGCAGGTGCCGGAGCTGAACTCGGCGTCGACGAATCCGTGGGTGGCGCGACTGCGATTCGCGTACGCCGACGCGTTGGCGGCGGTGGGCCGGGACGACGAGGCGCGCGACTGGTTCGGCCGGGCCGCCGAGGCGGACACCACGGGCGAGACGGGTGCGGCCGAGCGGGTCGCCGAACTCGACGGCCTGGACTTCACCGACGCGCTCGACCCGGACGCGGAGGACGACGAGGACGCGCTCGACGGTTTCGTCGATTCCGACGGCTCCGACGACTCCGACGACTTCGACGATGAGGACGAGGACGAGGTTGCCGACGTCGAGGCCGAGGTTGCGGTCGAGGCGGCCGAGGCTGAGGTTGGCGATGCGGCGGACTCGGTCGTGGTTGTGGATGACGAGTCGGCGGCCGAGAAGGACTGATTCGGCGGGGACGTGAGGAGGGCCTGGCACATATGTGTCGGGCCCTCCTTGCGTTTGGGGCGTGGCCGCCGTTGCGCGTTGGTTGGGTTGGGTTGTGTACCCACCCGCTCCACCCGTTGCCTTTGGTGCGGAGGATGGGGTTCAGGGGCACCGGGGTGGCCTGGTCTGGCGCCGCGACCCGGCGTCGGCCGCGTCCCGGTCCCGGTCGCGACCCGGCCCCGGCTCCGACCGCGACCCGGCCCGACCGTGACCCGGCCCGCCTGTGACTCGGCCCCGGCTCCGACCGTGACCCGGCCTGCGCGTGACCCGGCCCCGGTCTCGACCCGGCTCCGGCTGCTCCCGCTCTCGACTGTGACCCGGCCCGATTCGGCCCCGGCTCCGCCTACCTGTGGCCGGGGTCGGCCGTGCCCTGCCCTGTGATGCGGGCCGGCCGCGGCTCGGTGTCGGCTGGGAGTCGGTGTCGATCCCGGTGCTACTCGTCCAGGTCCAGGGTTCGTAGTACCAGGCCGGTGGCCGGTTTCGGGCCGAATGATGTCGACTTGCGGGGCATGCGTACGTCTTGTTCTGCCAGTGTCCTGACCACCCGCTCGTCGGTGGGGCGGAGCAGGATCGCTGTGCCGCCGGTGTGGTTGGCCTGGCGTACGGCGGCGGTGGCGTCGTGGACGTAGGTGATGTTGTCCCAGTTGTCGGGGACGTGCCAGACGTGGTCGAGCAGGGCCGCGTGCAGCACGGTGGCGTCCAGGCAGCGCCACGTGTGCGGGCGGTCGGCGCGGATCGCGATGTCGAGCAGGTCCGGGTCGGGGCCGGTGAGCAGGTGGAAGCGGCGGTCGCCGGCGAGCAGGAAGGCCGGGCCGGTGGCCTGGTCCAGTGCCCACAGGGCGGCGGGCAGGGTGCCGTCGAGGGGGCGGGCCAGGAACGCGCCGGCGCCCGCGTCGCCGTAGGTGGCCAGGGCGTTCAGCGCGTCGGCCGGGCGCAGTTTGGGCAGGACGCGGTGGATCGCGCCGACCCGCAGCGGGTGCCGGACGGTGTCCACGAGCAGCACCAGGCCGCGATCCCAGGGGCCGTCGCCGCGGCCGTCCGCGTGCGCGCGGTCGCGCATCCTGGCGTAGGCCGCCCAGCGGTGGTGGCCGTCGGCGATCAGCGCTTTGCGATGCGCGAGGTCCTCGCGGATCGCGGCGAGCGCGTGTCGATCGGTCACCCCCCACAGTCGGTGTCGTATGCCGTCCGGCGTGCGCAGGCCGACCAGGGGCGACTGGTGGGTGGTCTGTTCCACGATGTCCGAGGCGCGCCCGCCGCCGGTGTACACCAGCAGGATCGGCTCGGGGTTGGCCGACAACTCGATCATCAGCGCGGCCCGGTCCGCCACCGGGCCGGCCATCACGTCCTCGTGCGGCAGGACCGCGGAGTCGAGCGAGAGGGCGCCGATCAGACCGCGTTGGATGGAGTTGTGGTCGCGCTGTTCGTATACGTACAGCGTGGGCAGCGGGTCCGGGCGCAACACGCCCTCGGCCAGCCAGGTGCGCAATGTGGTGCCCGCCTGTTCCGCGCTGCGCGGGAGGACCAGGCGCACGATGTTGTGCGGATCGGCGTCCTCCAGCGCGGGTACGCCGCCGGGCTCGACCACGTCGTACGGCGGAGAGGTCACCGAGGCGACGTCCCCGACGTGTTCCGGGTCGTAGCGAAGCCCGCGGAAAGGGGCCAGATCGAGCCCGTTCGGCACTGCGTGGTCCATGGCCGAATGTTACGGGCCCGAGCCCGGGCAAGATCAGGACATCCGATGTCACCGGCCGCCGGATTTCGCCGGCCGGCGGATGGTCGAGTTGCGGGAGGGCATCATGGCGATGGCTCAGGGAGCCGGCGGGGTGAACGGTGTGCCCACGGGAGACGTGTACGACTGGTATCGGCGTGGCACGCAGTTGCTCGCGTCGGGTAATCCGGCCGCCGCCGCGCAGTTGCTGGCGCGGGCCGCGGACGCGGCGCCGGAGTCGCGCAGTGTGCGGGAGGCGCTGGCGCGGGCCTGGTTCGACTCGGGCAGACACGACGAGGCGCTGCGGCACTTTCGCGCGGTGGCCGAGTCGGATCCGGCGGACGACTACGCGCAGTTCGGGTGGGGACTGTCCGCGTCGCGGCTCGGCGATTTCGAGACCGCGGTGGAGCACTTGGCGCTCGCGGTGGCGATGCGGCCGGAGACCGAGCACTACCGGACGGCGCTGGTCCAGGCGCGGGCCACGTTGCGCGCGAGGGCCGGTGCGTACGGGACGATCGGCAAGGACGGTGGGGACATGGACGACAGGAGCGACGACGCGTGAGCAAGCAGACCTCGGCAGCGACCTCGGCAACGACTTCGACCTCGGCAACGACTTCGGCATCCGCGACGGAGTCGGCATCGGCATCGGCATCGGCGGTGAACGCTCCGGACGAGGCCGCGGCGGCGGGGGAGTTGGCGCGGGCGTACGACGTCGCGCTGCTCGACCTGGACGGTGTCGTGTACACCGGCGCGCGGGCCGTTCCGCACGCCGTGGAGGTGCTGGCCGAGGCGCGGCGGCGGGGGATGGGGCTGGCGTTCGTCACGAACAACGCGTCCCGGCCGCCCGAGACGGTGGCCGAGCATCTGGTCGAGCTGGGCATCCCGGCGCAGCCCGAGGACGTGGTGACCTCGGCGCAGGCCGCCGCGCGGGTGGTCGCGGAGCGGGTGCCCGAGGGTGCGGCGGTGCTCGTGGTCGGGGGCGCGGGGCTGGAGGTGGCGTTGCGCGAGCACGGGCTGCGGCCGGTGCGGTCGGCGGACGAGGAGCCCGCCGCGGTGGTTCAGGGGTTCGCGTCCGACGTGGGGTGGCAGGCGCTGACCGAGGCGTCGTACGCGGTGGCGCGCGGGGTGTTCTGGGTGGCCTCGAACGCGGACCTGACCATTCCCACCGAGCGCGGCATCGCGCCGGGCAACGGCGCGCTGGTGGGCGTGGTGCGGGCGGCGACGGGGGTCGAGCCGGTGGTCGCGGGCAAGCCCGAGTTGCCGCTGCACCGGGAGACGATCCTGCGTACCGGCGCGCGCCGGCCGCTGGTGGTGGGCGACCGGCTGGACACCGACATCGAGGGTGCGTGCAAGGGGGGCGTGGACAGCCTGTTGGTGCTCACCGGGGTCACCACGCCGGACGCGCTGCTGGCGGCGGGCGAGGGCCGACGGCCGACGTTCGTGGCCGAGGATCTGCGGGCGTTGTTGGCCGCGCCGGTGACGGCTCGGCCGGACGGTGACGCGTGGGTGTGCGGCGGTTGGTCGGCGCGGGTGGTCGACGGCGCGTTGGCGGTCGAGGGCGCGGGTGAGCGGATCGACGGGCTGCGGGCGGCGTGCGCCGCGGCTTGGGCGGTACGCGCGCCGGTGGACACGGCCGGCGTCGCGTCGCGTCAGGGCTGGTAGCGGGCGCGACCCGAGGTGGGCGGGCCGGGTCAGAGCAGTTTGCGCAGGACCAGCAGGTCCTTGAACGAGGCGTCCAGCTTGACCCGGCCCTTGGCCCACGCGGCACCGAAATTGAGCTCGCCGGCGACCAGCGCGATCAGGTCGTCGCCGGTCAGGCTCAGCCGGATCTGTGCCTTGTCGGTGCGCGGCTCGGTGTCGATGTCGTGCAGCGCGCCGTCGCGCAGGCGGCCGGAGAAGGTGACGTCGAGATCGGTGACGCGGCAACTGAGGCTGCGGTCGAGCTGGGTGGCCTTGCGGGTTTCACCCTCCGCTCGGCCCATCTTGGCGGACAGTTCCTCGAGGGCCTTGCGGCACTCTTCGACGGTGGCCATGCGAAGGCGTTCCTTCCGTGGGATCCGGTTGGCGACCGTACCCCACCGGGGGTCGGCCGATGCGGGGCCGGGTCGCCGGGTGCGGTCGGCGCGTCTTCCGTCTTCTCCTCGGTCGTCGTCGGCGGCCGTTCCCGGGTCGGCGCCGTGTCGTTCTCCTTCTTTCCTGCCCTGTCTCCGGCCCCGTCCGTCCTTCTCCGTCGTTCTCGGCGCGGCCCGCATGTCGTTGCTTCCGGTCCCGCGCCGGTCGAGAGGGTAGCGTCGGAGCAGACCGATCATCGCCGTTCGTATCGCCGCACAGGCACGCATACGGCGGCCGGAGCAGGAAGGCAGGCGCCGCTTATGCGAGATGTCGTTCGCAGTTACCTTCAGATCGCCAGTGGCTTGACCGAGATGACCCGGCAGCGTGTCACCGAGGTGGCCAAGGCCCTCGTCGAGCGCAGCGGCCTGGACCTGGAGCAGGTGCCGGATCAGGCCCAGGCGTTGCCGCAGTATGTGCAGCAGGTCGCCGAGGAGCTGTACGAGACGGGCAAGGCGAACCGGGACCTGCTCGTGGGCGTCGTGCGCGGCGAGGTGGACAAGGCGCTGTCCCGGTCGAAGCCGTGGACCAAGGATCTGATCAAGGCGGAGGAGGAGATCGCTCGGCTGAAGAGCCGGGTGACCGACCTGGAGCACCGCCTGGCGCGCGCGTCCACGCCGCGGACGGCCCGTCCGGCGGCGGGTCCGAGCGCGCCGGCCGCGGCCCGCGCCACCGCTTCGCCGACCGCGCCGGTCGCCGAGCCCGCCGCCGCGAAGCCCGCGGCGGCGAAGAAGGCCGCGGCGCGCAAGACGTCCGCGAACGCGCCCGCGTCGGCTCCGGTGGCCGGGCCGCGCAAGCCCGCGCGCAAGACGAACGGCACCGCCGCGACGAAGAAGGCGACGCCGGCCAAGAAGGCCATCCGCAAGCCCGCCGAGCCGGCCGCCGGCGCGGACGAGCAGTCGTGAGCGTGGGCGCGGACGCGGGCGTGGGGCCCGGCGCGGGCGGTGACGGGTCCGGCGTGGTCGGGCTCGTCGCGCCCTCGGGGCCGGCCGCGATCGGGCCGCTCGACGTCGAGCCGCCCGCGCCCACCGGTGATGCGCACGTGGACGCCGTACTCGCCACCCTGAGCCGTGTGGGTGACCTGCCCACCGAGGCGCACGGGTCGGTGTACGAGGATGTGCACCGAGGGCTGCGGGACACCCTGGCGGACCTGGACCGGTAGGTCCCGATCCCGATCCGGGCGAGGGACCCACGCGTGTCGGGCGCGGGAACGGCGGTCCTCGTCGACGACTTCGGCACAACCAAGGAACGGCAGGCACGACCGGTGGCACGACGCAGGCTCGACGCCGAGCTGGTGCGCAGGGGACTCGCTCGCTCCCGGGACCACGCGAGCGAACTGATCGCGGCCGGGCGGGTGACGGTGGGCGGCCAGGCCGCGACCAAGGCGGCCACCCAGGTCGACGCGGGGGCGGCCGTGGTGGTCGCCGCCGACGAGGGCGATCCGGACTACGTCTCGCGCGGCGGACACAAACTCGCGGGCGCGCTGGCCGCGTTCACCCCGCTGGGCCTCACCGTCGAGGGGCGGCGCTGCATCGACGCGGGTGCCTCCACCGGCGGCTTCACCGACGTGCTGTTGCGCGCGGGCGCGGCGCATGTGGTCGCGGTGGACGTGGGGTACGGGCAACTGGCCTGGGTGCTGCGCAGCGACGATCGGGTGACGGTACGGGATCGGACCAACGTGCGTGAGCTGACGCCGGATCAGGTGGGGCCGGCGGCCGATCTGGTGGTGGGTGACCTGTCCTTCATCTCGCTCGGGCTGGTGCTGCCCGCGCTGGTGCGCTGTTCCGCGCCGGACGCGGATCTGGTCATGATGGTCAAGCCGCAGTTCGAGGTCGGGCGCGAGCGGCTCGGCGCGGGCGGGGTGGTGCGCGATCCGGCCCTGCGGGCCGAGGCAGTGCGTACGGTCGCGGAGCAGGCCGCGAAGGCGGGGCTGGGGGTGCTCGGGGTGACCGCGTCGCCACTGCCGGGGCCGTCGGGCAACGTCGAGTACTTCCTGTGGATGCGGGCCGGTGCGCCGGAGCTGGACCCGGCGGACGTCGATCGGGCGGTCGCCGAGGGGCCTCGGTGAGCGGCGCGCACGGTAGCGTCACGGCGTACGGGTACGGCTGCGGTCGGTTCGATGCGGACGAGGGGATACGGGCATGAGCGATCGCACGGTACTGGTGGTGACGCACACCGGCCGACCTGCGGCGTTGCGCAGCGCACGGCTGGTGGTGGAGCGGTTGATCGCGGCGGGCCTGGGCGTACGGGTGCTCGAGAACGAGGCGGACGACCTGGCGCTGCCGGGCGCGGTCGTGGTGTCGGTGGAGCCGGACGCGGCCAAGGGCTGCGAGCTGGCCATCGTGCTCGGCGGCGACGGCACGCTGCTGCGCGGCGCGGAGTTGGTGCGTGAGGCGGCGGTGCCGATGCTCGGGGTCAACCTGGGCCGGGTCGGGTTCCTGGCGGAGGCCGAGCGCGAGGACCTCAACGACGTGGTGGAGCGGGTCGTGGCGCGTGACTACGACGTCGAGGAGCGCATGACGCTCGACGTGGTGGTGCGGGTCAACGGCGAGACCGTGCACACCAACTGGGCGCTGAACGAGGCCGCGATCGAGAAGGCCTCGCGCGAGCGCATGCTGGAACTGGTCGCCGAGGTGGACGGCCGGCCGCTGTCCCGGTGGGGCTGCGACGGGGTGGTGTGCGCGACGCCGACCGGGTCGACCGCGTACGCCTTCTCCGGTGGCGGGCCGATCGTGTGGCCCGAGGTGGAGGCGCTGATCATGGTGCCGATCAGCGCGCACGCGCTGTTCGCGCGCCCGGTGGTGGTCTCGCCGAATTCGGTGCTGGCGCTCGAGCTCGCGCCGGAGACGCCGCCCGGCGCGCTGTGGTGCGACGGCCGGCGCACGGTGCAGTTGCCCGCCGGGGCGCGGGTGGAGGTGCGTCGCGGGACCCAGCCGGTGCGGTTGGCGCGGTTGCATCGGGCGCCGTTCACGGATCGGCTCGTGGCCAAGTTCGCGTTGCCGGTCAAGGGGTGGCGTGGGCGCAAGTGAGCCGCGTCTCCCGGGCCGCTGCCGGGCCGGATCGTCGATACGGCGGTCTGTTCGTGTGTTGAACACACGCCGTTGAACTGCGTTCTTCGCGTGGAGTCCCCACGACCTCGTAGTGTCGTCCCGTGCTCGAAGAGATGCGGATACAGGGTCTGGGTGTCATCGAAGACGCCGTAGTCGAGCTCGCGCCGGGCTTCACCGTGGTCACGGGCGAGACCGGCGCCGGCAAGACGATGGTGGTGACCGGGCTCGGCTTGCTGTTCGGTGGGCGGGCCGATGCCGGGCTGGTGCGCAACGGGACGGGGAAGGCCCTGGTGGAGGGTCGGCTCAGCGTGCCGGCGGACTCGCCGGCGGGGCGTCGGGCGATCGAGGCGGGCGCCGAGCTGGACGACGACGAGCTGCTGCTGGCGCGGACCGTCTCGGCCGAGGGCCGCTCGCGCGCGCATGTGGGCGGGCGGTCCGCGCCGGTCGGGTTGTTGACCGACCTGGCCGACGACCTGATCGCGGTCCACGGTCAGACCGACCAGCAGCGGCTGCTGCGCCCGGCCCGGCAGCGCGGCGCGCTCGACCGGTACGCCGGGGAGGCCGTGTCGGTGCCGTTGAAGGCGTACGGCGGGGTCTATCGGCGGCTGCGCGAGGTGAGCGCGGAACTCGCCGAGATCACCACCCGGGCGCGCGAACGCGCGCAGGAGGCCGACCTGTTGCGGTTCGGCCTGACCGAGATCGAACAGGTCGTGCCGCAGCCGGGCGAGGACGCGGAACTGGCCGCGGAGACGTCGCGGCTGGGCCACGCGGACGCGCTGCGCACCGCGGCGACCACGGCGCACGAGGCGCTGTTGGGCGATCCGGAGACCGGTACGGACGCGGTGGACGCCTCGACCCTGCTGGGCGCCGCGCAGCGGGCGGTGGAGGCGGTACGCGCGCACGACCCGGCGTTGGCGGCGTTGGCGGATCGGCTCGGCGAGGTCGGCTACCTGGTGTCCGATGTGGCAACCGAGCTCGCCTCCTACGCGGCCGGCGTGGACGCGGACCCGGTCCGGCTCGCGGCGGCGGAGGAGCGGCGGGCGGCGCTGTCGGCGCTGACCCGCAAGTACGGCGAGTCGATCGACGAGGTGCTGGCCTGGGCCGAGCGCTCGGCCACGCGGCTGGCCGAGTTGGACGGCGACGACGACCGCACCGAGGAGCTGACCGCCGAACGGGACGCGCTGCGGGCCGAGTTGGCGGCGCTGGCGACCGAGGTGTCGGCGGCCCGGCACGCCGCGGCGGAACGCTTCGCGGCGGCGGTGACCGGCGAGTTGGCCGCGCTGGCGATGCCGTACGCACGGGTCGGGGTGGCCATCTCCGGAGTGGACGACCCGGACGGGCTGCCGGTCGGCGACCGGGTCCTGGCGTACGGCCAGGCGGGTGTCGACGAGGTCGAACTGCAACTGTCCCCGCACCCGGGAGCGCCACCGCGACCGCTGGCCAAGGGGGCCTCCGGTGGTGAGCTCTCCCGGGTGATGCTCGCGGTCGAGGTGGTCTTCGCCGGCGCCGACCCGGTCCCCACGTTCGTCTTCGACGAGGTCGACCAGGGTGTCGGCGGCAAGGCCGCGGTCGAGGTGGGCCGCCGCCTGGCCCGGCTGGCGCGGGTCGCCCAGGTGATCGTGGTGACCCACCTGCCCCAGGTGGCCGCCTTCGCCGACCGCCACCTGGTGGTGGAAAAGTCCAGCGACGGCACGGTCACGCGTTCCGGAGTGGTCACCCTCGACGACCCGGCCCGAGTTCGGGAGCTCTCCCGCATGTTGGCCGGCCTGGAGGACTCCGAACTCGGCCGAGCCCACGCGGAGGAACTCCTGGCCACGGCCGCGGGGGCCAAGCTCGAGGTCACCTGACCCTGGTGGGTGAGGCGGCTCGGGCGGGTTCGCCGCGGTGGCGGGTGGGTTGCGTGGGTGATGATCGCGCTGGTTGCGCCCACCCGGCCCACCCGTCGCGTCGCGGTTGCACCGTTGATTGGCTCGAGTAGTGCGCGCACCCGCTCCGCCTGTTGTGTTCGGTGCGGAGGTCGGGGTTTGGGGGCGGCGAGGGGCTTGGTGCGGCCGGTCGGCCCTGGATGATCCGGCCCGCCCCCGTCCACTTGCCAATTCGAGACATCGCTCCGGGCCGGGTTGTCCGTTCGGGACGCGGGTTGGTCTACTGGGCGCGCGTGACGGGTGTGGTCGCACCCGGTGTACTTCTGCTCCTCCGCACGGTTCGGGTCCAGCCCAGAAACCCAGGAGACAGGTATGTCCAAGCGCGCAAGGATCGCCGCGCTCGCCACCGCCGGCGCGCTCGCCGCCGTGACCACGTTCGCCGGTACCGCCTCCGCGGGCGGCCCGTCGACGTCCCCCTACAACTGCGTGGACACCAGGGGCGGAACGTTCACCGCCAAGGTGACGTACTCCACCGGCGGCGGTGTGCTGAAGGTGAGCATCGCCCGGCCGGTCCCGGTCGGCTTCCCCGGGAACTCGATCAACACCACCGTGCTCTTCAACGGCCCCGGTGGCGGCGTGGTCTACGACGGGACGATCAATCCGCCGTACGCGGCCGGCGCTCCCGTGCTCAACCTCGGCGCGATCCCGAAGATCAGCGGCACCATCTCGCCCGGCCAACCGCTGAACGCCGTGCTCACCGGCACACCGCCGTCGCCGAGCAACTGGAGTCTGCGGGTGCTGTTCCCGTCGTCGTGGCCGAGCTGGTACTGCGTCACCCGTACGCCGCTCAGCCCGCCCTTGACCTACAACTGATCCACCACGAGACCGGGGCGGCGGCACCGAGTCCGCCGCCGCCCCACTCCACCCCCACGAGGCCGCCCGCCGGGTCACCGCGCCGCCTTCGCCGCCTCGCCCGGTAGGCCTCGCCCGGTAGGCCTCGCCCGGTAGGCCTCGCCCGGTACGCCTCGCCCGGTACGCCTCGCCCGGTACGTCCGGTTCGGCACGCCCGATCCCGCCCGCCCTGTCCGACGTGCCGTCAGCCCGTACCGGCCGGGTGTCCGGCGGATCCGTCGGCCCGGATCAACACGGCGCGTCCGGCGTGTCGGTGAGCCCGTAGTAGATCCGAGGCGCGCCGTCCAACCGAAGCTCCACGCGCCCGCGCACCGGCGTCAACCGGCGCTCGCGCCCGATGCAGTCCAGCTCGCGGACCGTCGCCGCCGCGTCGCGCCCGCCGCCGCGATGCCCTCGCCCCCGCCGCCCGGCCGCTGCCGGTGAAGCTCCCGAAGCCGCCGCCACCAGCAGCGTCGTCTTCGTCCGCCACCCGTCCACCCACGGCTCGGGCGCGGCGAACCACCCCGAGTCCGCCGGGTGGTCGGGGTTGAGCACGTACCCGTCCTTGCGGCTCCACAGGATCGAGATCGGGCCGTCGGGCGAGGCGAACAGCAGCCCCCTGAGATCCGGGTCGGCCAGGTCCAACCGGCGGACGAACGTGGCCCGATCCAGCACCCGGGCCGCCGTGGCGTAGGCCAGTGCGGACGGCTTGGCCCCGAGGTCGCGGTGCATCAGCCCGTAGTGGTACTCGGAGTTCACCGGGTCGGCCAGTTGCGGTTTGCCCAGCACACTGTCGTGCAACTGGTACCAGTTCACGCAGCGCACCCCCTCGGCCTTGGCCAGCGCCAGGGTCAGCAGCACGTTCTCCGCGGCGTGCCGGTAGGTGTCGTGCCACCAACTGTTCGGCTTGGTGCACGCGTACGCCTCGGTCAGCCACAGCTCCTTGTCGCCGTACTCGGCGATCACCTCGCGGGCCTTGCGCAGGCCGCCGAGGAAGTTCCAGTACGTGCCGTGGTCGCCCATCGTCCAGTCGGCCGGCGCCGGCGCGTAGTCGGGGGTGAAGTTGCCGCGGCCGGGGTGGAAGGCGAAGCCGTCGATCAGGTTCCAGCCGCCCGCGTCGCGGAAGTTCTTGGTCCAGACGTAGTCCATCCCGGCCAGGCCCGCGTTCATCACCTTGGTCCGTGCCCCGGCCGCGGTCAGTCGGTCCCGTACCGGGTGCAGCCCGTCGCGGACGTAGGCGGACGCGGTCTGGCCGCTCATCCACGGCTTGTTGATCTCGTTGGCCACCTCGAACCAGTCGGCGTTCGCGCCGATCGCCTTGGCGGTGTTGGTGTCCGCCCACGCGGCGACCTGGGCGGTGGTGCCGCCGAGCGGGATGCCGGCCAGTTCGATGTTGTGCGCGAAGCCGGCCGCGTCGAGCGTGGCCGGCGGCAGGCCGGGGCCGCCGTCGTAGGAGATGCGCACCCGATTGATGCCGAGCCGCCGCATCAGGCCCAGCACGGCCGGGGCGTTCGGCTCGAGCAGCCACGGATAGTTGGCGATGCCGAACATGCTGTCGGCGCCCGCCTGGTAGGTGAACGAGGGCAGCACCGAGAGGTTGGTCCGGGCGAACGCCTCTTCCGTTCCGGAGGTCGCGCTGACCTCGGTGAACACGATGCCGTGCGGCGGCGAGGTGACGGTGAACGTCCGCGCCCAGGTGGCGCCCGCCGCGACGGTGTCGGTGACCGCGCCGCTGCCCAGGATCCGGCCGTCGAAGTCGCGCGCCCACCAGGACAGTCGCACCGCCTTGTCGGTGGTGCCGCCGTTGGCGACCTCCGCGTGCAGCGGCATCGGCACACCGCCCTGATCCCACAGCGAGAACGGCTGGTCGGTCCACACCTCGACACCGAGCGGCCGGGCCGATCCGGTGGTGCCGGCAGCGGCGGGTCGCATCGTGCCGAGCACCAGGTCGGCCTCGGTCACCGCGCCGCCGCCGCTCGCGGTGCCGGGCGCGTGGATCCAGGTGGCGTTGGTCCAGGCCGGGGTGGTGCCGGCGAGCCGGAAGTACGCCTTCGTGTCGGCCCAGGTCTCCTGGTAGACCACGCCGGCGTTGGTCTCGTACGGGATGCCGCCGCCCGCGTCCCGGTTCCACGTGGTCAGCGCGACGAAGGCCTCCGGTGCGGTGGGCGAGAGTACGGTGCGCCCGAACATGAAGCCGGCCGGGGTCAGTGTGGTCGAGCCGCCCACCTCCCAGCGCAGGTGCGCCCGGTGCGCGGTGACGTCGAAAACGCCCCGGACGGTGATCCCGTTCGCGGCGGCGGGCAGCGTGTACTCGACCCGGATCGCGGGTCTGCCGTCGGCGAGCGTGATCAACGACGGTGTGCCGCCGGTGCTCCGCTGGATGCCGACGACGGAGTCCTTGGCCATGAATCCGGTCAGGCGGACCCGTTCGACACCGCCGCCGTCGCGGACCGAGACGTGGCCGTCGGCGCCGGCGGTGAGGCTGATGCCCGGCGCGGACACGGTCACCGGGGCCGCCTGCTCGGCCGCGAACGCGGTTCCCGGCAGCACCGTGCCGGCCACACCGACCGCGACCGCCCCGGCGAGGAAGCCGCGTCGGCGCAGGTCGCCGTCGGCGCTGTGGTGGTCGTCGGGTGCGTGGTGGGTGGACATGAGGATCCCTTTCCCGAGCGACAGGGTTGCCAAGGAGTTGACCTAATGCGGATTAGAGCGAATGTGTACTCCGATCCTCGACACGAGTCAAGGTCGTCGTATGTCTGATTCGCCGGGCCGCGCAACGTGTCGGCAACCCTCTTGACACCCTCTCCTAATGCGAATTAGATACGACCTCATCGCAGCCCGACGCCTCCGCGTCCAAAGCGGCATCCCTGCGGAGCAACGTCCGGCCCGCAGCACCAGGATCCAGGGAGGTACCCGTGGCCGAGTCAGTCCCGGTCAGCACGCATCGACGCCGTCGCCGTCGGGCGGTGGCGGGGGCCGGGGCGCTCGCGCTCGCCCTCGTCGCCGGCACCGCCGGTTGTTCGTCCGGCACGTCCGACGGCGCCGGCTCCTCCGGCAAGACCACGATCACCGTCGCGGGCATGCCCGCCACCACGGCCCCGAAGACGCGGCAACAATTCCTGGACGCGGTCGCCGCGTTCGAGAAGGCCAACCCGAACATCAAGCTCAAGCCGACCGACACCCAGTGGGACGCGCGCACGTTCGCGGCCCGCCTGGCCGGCGGCAGCGCCGAGACGGTGCTGACCGTGCCCCTGACCGAACCGCCCGCTCTGATCGCGCGCAAGCAGATCACCGACCTGAGCACCGAGGTCAAGAGCCTGCCGCACTCGGGCGACCTGGACCCGCGCGCGCTGGCCCCGGCCACCGCCGCGGACGGCAAGGTCTACGGGCTGCCGGTCACCGAGTACGCGCTCGGCCTGGTCTACAACCGCGACCTGTTCACCAAGGCCGGTCTGGACCCGGACAAGCCGCCCGCGACCTGGGACGAGGTGCGCGGCGCCGCCAAGAAGATCTCCGACACCGGCGCCACCGGCTACACCCAGATGACCGTCAAGAACACCGGCGGCTGGATCCTCACCGCGATGACCTACGCCTACGGCGGCTCGATGGAGAAGAAGGTCGGCGACAAGTACGTGCCGTCCCTGCTCGACGGCCCGGCCGAGAACGCGCTCGGGCAACTGTCCGCGATGCGCTGGCAGGACGACTCGATGGGCAACAACCACCTGCGCACCCAGCAGGACGCCGAACGCGACTTCGCCGCGGGCAAGATCGGCATGATGATCAGCACGGTCAACAGCTACCAGCGCTACATCACCCAGTACTCCGGCAAGCCCGCCGACTTCGGCATGGCCGCGCTCCCGCAGCAGAACGGCGGCAAGGCCACCCTGCTCGGCGGCCTGATGGCCGTGGTCAGCGCCAAGGCCACGCCGGCCCAGCGGGCCGCGGCGGTGAAGTGGATCGACTATTTCTACCTCAAGCCGACGTACGACCCGGCCGCGGCCGAGGAGCTCGCGCTCGCCCAGGCCGCGGACAAGCTCGCGGTCGGCCTGCCCACGCTGCCGTTCTATTCGGCCGCCGTGGCCGACCCGGTCAACGCCGCGATCAACAAGCACACCAACATCCCGACCGCGAACTTCGTGCCCTACGTCACCGGCGTGGGCAAGCTGGACTACCGGGTGGAGCCGCCGGTCGCCGCGCAGGATCTGTACGGGGCGTTGGACACCGTGGTGCAGGCCGTGTTGACCCGCAAGGACGCGGACCCGCGTGCGGAGTTGGCGAAGGCCGGCGACCGGCTCGGGCCGGCCTTCGAGAAGGCGCAGGCGCAGTGATCGGGGGCGAGACCGGGGCGCGCCGAGGGGGTGCGTCGGGTCGACCCGCAATCGTGCGGACGCGTGCCGGCGGCGGGGGGTCGGTCGGCTCCGGGATGTACCGGGATCGCGACGGGGACGTGGGGTCGCACCGGGATCGCGACGGGGGCGGGCTGTGAGTACGCCGACCATTTCCCGGGAGAGCCCGCCGGCCGTGGCGCGGGTGCCCTCGGGCAAGGGCCTGCCCGAGGCGACCCGGTGGCGCGGCGGATCCCGGCACGTCGCGGCGGTGTTGTTCCTGCTGCCGACCGTGCTGGTGTTCGGTCTGTTCTCGTGGTGGCCGATCATCCGCAGCCTGGTGCTCAGCTTCCAGCAGACCAACCTGGTCGACCCGGCGAGCTGGGTCGGCCTGCGGAACTACCGGACCCTGCTGGAGGATCCGCTGCTCGGCAAGGCGGTGTGGAACACCCTGGTGTTCACCGGCCTGGCGCTGCTGATCGGCTTCCCGCTGCCGCTGTTCCTGGCCGTGCTGATGTCCGAACTGCGCCGCGGCGCCGGGCTGATGCGGGTGCTGGTCTACCTGCCGGTGGCGGTGCCGCCGGTGGTGGCGGTGCTGATGTGGAAGTGGTTCTACGACCCGGACTCGGGGCTGTTCAACGAGGTGCTCGGCAAGGTCGGACTGGGCCCGTACCCGTGGTTGCAATCCGCCGACACCGCGATGACGAGCCTGGTGGTGGAGGCGACCTGGGCGGGTGCGGGTGGCGCGGTACTGATCTATCTGGCCGCGCTCGCGAGTGTGCCGACCGAGTTGTACGAGGCCGCGGAACTGGACGGGGCCTCGGTCCGGCGCCGGTTGTGGCACGTCACGCTGCCGCACATGCGCTCGGTCCTGTTGATCATGATGCTGCTCCAGGTGATCAACACCTTCCAGGTGTTCACCGAGCCGTTCGTCCTCACCGACGGCGGCCCGGAGGACTCCACGGTCACCGTGCTGCTGCTCATCTACCGGTACGCGTTCGTCAGCGGCGACTACGGCAGCGCCGCCGCGCTGAGCGTGAGCC
Organism: Embleya sp. NPDC001921; assembly: GCF_053594475.1. Lineage (NCBI taxonomy): Bacteria > Bacillati > Actinomycetota > Actinomycetes > Kitasatosporales > Streptomycetaceae > Embleya > Embleya sp. NPDC001921. Next base: position 18,095 of record NZ_JBSFEO010000056.1, read on the forward strand.
TGGCCGCGGTGCTCGCGGTGTTGTCGGCGATCTATCTGCGGCTCACCCGCACGTGGGGGACGAAATGAGTACCGGTACCAGGGGCGTGATGTCCGAGACGGAACGCCGTCGCCCCCTCACCCGGTTCGGCCTGGGCGCCACGCAACTGCTGTTGATCGCCGCGCTGGTGATCGAGGGCGCGGGCCCCGTCTACTGGGTGTTCAAGGGCTCGATCTCCTCCACCCAGGAGTCGTTGCGGCACCCGCTGGCGCTGTGGCCCGAGGAGGCGCACTGGTCGAACATCTCGACCGCGTGGACGAGCCTGGACCTGGGCCGCTATCTGACGAACACCGTTGTGCTGGTGGGTGGTTCGTGGTTCGTGCAATTGTTCGTCGCGGTCACCGGGGCCTATGCGCTGTCCATCCTGCGGCCGTTCTACGGCAAGTACGTCTACGCCGCGGTGCTGGCCACGCTGTTCCTGCCGGGCACGGTGTCGATGGTCTCGCTCTACCTGACCATCCAGGACCTGCCGCTGACCGGCGGGTCGATCGCCAACACGCCGATGGCGGTGTGGCTGCCGGCCGGCGCGCACGCGTTCAACGTGCTGCTGATGAAGCAGTTCTTCGACGGCATCCCTCGGGAACTCCTGGAGGCGGCGCGCCTGGACGGTGCCGGTCCGTGGCGGGTCCTCACCCGTATCGTGCTGCCCATGTCCCGGCCGATCCTGGCCGTGGTGTCGCTGCTCGCGGTGATGAACGCCTGGAAGGACTTCCTCTGGCCGATGATCGCCATCACCGACACGGACAAGCAGCCGCTGGCGGTGGCGCTCCCGCGCCTCGCGGACACCTCGGACCAGAGTCTGCTGATCGCGGGAATGCTGATCACGATCATCCCGCCGGTCGTGGTCTTCCTGGTCTTCCAGCGGCAGATCGTGCGCGGCATCGCGTTCACGGGGCTCAAGTGAGCGGGGAGCGCGGAACGCGCGGGCGCGGAGTACACGAGCCGATGGCGCACGGAAGCGGTGTGCGGGGGAGCGGCGTGGTCGGGCCCGCGCCGCGCGGGTCGGACGTACCCGAGCCCGACGTGTGGATGGCGCGGGTTCTGGTCACCGGTGCCGCGGGGCGGCTGGGGACCGCTGTGTTGGCGGAGTTGGCCGATCGGGGCGTGCCGGTGACCGCGTTGGTCGCCGAGGACGCCGGGGGTGCCGGGGAGTTGCGGGCCGACCGGGTGGTGGTCGGCGATGCCCGGGATCCGGTGGCCGTGGCGGATGCGCTCGACGGGGTCGACGCGGTGATCCACCTGGCCGCGCTGGCCTCGCCCGAAGTGGCCGCCCCCGAGGTGGTGTTCGGTACGAATACGCAGGCCACCTTCGTGGTGCTGAACGAGGCCGGCCGGGCGGGGGTGCGCCGCGCGGTGTTGGCGAGCAGCCTGTCCGTCACCGGCCTGCCGTTCGCCCGCTCCACGCCCCGGCCGCAGCCGGCGTACCTGCCCTTCGACACGGAGTTGCCGCTGTGCGTCGAGGACCCGTACGCGCTGTCCAAGCAGGTCGACGAGGCCACCGCGGCGATGATGCGTCGCCGGCACGGCATGACGGCGGTGGCGTTGCGCCTGCCGTTCCTCGGTGATCGCGACCGACTCGCCGGGCACGCCGCCCGGTTGGCCCGGGACCCGGCGAGCGGTGCGGCGGAGGTGTGGAGTTACCTCGACCTGCGGGACGCCGCCCGGGCGTGCGTGCTCGGCCTGACCGCGTCGGGCGTGACCGGCGCACCGGTGCTGTTCGTGGCGGCGCCGGACACGCTTTCGGCGACACCCACGCGCGACCTCGTCGCCGCCCACCTGCCGGATGTGCCCTGCCGCGCGACGTTTCCCGAGCGGTCGGTCCCGATCGACCTGGCGCCCGCCCGGCGGCTCCTCGGCTTCAGCGCCCGATACCCGTATCGGCTCGCGGACGGGCTCGACCCCGCCGATCCCCAGGACGATTCGTCCGCGCGGCAGCCGGACTCGGGTGGGGCTCGGCACGCTGATCGGCCCTCGGACCCACAGGAGCAAACGTCATGAGCAAGTCGGAGACCGAGCCCGAGCCGGAGACCGAGAAGGCGTCGGAGTCGGAGCCCGGGACAAAGACGCGATCGACCGATCGGGTGGACCCGGCGGCGACGCGCGGGGCGCACGTGGCCGGCGCTCAGGGGCCTCACACTCATCCGGCGGGCACTCGGGTGCCCGGCGTTCGCGCGCCCGACCCGGCGGCTCTCGCGGTCATGGCCGAGACGCAGGCGCCGTGGGCCGCTCGGGACGCGTTGCGGATCACGTCGGTGCGGGCGATCGTGACCGCGCCCGGCGGGGTGCCGCTCGTCGTGGTGCGGGTCGACACCTCCGAGCCGGGGTTGTACGGCCTCGGCTGCGCCACCTTCACCCAGCGCTTCCACGCGGTGGTCTCGGCCGTCGAGGAACACCTCGCGCCGATGGTGATCGGTCGGCACCCGGCCGACATCGAGGACATCTTCCGGCTGCTGCACTACTCCTCCTATTGGCGCGGCGGCCCGGTGCACAACAACGCGCTGTCCGGGATCGACCAGGCGCTGTGGGACATCGCCGGCAAACGGCTGGGCGTACCGGTGTACGAACTGCTCGGCGGCCGGGTGCGCGGCGGTGCCGCGGTGTACACCGGGGCTCGCGGCGGCGGCATCGAGGAGTCGATCGAGCGGGTGGCCGCGTTGGCCGAACAGGGCTACCGGTACGTGCGGTTGCAGACCGGTGGCCCGGGTCTTGGTACCTACGGCGCCGACGGCACGCCGGGCGGCTACCCGGGCGCGCCGTATCCGGACGGCTGGGACGTGGGCCACTACCTGCGCACCGCGCCGCGCCTGTTCGAGCGGGCCCGCGAGGTGCTCGGCGACGAACTCGGGCTGCTGCACGACGCGCACAACCGGCTCACCCCGAAGGAGGCGGTGGGGCTGGCCCGTTCGCTGGAGCCGTACCGGCTTTTCTTCCTCGAGGACCCGCTGGCGCCGGAGCACTTCGATCGGCTGCCCGAGGTGCGCGCCGCCGCGCCGATGCCGATCGCCTCCGGCGAGTTGCTGACCTCGATGACCGACGCCACGCGCCTGATCACCTCCGGCGGCGTCGACTACCTGCGCGTGCACGTGTCGGCGGTGGGCGGGCTGACCCCGGCCCGCAAGCTGGCCACGCTGTGCGAGCTGACCGGGGTGCGGACCGCGTGGCACGGGCCGCCGGACGTCTCGCCGATCGGCGCGGCGGTCAACGTCACGCTCGATGTGACCAGTCCCGCCTTCGGCATCCAGGAGCAACACGTCTACCCCGAGCGGGTGCACGAGGTGTTTCCCGGCACGCTGCGCACCGTGGACGGCTACCTCACGCCCTCGGACCGGCCCGGATGGGGCATCGACCTGGACGAGGCGGCGGCGAAGTACCCGCCGCGCACCCACCTGCACGAGCGGTGGGCGGCCCGGGTGCGCCGACCCGACGGCGGGCTGGAAGCACCCTGAATCACGCACCGTGACTGGATATACTGGATCGATTGATCTGATGCGCATTAGGAACTCGTTGTCAGGCATTTGGAGGAGTACATGAAGCCGATCGGCGGGCCCGGACGGCCGGCTGGTTCACGCGCGAACCGGCCCCGTCAGGCGGATATCGCCCGCTTGGCCGGCGTCTCACAGCCGACGGTGTCCCTGATCCTCAGCGGCGGTTCGGCGGCGGTCGGGATCGCCGACGAGACCAGGCGCAAGGTGATGGCCGCCGCCGAGCAACTCGGCTACGTGCCGGACCCGATAGCGAAGCGGCTCGCGGCCGGCCAGAACAACCTGCTGGGCCTGTACACGTTCACCGCGACCTTCCCCACCGAGATGTCGCACGCCTACCATCCGTTCCTGGTCGGCATCGAGCAGGAGTCCGCCGCACAGGGCTACGACCTGCTGATGTTCATCGCCTCCAGCGTCACCGGCGAGCGGCCGCACGCCGAGGTGCTCAACCGGGTCCGGCTGGCCGACGGTTGCCTGTTCATGGGCCGGCACCTGCCGATCCGGGAGATGGACCGGCTCCTGGCCACCGACCTGCCGGTGGTCTACCTGGGCCGGCACGACGACTTCGGCGACCGGCTGCCGTACGTCGGCGCGGACTACGTGACGGCGACGGCGGAGGTCGTACGTCACCTGGCCGAGCTGGGGCACCACAAGATCCTGTACGTGCGCGAACTCGACGACGCGATCAGCGCGGTCGACCGCGAGGCCGGGTTCCGTCGCGGCATGGCCGAATGCGGACTCCCGGTCGAGCGGGCCGGCGTGGTGCGCACCGACGGTTCGGACCTGACCACCGACCGGCTGCGGGGCTGGTACGAGCAGGGCGTCACCGCGATCGTCACCGAGGCGACCGACACCGACGCCGCGCATCGCGCGGTGCTGGAGGCGGCCTCGGCCGCCGGCTACCGCTTTCCCGAGGACCTGTCGCTGGCCACCCTGGGCGCACCCGAACACGCGGTCCCCGGACCGGCGTTCCTGTCCGGGTTCTCGGTACCCAGACGGGAGATGGGCGCGGCGGCGGTCCGCCTGCTCACCGGCCTGATCGCGGGCGATCCGAGCCTGGCCAGACACCAGTTGATGAGCTGCGCACCGGTACCGGGGCAGACGGCGGGGCCGGCGCGCTGAGTCCGGCCTGAGCGGCGGGTCGGTGAGCTTGTGCCCCGCCGGGCCGGCACGTCGTCGCGGGGCGAACGGCCCTGCGGGCATGCCGTTTTGCGGCCGGTCGGCTTCGCGTGTTGCCCGGCTTCGCCGCGTCCCGCTCGGCTCCGCTTCGTCTCCACCACCTCGTTCCCGCGCGATTCCGCAGCGCGTTCCATTCGCACCGTTCACGGAAGGCTTCACCATGTCCGAAATCAGCACCGAGATTCTCATCGTCGGCGGTGGGCTCGGCGGAGTCGCCGCCGCGCTGGCCGCGTGCCGCGCGGGCCGGACGGTCGTACTCACGGAGGAGACCGACTGGATCGGCGGACAGCTCACCGCGCAGGCGGTGCCGCCGGACGAGCATCCGTGGATCGAGAGCTACGGCGCACCGGCGAGCTACCGCGAGTTGCGTACCGCGATCCGCGACCACTACCGAACCTGGTACCCGCTGACCGGCGCGGCCCGGCAGCGTCGCGAGCTCAACCCCGGCGCCGGATACGTGAGCAAGCTGTGCCACGAGCCGCGCGCCGCGCTGGCCGTGTTGCAGGCGCTGCTCGCGCCGCACCTGGCGTCCGGACGGCTGCGAATACTCCTGGAGCACGTGCCCGCCGAGGTGTTCGCGGACGGCGATCGGGTGCGCGCGGTCACCCTGTGGGGCGTGCGTACCGAGGAGTCGCACACGATCAGCGCGACGTACGTCCTGGACGCGACCGAGACCGGTGAGCTGCTTCCGCTGGCCAAGGCGGAGTACGTGACCGGCGCCGAGTCCCGGGACGAGCACGGCGAGCCGAACGCGCCCGAGCGGTACGAGCCGTTGAACATGCAGGGCATCACCTACTGCTTCGCGGTGTCGTACCACGAGGGCGAGAACCACGTGATCGACAAGCCCGCCGACTACGGGTTCTGGCGGTCGTACCGGCCGGACTTCTGGCCCGGACCACTGCTCGGCCTCCTGGCGCCGGACCCGCGCACGCTCGAACCCGAGGCGCGTACCTTCGACCCGCGCCCGACCGGGGACCCGCTCGCGGTGCACGCCGACCAGAGCGCCAACGCCGGTGGCGACGACCTGTGGTTGTTCCGGCGGATCCTGGCCAAGGGTCTGTTCGAGCCCGGCGCGGTCGACTCGGACATCACGCTGGTGAACTGGCCGCTGAACGACTACTGGCTGCGGCCGATCATCGAGGTCGGCGCGGACGAGGCCGCCGCCGCGCACCGCGAGGCCAAGCAACTGTCCCTGTCGGTGCTGTACTGGCTCCAGACCGAGGCGCCCCGGCCGGACGGAGGCACCGGGTATCCCGGACTGCGGCTGCGGCACGATGTGGTCGGCACCGCCGACGGGCTGGCCAAGTCCGCCTACGTGCGCGAGTCGCGGCGCATCCGCGCGGTCACCACGGTGACCGAACACCACGTCTCGCGGGACATCCTGGGCACGCACGGCATCCACCACTTCCCGGACTCGGTGGGCGTGGGCGCCTACCGGATCGACCTGCATCCCTCGACCGGCGGCGACAACTACATCGACGTGGCCAGCGTGCCGTTCGAGATCCCGCTCGGCGCACTGCTGCCGATCCGGATGCGCAACCTGCTGCCGGCGGCCAAGAACATCGGCACGACGCACATCTCCAACGGCTGCTACCGGCTGCACCCGGTGGAGTGGAACGTGGGCGAGGTGGTCGGCCGACTCGCCGCCTATTGCCTGACGCGGGGCGTCGAACCGCACGCGGTGCGCGAAGACCCGTCGCTGTTCGCCGAGTTCGCGGCCGAACTGGACGCGATCGGGGTGGAGCGCCACTGGCCGGCGCCGGCCGGGTACTGAACCACGCCGACCCGAGGGCCGCTTCGCCGCGCGAGCGTCGGCGGGGCGGCCTTGTGGGGTGAGTGTCGAACGGGCGGCTGGTCGGGCTCGGGACTCGTCGAGGTTCAGGGTTGGCGGACGGCATCCGCCGAGACGGCCCAGAAGCGCAGGGACAGCGCGATCAGGGCGAAGAGCAGCAGCCACGTCAACGACCAGCCGAAGTCCGCTCCGGTACCGGTGGACAGGGCCACGCTCAGCACACCGACGCTGGTGAGGGCCATGACGCCGAGCATCGCGAGGAAGCCCGCACGGAGGAACTTGGCCGCCGTGTATCGGAACGGGTAGAGCAGCAGCAGCCGGGTGGGGGACAACCGACGTGGTGGGTCGACGGTGCCGGGTCCGGCGGCGACCACCAGCGCGCCCGCCTGGTCGAGCCATCGTTGGGCGACGCGACTCGCGCCGGCCAACTCCTCCTGGCTGCCGGGCAGGCGTTGGCGCGCGTCCCACCACAGGACCGCGAAGTCGACCTGTCGGGTCGCGTCCTCGAACGCCCGCTGCCGACGGCCGGTTTGCGACCTGCTCGCCTGGCGGTCCTGCCAGGCGACCGCGAAGGCCCCGACGGTTGCGGTCAGTACGGGCACCACCACCGCGACCACCACCGCGGCCACGTCCTCCGCGCGCATCGACGCTCCCGTCGTTCGAGCCGGAACAATCAGCATGACAGGGGCAATTGCCTGCCGTCGGGAAACCGTTCCGGCAGTCGAACGCGGGTGCGGGAGAGCCGGGTCAGCCGAGGTAGCCGAGGGCGCTGACGGCGCCCAGACCGCCCGCCCCCATGAACAGTGGCATCAGGACCTTGACCTCGACCTTGGCGCCCGCGCGGAAGCGCATGGACTTCGGCGGGCCCAGGGGGTACCAGCGTTTGCGGCCGATGGGTATCGGCCACAGGATCGGGCAGCCGGAGATGGTGAGCGCGTCGCCGACGCAGTGGGTGAGGGCGCCCAGGGCGATCGGCAGGCCGATCCACCAGTACTCCCGGCCGGGTTCGGTGAAGAACCAATTCGAGCCGTTGCCCGGCCGGTTCAGGATCTCGACGAGCATCCAGGTGCTGGTGGCGCCGAGGAGCCAGACCAGGATGTCGCTGTGCAACCGGGCCTGGCGCCACAACAGTCCCTCGATGGCGAGCACCATGTGCACGAACAGAACGCCCAGTACGCCCCAACGGCCGCCGTACGCGCAGATCGCCGAGGCGCCGGTGCCGACCAGCAGGGCCCAGACCCAGGTGTGGGTGAGGGTGCGGTGGCCGCCGTTGCGGCGGGGGTCGCCCTTCTTGCGGGTGGCCTTGTAGGTGGCGGACGCGAGGGTGTCGACCAGACCGCACAAGATCAGGGACAGCGGTCCGAACGAGCGGGAGACGGTGGCGGCCTTGTGGTCCAGGTCCGGTCCGAGGGCGGCGCCGGCGCAGATCAGGCCGCCGACCACCAGGACGGGCCAGGGCATCGGGCGACCGTAGGCATCGGCGGCGGCACCCGCGGCCATCCACGCGCATGCTCCGGACAGTGAATGGGCCGGCCCCATCATGCGGTTGTGCTCCTCTGCTGAACCCGGGCGAACCCCGAGCCCGCACAGTGACCGCAGCTTAGCGGTGGCGATCTCGGGCCCTGTGAACCCCCTTTGGGGAGGGGAGCCGTTCGGTGGGCCGCTTCGGCCGGGGGCGTCTTCGGCCGTTGACCTCGGGTGCCTGGCGTGCGCGTACGCATATGTGCGCGTGCCGGGTCCGCGTCGGGTCGGAGCCGCTTTCGGCGACCTGTAACGCTCTCGATGCCACCCGCCACAAGAGAGGTGACAGGCAACAACATCGGCGCGGCGCGAGGAGCCCACCTTGGACGGACCGGATGTGCAAGCGGTCAAAGGGATCGCCGGGGACCCGGCGCTCCTGGAGGCGTTCTATCGCAGACATATAGACGCGGTGGGGCGTTTCGTGGCCCGACGGGTGGACGACCCACAATCGGCCGCCGATCTGACCGTCGAGGTCTTCATCGCCGCGATGGGCTCCGCGGGGGGCTATCGGGGCGGTCCGGGCGGTGAGTTGGCATGGCTGTACGGGGTCGCCCGCAACGTGGTCGCGAGCGAACGTCGTCGCTCGGCGCGTGAGGCCGACGCGTCGCGGCGGATGGCGGGCCGTCGATGGCTGGACGAGGACGACATCCTGCGGCTGGAGGAGCGACTCGACGCGGCATCGGCGGCCCGACACATCTACCGGGCGATCGAGCGGTTGTCCGAGGACGACCGCGCGGTGGTCGAACTGGTCAGCGTCGACGGCATGACGGTCGTCGAGGCCGCACGGGTGTTGGGCATCGGGCCGGTCGCGGCGCGGGTGCGGTTGCACCGGGCGCGGCGACGGCTTGCGAAGGAACTGGGCTCGCCGTCGGCGGGGCCCCACCGAGAGACCCGGACCGCACACGTACAGGCGGAGGCGAAGGCATGATCAATTTCGAGGAACGCGCGCTGGAGGAGCTCAAGACGCTCGCCGCCGAGGGAGGTGTGCCGGCGACCGACCCGCCACTCGAGCGCACCGCGACCCCTCGCCGGCGCAGGCGGGCGGTCTACGGCTTGGCCGCCTCGGCGGTGCTCGCCACCGGGATCGGGGTCGGCGTGCCGATGCTGAGCGGTGGTTCGGCCGAGGCCCAGCCCTTCGAGGTGGTGAAGCGGCCCGACGGCGGGATCCTGTTCAAGGTCGACGAGTTCCGGAACCCCAAGGGCCTCGAACAGCGCTTCCGGGACCTGGGGTTGAGGGCAGTCGTCGACTACGTGCCCTACGGCAAGAAGTGCGCCCCCGGCCGCTTCACCGAGCGCCCCGTCTCCAACGACGACCTGAACGCGATCTATCACTGGCTCCCGTCGCCCGAGGGCCGGCTGATGACGGACGCGGAACTGGAGTTCTACAAGCACCAATGGACCGAGGTACGCCCGGAGCTGATGCCACCGGACGCCACGTTGGTGCTCACCGCGACTCTCTTCAAGGTCAACGCGAAGGATCTGCCCGACCCGGGCGTTCACGAGGGCCGGCGCGTATACAACTCGGACAGCGCCGGAAGCACCACCCGCTACCAGCTCGCCGATGGCCCGGTGGGTCCCTGTGTCCTGGTCGACGACCCGAACATGACGGGCCCGACCCTCGATGACGGGCCGACCCGGCCACCCGCTTCGCCCGGGTCGGTCACTCCGGTTGCTCCGACGCCCGGCCGATAGCACGGGCTGCGGTTCGCCCGGCTCGCCCGCGGGGCCGCGTCCCCGGCGCGGCTTCGGGTCCGGTGCGGCTTGGCCGCCGCCGTGGGGCGCGGTATCGGCGTGGCGGTCCGGGGGAGGGTCTGACGCCTGACACCTGGGTCCGACGCCTGACACCTGACCGTCAGGCCGGGTTGGTGTGTGGCGTGGTGTCGTGTCCGGGTTCGGGGTGAGCGGGGTCGGTCAGGTTGGTCGCGGTCCGGGTGAGGTGCTTGACCAGTACCGCGGCCGCGGTGTCGGCGTCGCGGGCCAGCGCCGCTTCCTCGAGTCGGCGGTGTTCGTCGATGCCGTCCCGGTCGGGGGAGCGGTGGGCCGACCAGCGGCGGGCCAGTTCGCTCGCGGTCCACATGCGATCGAAGGTCTCCAGGAGCACGGGGTTGCCGCAGCCCTCCAGCAGGGTGCGGTGGAAGACCCGATGGGCCTCGGCCCAGGCGTCGCTGTAGTACTTGCTCTCTTCCGGCGTGTAGGGCGGGGTGCGGGCCAGGCGGTGGTGGGCGGCTCGTACCCGAGCCTCCCAGTCGAGGTCGCCGCGCTCGACGGACATGCGCAGCACGACCGGCTCGATCGTGCGGCGGGCCTCGGCGATCTCCTGCCAGCGCTGGTCGGAGAAGGCGGGTACGGCGAAGCCGCGGTTGGGCAGCCGGTCGGCGAGGCCGTCGCCGACCACCCGCACGAGCGCCTCGCGTACGACGGCCAGGCTCACGCCGTGTTCCTTGGCCAGGTCCTGCGGCTTGAGGGCCTCGCCGGGGGCGTAGGCCCCACGCATGATCGCGTCCCGCAGGCGGGCGTAGACCTGCTCGGAGAGCATCTGTTTCCCCGGCGAGGTGGAAGGGACGGCCGTGGTCTGTGTCATGGGGTCAGCATAGATGATTGGACTGATAATCGATTATCGGTGCTATGGTCGATGAAGTCAGTCGCTCGTCGGCTTGCCGTGGCCGCCTCCACCAGGACCGGTCGGGCTCCGGCCGGGCTCCGGCCGGAGCCCGACCAAGGGCAGCCATGGGCGGCGGCAGTCACAGCCCATTGCCGCTGCCGAGCAGCGGCGAGGGCTGCGCACGCGACTGTCGGCAACATCCCGAGACACTTCGAAAGGCACGACACGATGAGCGTCAACGACCCCTTCGCCCGCCTCCCCGAGGCGGCCTCCTTCACCGTCACCAGCACCACCGTCACCGACGGCGCCGCCTGGTCCCCCGAGCAGTTCTCCGGCATCTTCGGCGTCCCCGGCGGCAAGGACGTCTCCCCACACCTGTCCTGGAGCGGCGCCCCGGAAGGCACCAGGAGCTACGCCGTGACCGTCTACGACCCCGACGCCCCCACCGGATCCGGCTTCTGGCACTGGGCGGTCGCCGACATCCCCGCCGCCGTCACCGAACTGCCCGAGGGCGCGGGCGACGACACCGGCTCGGGGCTGCCCGAGGGCGCCTTCCAACTGCCCAACGACGCCCGCGCCGCGCGCTTCATCGGCGCCGCCCCGCCCGCCGGACACGGCCCGCACCGCTACCTCGTCGTGGTGCACGCCCTCGACGTCGAGTCCATCGGCGTCTCCGCCGAAGCGACCCCGGCCGTCCTCGGCTTCACCATGGCCGGCCACATCCTCGGCCGCGCGGTCCTGACCGCCACCGCCGAAACCCCCGCCTGACGAGACGAGCAGCATGTCCGGACTCATCAACACCACGGAGACGTACCTCCGTACCATCCTGGAGCTTGCCGAGGAAGGCGTGGTCCCCAAGCGCGCCCGCATCGTCGAGCGACTGCACCACAGCGGCCCCACGGTCAGCCAGACCGTCGCCCGCATGGAGCGCAACGGTCTGCTGTACGTCGCGGGCGACCGGCGCCTGGAGTTGACGGAGGACGGTCGGCGGATCGCCACGCGGGTGATGCGCAAGCACCGGCTCGCGGAGTGCCTGCTCGTCGACGTGATCGGACTGGAGTGGGAGGAGGTCCACGCCGAAGCCTGCCGCTGGGAGCACGTGATGAGCGAGGCCGTCGAACGCCGCGTTCTGGAACTGCTGCGGCACCCGACGCAGTCGCCCTACGGCAACCCGATCCCGGGCCTGGAGGAGCTCGGGGAGCAGGGTGCCATGGATCCGTTCCCCGGCGAGAGCATGGTCAGCCTCGGCGACCTGGAGCCGGGGCCGAACGGCGCGAGCGCGGTCGTACGGCGCATCGGGGAGCCGATCCAGACCGACTCCCGGCTGATGTACACGCTGCGGCACGCCGGGGTACAGCCCGGCGCGGTCGTGCGCGTGACGTCCTCGCCCGGCGGTGTGACGGTCGGCAGCGGCGGGGAGGCCGCCGAACTCCCCACCCGAACCGCCGCGCACGTCTTCGTGGCCAGGCGCTGAGCCCGGCAAGCGGCGTGCCGTCCCGGATCGCCATGGCCGGCACCGGAACGAGGGTGGCTCTCGACCACCCTCGTGGGTGGTTCTCGACCACGACCGTGATCGAGAACCACCCACGCAGCGGCAACCTGCGAAGTCGCCGGTCGGGGCGGCCGGGATTTCGGGGTGGATCGCGCTGTCCGTCCGACCCACCCGACTCGGCCTTCCCGGGGGCGTTCCCTCGGCATCCGGGCCTACCGCCTGCGCGAGAGCCTGCACCGCCCGACGGCCTGAGCCGGCACGGAACCTGTTCTTGGGGCCGACACACCGGACCGACCTACTCCCAGCCGCCCCCGCGCCCCGTCGTCGCGAATCCGCTCTCATACGCGGCGATCACCGCCTGGGTGCGGTCCCGGACGCCCAGCTTGCCGAGTACACGGGCCACGTGCGTCTTGACCGTCTCCGGCCCCAGCGCGGTCCGTTCGGCGATCTCGGTGTTCGACAGGCCGGCCGTGATCAGCCGCAGCACCTCCCGCTCGCGCGCGGTCAGCCGGTCGATCCGTGTACGCAGTTCCCGGTTCCGCTCCCGGGCCGGTGCCCGGCTCAACGCCAAGTCGCGGATCGCGGTCGGGAACAACAACGAATCACCTCGCGCCACGGTCCGAATCGCGTGCACCATCTCGTCCGCGCGCGCCCGCTTGAGCAGGAAGCCGTGCGCGCCGGCCCGCAGCGCGTCGTAGACGTACTCGTCGTTCTCGAACGTCGTCACCACCAGCACCTTCGGCGAGCCCGACGGCTCGCGCAGCAACTGCGCGGTCGCCTCGATCCCGTTCAGGCCCGGCATGCGAACGTCCATCAACACCAGATCCGGCCGCAACTCCCGCGCCCTCGCCACCGCCTCCACACCCGTGGCCGCCTCCCCGACGACAGCCAAGTCGGGCTCGGCGGCCACGATCGCGTGGAGTCCCGCACGAACGAGGCTCTCGTCATCGGCGATCAACACACGCACGGGCTCGGTCACGGGTGTACCTCCAAGCGGTTGCGACGCACACCCGCTTCCCCGCCACCGACACTCGGCGCGGGCCGGGCGCCGGTGACCATAGCGCGCGCCGGCGTGGACGGGAATTCCGCCTTCGTGCGACTGGTGAGTCGCCCGATGGGCGCGATGGCGCGTGGGCTGCGCGGCGGTGGTCGGAGGGCGGGTGGGGCCTGGTCACAGGTGGCCTTCCAGGGGGATGCGGGCGGTCAGGTGCCAGTGGCCGTCGTGTGCGGCGGCGGTGAAGGTGCCGCGTAGTACGGCGATTCGCTCGGCGGCGCCGCGCAGGCCGCGTCCGCCGCCGTGTCGGGTGGCCCGGCGCGAGCCGAGTGGATTGCTCAGGTCGATGGCCAACTCGCCCTCGGCGACCGCTATGCGGAGTCGGATCGGGACTGCGCCGGCGTGCCGCAATACGTTGCCGAATCCCTCCTGGATGATTCGGTACGCCTCGCGCGAGACCAGGCGCGGCAAGCCCTCCAGGCCTGCCGCCGGTTCGAGGCCGAGGTCGAGGTCGACGTCGGCGCCGGCCGCGCGGGTGCGGGCGATCAGGTCGGCCAGGTTGGTGAGCGACGGCACGGGTGCGGCGGACGGGTCCGATTCCTCGCGCAACAGGCCCAGTACATGGTCCAGTTCGGCCACCGCCTCGCGCGCGGTGTCCTCGATCGCGGCCAACGCCCGGGCGGCGAAGGCCGGATCGCGCTCCAGTAGCCGGCCGGCCGCAGCGGCCTGGATGCCGACGGCGCTCAGCGCGTGGCCGACGGAGTCGTGCAGGTCGCGGGCGATTCGGGCGCGTTCGGCGAGGCGTTCGGCGCGTTGCTCGGCGAGGGCGAGGCGGTCGGCGGGGGTCGGGCCGAGCAGGGTGGGGGCGACGCGGGCCAGCCAGGCGCCGGCGGCGGCGGATACGAGCAGGGGGAGGACGAGCAGGGCCAGGCCGACCGGCATCCACGCGATCGGCAGCGCGTGCGCCGGTTCGGCCCATGGGAAGACGTCGGCGAGGGCCGGGGCCAAGGGCAGTACCAGCAAGACCACGCCCCCGGGCGGCGCGGCGAGCGAGGTGCCCGCGACGACACCGCCCAGCAGGGCGTGCAGCGTGAACCACGCGGACGCCCGGCGCCGCGCCGCCGCGCCGGTCGCCGGCACGCTCAGCACCTCGCCCTCCGGCGCGCACAACACCCGGGCGGCGCTGCCCTCCAGGGTGCGTACCAGCGGCACCAGCCCGGCCACCGCCACGAACGGCAGCGCCACGACCAGCGCGACGAACTGCGACGTGAGCACCTCCGCCGGTGTGCCGCGCAACAGCCCGGTAGCCGCGAGCACGGTGAGCGCGGCGAAATGGAAGGGCACCAACAGGGCACCCCCCAACACAAGATGCACCCACCGCAACCGCGCCCGCCGCCCGACCAGCCCCCGAACAACCCGAGCCATCATCCGCCGACCCACCCACCCGACCACGCCGCCCACCCCCGGCCCGAGCCCCCGACCCCGCCCGAGCCCCCGCCCGCACCTCCGCGCCCGGCGTCGGCGCCCACGCCGGTCCCCGGCGCGCGGTCGGTGGCGGTGTGCCCGGCCCGGCCGGTTCCGCGCGGCGTGTGGCCCTGGCCCGGGCGGATGTCGGCGGGTGGGGCGTCCTCGGTGTTCCCGTCCGGGAGTCGGGTCGGTCGGGATGCGATTGCCGGGCAGGCTGCGGCGCGCGTGGCGGCGCTCGGTGCGCCGTCGGGGTTGACGGCGGCGGTCAGGCGTTCGCCGTGCCCGGTCTGGATGGTCACGGGCGATGTGCGGCCGCGGCTCGGTCCGGCGGCGGCGCGGCGGGCGGTTCCGGCGTTCGCGCGCGGTGGTCGGCGGCGCGGCCGGAGGTCGGCGGGGCGGCGTCGATGCGACCGGTGGTCACGGGCGGGCCTCCGTCGAGTGCGAGTGGGGCTCGCCGGTGATGCTCGGGGTGTCGGGGGTGTCGGGGGTGTGGCTCGCGGGTGCCGGGTGCGCGATGTGGCGTGTGTGGTTGGCGTACTCGGTCAGGAAGAACCAGCCGATGGTCAGAGCCAGGACGCCGGTGATCATTTCGGCAGTGTAGACAAAGCGCAGGAGGGTGGAGGTGCGCTCCGCCAGGGTGCTGCCGGGCGCGGCTCCGGCGCTGATCAAGCCCATCCAACCACCCCATCCGAAGGCGCTGCCCGCCCCGAGCCAGGCCATCGCCAGGGGAACTCGGACACGCGTGCCGCCGAGCCGGTGGACGAGCAGGATCAGGCCCGTCGCGCCGATCAGGGCGAGCCCACCCTGTACGCCGTCCACCCACCGTCCCGTCGCGTTTCGGTCGGCGATCCACCGGCCGGTCATGCCGACGTCGGCGCCCGATGCCCACGCCAGCCGGAGTACGCCCGCGAAGCCGAGGAGGAGCGCGGCGACCGTACCGAGGAACCGCTGTGCGGCACCGGTGCCGGCCGGATCCGGCAGCGCCCGAACGCGGACCCGCAAGAGCGCGCCCCAGCGTTCGTGGGCGTACAGCCCGAAGGCCGTCAACAGCACCGCGCCTTCGACGATGAAGCCGCCGTAGACGACCGCGTACACCCACGGTTGCAGGAAGTCGTCGCCCGCGAACGGATTGCCGGCGTCGCCGACCGCCGCACCCATCAGGCTGAGCGGTACGGCCAGCATGATCACCACGAGCAACCCCGACGCGACCCACAACGGCAACACGATCAACCAGGCGCGGACCCGGACCTCGCGCGGCCGCGTGAGGCCGTACGCGATCAGCGCCGCGATCGCGTCCATCCCGAACGTGAGCGCGTTCGCGGCAATCCACCGCGCGCGATTCAGCTCGTCGGGATGCGCCACACCCACGTCGATCCCGACCACCCAGAGCAACTTCAACAGCAGGTACGGCGAACACGCGAGCACCGCGAACCAGGCGAGCCGCCGCCGAAGCACGCCCCGGGCCTCGGCGCCGGCCGGACCCGGACGGACGGGGTCGGCGCCGCGCGGGACGTCGAGGGTGGGGTACGCCCCGGGGGCCGCGACCGGGAGGGGTCCGCCGCGCGGGTCCCCCTCCGCAACATGCCCGGCATCGGTGTCCGCGCATGTCGGATCGGGTGCCGTCGGGTGCGGGTCGGCGGTGTGGGTCGGCTCCGTGGTCTCCATGCGGACAGCCTTGTGGCGACCCACACCCGAGCGCGTCGCCACCCGTGCCGATCCCGATCCCCCGGATGGGGGACGCCGCTCGTCGGCATCCCCACCGAGCCCGGAACGGGCCGAGTACCCGAGCCGGGCGGGCACGGGTGCGGCCGCCTCTCGGTGGGCCGGTGGGACATGTCCCACCGGCCCACCGTCGCGTGCGGAGCGCGGGGTTTCACGGGCATCGACGTGGCCTGCCGCGGCCCCGCGGCCCCACGCCGGGTGCGCTGCTCCACCGGCATCGTGTAACAGCCGCGCTTCGGTTTCACCCCTCCTCGCGCCCCCGACCCGCCCCCGCTTCGGCCCCGCCCCCACGACCCGGCCGCGCCCCCACCCCAGGGCTGCCGCGAATTCGGGCGCCTCTCGGCGCGTCGGCGCCCACGACTTCATCGTCGACCGGTGATCGACGAGCGAGCGAGGAGAACGGCCGGAGGCCACCGCCAAATACTGTGCATGGCAGGATTGCGCCGGTGAGGATTCCCGCGCTTCGTCGTCGACGGCATACCGAGGACACCGGCTCGTTCGCCCGGGTCGATCGGCGTACCAAGGACCTCACCAAGCGCCTCCGGCCCGGAGACGTCGCGATCATCAATCACGGCGACCTCGACCGCGTCGCCGCCGAGGCGCTGGTCAAGTGCCGGCCGGCCGCCGTGGTCAACGCCGCCGAAAGCATCAGCGGGCGCTACCCCAACATCGGGCCGCAACTGCTCGTGGAGGCCGGTGTGCCGCTCCTCGACGCCGTCGGCGGGAGCGTGCTCGACCGAATCCGCGAGGGCGAGCTGGTCCGGGTCGAGGACAACGTCCTCTACCGCGGCGACGACCCGATCGCCGTCGGCACCCTGCTCGACGCGGAATCGGTCGCGGCCGCGATGGAGGAGGCCCGCGCCGGGCTGTCCGAGCAGATCGAGGCGTTCGCCGAGAACACCCTCAAGTACATCCGCGAGGAGCGCGAACTGCTCCTCGACGGCGTCGGCGTCCCCGAGATCCGGACCCGGATCGACGGCCGTCAGGTGCTCATCGTGGTCCGCGGCTACCACTACCGCGAGGACATCGCCGCGTTGCGGCCGTACATCCGGGAGTACCGCCCGGTGATGATCGGGGTCGACGGCGGTGCGGACGCGCTGCTCCAGGCCGGCTACAAGCCGGACATGATCGTCGGCGACATGGACTCCGTGTCCGACCAGGCACTGCGCTGCGGCGCGGAGATCATCGTGCACGCGTACCGCGACGGGCGCGCCCCCGGGATGGAACGCCTCGACGAGCTCGGCGTGGACGGGATCGCCTTCCCCGCCACCGGGACCAGCGAGGACATCGCGATGCTGCTCGCCGACGACGGCGGCGCGAGCCTGATCGTCGCGGTCGGTACGCACCTCACGCTCGTCGAGTTCCTGGACAAGGGCCGGGCCGGCATGGCGAGCACCTTCCTCACGCGGCTGCGGGTCGGCGGCAAGCTCGTGGACGCCAAGGGCGTCAGCCGTCTGTACCGCAGCCGCATCTCCACGACATCGCTGCTCATGCTGTGCCTCGCCGCGCTGGTCACCATCGCGGTCACCGTGCGGGTCACCCCGCTCGGTCGCGCGTACTTCCACGTGTTCGGGGCGCAGTGGGACGCCTTCGTCTACTGGCTCCAGGGACTGTTCAGTTGATCGACTTCAGATACCACGTCGTCTCCATCATCGCGGTCTTCCTGGCCCTGTCGGTCGGGCTGGTGCTCGGCGCGTCCTTCCTCAAGGAGGCGGCCGTCTCCGGGCTCGACACACAGGTCCAGGACCTGGCCCGGAACAACGAAGGCCTGCGTCGTGAGCTCGATCGGGCGAACGCCGGTACGAGGTACCTGAACGGCATCATGAACACCGTCGGGCCCGAGCTGACCAAGGGCCGGCTCGCCGGGCACAAGGCGGTCGTGGTCGCGCTGCCCGGCGCGGACACCAAGCTGACCGACAGCATGGTCAAGCTGCTCGACGGCGCCTCCGCGACGGTCACCGGCCAGGTGGCGGTCAAGGGCGCCTGGACCGACCCCAAGCGGGAGAGCGACCTGGTCACCGCGCTGGGCGCCAACGCGGCGGCCTTCCCGACCGGGTCGGCGACCGACCGGGCCGCGCGCGTGCTCGCGGGCGCGATCACCGAGAAGCTGCCGCCGCCGCAGACCGGGACGCCCGGCTCGCCGCCGGCGTCGACCCAGCCGCCCGCGACCGGCTCGACGCCGGGCACGCCCGAGTCGGGCGCGCCCGCGACCGGGACCGGGACCACCTCCGCGCCGCCGAGCGGCCAGACCCCGGGCCAGGGCACCACCAACCAGAACAACGGCACCACCACCCCCGCCACCCACAACACGCAGGCCGCGACCGAGACGCTGACCAAGCTCAAGGACGCCGGCTTCGTGGACGTCAAGGACAACCCCGCCACCGGCGCCGACCTGGTCGTGATCGTCGCGCCCTCGGGCGCCACCGGCGGGGACGATCCGGGCCGGGTCAACAACATCCATCTTTCGCTCGCTCGCGCCCTGGACGGCGGCGACGGCGGTACGGTCATGGCCGGCACCGCGTCCGCCGCGCAGGAGAACGGCGTGATCTGGGCGCTGCGCCGTAACGATCAAACCGCCAAGGCCGTTTCCACCGTGGACACCGCCGACACGCCCGTGGGTCAGGTCGCGGTCGTGTGGTCCCTGGTGGTCGAGGACAAGCAGGGCAGTTCGGGCCAATACGGTACGACGGGCACCACCGACGGTCCGTTGCCGGAACTGCCGAAGAAGGAGACGCCGTGACGAAGGCCGCCGCCGCCCCGGCCCGTGCCACCGCCCGTGCCACCGCTCGTGTCGCCGGCCGTGCCGCGGCCCCCGGCGACGCCCGTCGGGGCCGGCCGGGTCGGCTGGTGACGGCGCTGGCCGCGACCGGTGCGGCCCGGGCCGCGTACGCCGCGCTGACCCGCCGCCCGCCGGGCGAGGCCGCGCTGTGGGAGCGGCGCAACCACCGGGGCGAGGTGCTGACCCTGCTCGAAGGGCCCGCGACGGCGGTCGGTGCGGCCGTCGCCGCCGCGTGCGCCCCGGGGGTGCCCGGTCGGTGGCGCGCGGCCGGCGTGCTGGCGGCGGTCGCGGGGGCCGGGTTCGGGACCTACGACGACATGGCCGGGTCGAGCGATCGGCGCGGGTTCAAGGGCCACCTGGGCGCGCTCGCCAAGGGCGAACTGACCAGCGGGGGGCTCAAGATCGTCGGACTCGGCGCGGCCGGCCTCGCGGCCGGCGCGCTCGTGCAGCGGCGGCCGGTGGACAAGCTGCTCGCGGGCGTGGTGGTCGCCGGTACGGCCAACCTGATCAACCTGTTCGACCTGCGACCGGGCCGCGCGGCCAAGGCGGTCCTGATCGCGGGCACGCCGCGGCTGCTCCGCGGTGGCCCGGCGGCGGCCCTCGCGGCGGCGCCGGTGGGCGCGGCGGCGGCGCTGCTGCCCGAGGACCTCGGCGAGAAGTCGATGCTCGGCGACGCGGGCGCGAACGCGCTGGGCGCGGCCCTGGGCGTGGCCTTCGCCGCCGGTTCCTCGCGCAAGGGCCTGCTGGCCAAGGCGCTCGTGCTCACCGCGCTCACCGCGGCCAGCGAGAAGGTCAGCTTCACCAAGGTCATCGCCGGCAACCGGCCGCTGAACACGATCGACATGCTCGGCCGTCGCCCGGCCGCCGCTCCGGCACCCCGACAGCCGGCCGCCGAGGGAGCCACCGCACCGGCATGACCGGCAACGATCGATGGCCCGCGGGCGCGCGAGGGGGCGTGTCCGAGCGCGGCACGGGAATGGTCGGCAGGTGACGGACACCCGGGGCGCCTGTCCGCCGTCGGATGGCCGCGGAGCCGACGGCTCGCCCCCCGAGAGCGGAACCGACGCGATCGCCCCCGCCTCCGGAGTCGCTCCCGCCTCCGGAGTCGCTCCCGCCTCCGACGCCGCTCCCGCCGGGGCCACCCGCTCGCGCGCCGTCGTGCGTGGCCTCGCCGGCGCCGCCGCGTTGATGGCGGTGGTCACCGTGTTCGCCCGACTGGCCGGGTTCGGGCGGCAGTTGGTGTTCTCCGGGACGGTCGGCGACACCGTCCTGGGCACCGCGTACAGCACGGTCAACTCGGTGCCCAACATCGTCTTCGAGATCGTGGCGGGCGGGGCGCTGGCGAGCGTGGTCGTGCCGGTGCTGGCCGGGCCGGTGGCCAGGGGCGGGCGCCGGGACGCCGGGCGGATCGCGTCCGCGCTGCTGACCTGGGTCGTCCTGGTGCTGACCCCGATCGTGCTGCTCGGCGCGCTGCTCGCCCGCCCGATCGCCGAGCTGCTGTTGGCCGGGAAGGCGGACGGGCCCGGCGTCGCGGACGTCGCGTCCCGGATGTTGCTCGTGTTCCTGCCGCAGGTGCTGCTGTACGGGATCGCCGTGGTCGCCGGCGGCATCCTCCAGGCGCACCACCGCTTCCTGGCCGGCACGCTCGCGCCGCTGGTGTCCAGCCTGGTGGTGGCCGGCAGCTATCTGCTCTACGCGAACCGCTACGACGTCGACCCGGACAACCTCGCCGACCTGCCGCGCGGCGCCGAGCTGACGCTGTCGCTGGGCACCACCGCGGGTGTCCTGGCACTCGCGCTGGTCACCGTCGTACCGCTGCGCTCGACCGGCCTGCGGCTGCGTCCCACGCTGCGCTTCCCGGACGGCGTGGCCCGCCGGGTGCGCACCCTCGCGCTGGCCGGCGTCGCCACGCTGATCGCCCAGCAGGCCGCGACGATCGCGGTGATCCTGCTCGCCAACGGGCGCGGTACGGACGGATCCCTGGTCGTCTACCAGACCACCTGGATGGTCTACCTGCTCCCGTACGCGGTCCTCGCGGTGCCGATCGCCACCGCAGCCTTCCCGCGCCTGAGCGCGCACGCGCACGACGGCGACCGGGACGCGTTCGCGGACGCCGTCGCCGCGACCACCCGCACCGTGCTCCTGGTCGGTGCGCTCGGCACCGCGCTGCTGCTGGCCGCCGCCGCGCCGCTGGGCCGATTCTTCGCGCTGTTCATGGCCGGCTCCACCGAGCCGGACCAGATGGCGTGGGCGCTGGCCGCGTTCGCGCCCGGTCTGCTCGGGTACGCGCTGATCGCGCACCTGGGCCGCGCGCTGAACGCCTCCGGCCACGGTCGCGCCGCCGCGGGTTGTGTGGTGGCCGGCTGGTGCGTGGTCGTGCTCGCCGACGTCGCGCTCGCCTTCGCGCTGCCCGCGCGCTGGACGGTGGCCGCGCTCGGTCTGGGCAACTCGATCGGGATGGGCGTGGCCGGCGTGTTGCTGGCCTACGCCGTGGCCCGCACGGCCGGCCCCCGGGCGTTGGCGGGCGCGTCGACGGCCCGGACCGCGGCCGGCGCCGCGGTGGCCGCGGTCGTCGCCGGCGCGGCCGGATTCGGCGTGTCGCGCCTCTTCGGGACGGGCGGCATCGTCTTCACGTTGATCATCGCGGCGGTTGCCGCCATCGTGGGCACCCTGGTGTTCGCGGGAGTCGTTTCCGTGACCGTCGGCGAGGCTGTCAAAGCCGCGTTGCGCGGGCGGCGGACGGCCGAATCGGAAGGGGAGCAGCGACGTGGACACGACGACTGAGTCGCGAGAGCGCACCGAGCCGGCCCGGCTGCGGGCCGTCCTGGTCCTGGCCACGTCCACCGGCGGCGTCGGCGCGCACGTGCGCTCGCTGGCCGCCGGCCTGGTCGGGCGCGGGGTCGCGGTGACCGTGTGCGGCCCGGGCGCGACCGACGAGCACTTCGACTTCACGGGCGTCGGCGCGCGATTTCGCCCGGTCGAGATCGGGTCCGGGCCCCGGCCCACCGATCGGGCGGCGTTGCGCGAACTGCGCGCGGCCTGCGCCCCGGCGCATGTGGTGCACGCGCACGGGCTGCGCGCGGGGCTGGCGGCGGGCAACGCGCTCGGCCGACATCGGGTGCGACGCAGGCCGCTTGTGCTGACCCTGCACAACGCGGTCCTGGCCGGCGGCGCGAAGGGCGCGCTGACCCGGGTGCTGGAGGGGCGGGCGGTCCGGGCGGCCGACGTCGTCCTGGGCGCCTCGACCGACCTGGTCGACCGGGCCAGGCAACTCGGCGCGCGGGACGCCCGGCTCGGACCGGTGTCGGCACCGCCGCTGCCGCCGGCCGAGCGGGATCGGGCGGCGGTCCGGGCCGAATTCGCGGCCGGCGACCGGCCGCTGCTGGTCGCGGTGGGCAGGTTGGCCCCGCAGAAGGACTACCCGGTGCTTCTGGACGCCGCGCGGCGGTGGCTGGATGACGAGCCGACCCCGCTGCTCGTGGTCGCCGGAGACGGGCCGCTGCGGGAATCGCTCCAGGACCGGATCGACGCCGAGTCGCTGCCGGTCCGCCTGCTCGGCCATCGCGCCGACGTGGCCGACCTGCTCGGCGCGGCCGACCTCGCGGTCCTGCCCAGCCGCTGGGAGGCTCGCGCGCTGGTGGCCCAGGAGGCCCTGCGCACCGGCGTCGCACTGGTCGCCACGCGGGTCGGCGGCATCCCCGAACTCGTCGGCGACGCGGCGGTGTTGGTGCCGGCCGGGGAGTCGGACGAGCTCGCCGCCGCGGTCCGCGACCTGCTCGCCGACCCGACCCGGCGCGCCGAACTCGTCGAGGCGGGCCGAGCCCAGGCCGCGACCTGGCCCGACGAACGCGAGACCATCGCCCAGGTGCTGAGCATCTACGAGGAACTGGGCCCGGTGTAGCCCGCGACCACCTCGATGGCTTCCTCGGCGCCGCCGGCCACGTCCGGGACCACGCGTAGCCCTCGCGCGGCCACGGCCGGTCGTGCTCCTCCGGGCGGTCCGGGATCCACCGGTCCGGCGCCGGCATGCGGGTGGCCGGCATCCAACCGGAGGCCGGCCCGACCGGCGGCGCGAACCACGGACCGTCCCGCGGCTGCTCGCGCCACGGGCCGAGCGCGCGTCGCCGCCGGCCCCGGGGCAGGAACGGCAACGACGAGCCGGGCGACGAGCCGGTCGGCTCGTCGCCCGGCTCCGCGATCGGGGAACGTTCGCGGGTCATGGTGTCCGGGAGCGCCATTCGGAACGGATGCGCACACCTGCACGGAGTGCCCACCGGACCCGCCCGGGCCGCTCGCTTGCGCCTTCGCGACCCGCCTTCGCGACCCGCCTTCGCGCCTCGCCTCTCCCCGCGCCCGCGTCGACCCCGCGCGGTCAGCCCTGCTCGGTCGTCTCGGCGCGCATCGTCGCGGTCAGCCGCAGTGCCGTGTCGATCAGCGGCACGTGGCTGAACGCCTGGGGGAAGTTGCCCACCTGGCGCTGGAGCCGGGGGTCCCACTCCTCGGCGAGCAGCCCCAGGTCGTTGCGCAGCGCGAGCAGGCGCTCGAACAGCTCGCGCGCCTCCTCCACCCGGCCGATCATCGCCAGGTCGTCGGCCAGCCAGAACGAGCAGGCCAGGAACGCCCCTTCGTCGCCGGGCAGACCGTCCAGACCCACGCTGGTGCCGTTGGTCGGGTAGCGGCGCACGAAGCCGTCCTCGGTCAGCTCGCGCTGGATCGCCTCGATCGTGCCGATCACCCGCTTGTCCTCCGGCGGCAGGAAGCCCACCTGCGGGATCAGCAGCAGCGACGCGTCCAGCTCGGTCGAGCCGTAGTACTGGGTGAAGGTGTTGCGGTCCACGTCGTACCCGTACGCGCACACCTCGCGGTGGATCTCCTCGCGCACACCCCGCAGGTGCTCGAGCATCTTCTCGGTGTCCGAGGCCATCGGCTCGTCCACGAGCATCCGGATCGTGCGGTCCACCGCGACCCAGGCCATCACCTTGGAGTGCACGAAGTGCCGGCGCGGCCCGCGCACCTCCCAGATGCCCTCGTCCGGGTCGCGCCAGTGCTGCTCCATGTAGTCCATCAGCTTGAGCTGGAGCGCGTGCGCGTGGTCGTTGCCCTCCATGCCGGAGACCCGGCCCAGGTGCAGCGCGTCGACCACCTCGCCGTAGACGTCGAGCTGGAACTGCTCGGCGGCGGCGTTGCCGATCCGGACCGGGTGCGAGCCCTCGTAGCCCGGCAGCCAGGTCGCCTCGTACTCGGTCAGCCGGCGCTCGCCGCCCACGCCGTACATGATCTGCAGGTTCTCCGGGTCGCCCGCGACCGCCCGCAGCAACCACTCGCGCCACGCCTTGGCCTCGTCCACGAAGCCGGTCTTCAGCAGCGCGCCCAGCGTCATCGCCGCGTCCCGCAGCCACGTGTAGCGGTAGTCCCAGTTGCGCACCCCGCCCACGTCCTCGGGCAGCGACGTGGTCGGCGCCGCGACGATCCCGCCGGTCGGCGCGTACGTGAGCGCCTTGAGCGTGATCAACGAGCGCACCACCGGCTCGCGCCACGGTCCCCGGTAGGTGCAGCGGGTCATCCAGTCGGTCCAGAACGCCTCGGTGTCCGCCAGCGCGGCGAGCGCGTCGGTGGGCAGCGGGCCCTCGACGTGCGAGGGATGCCACGTGAGGGTGAAGGTGACCCGGTCGCCCTCGCCGAGGGTGACGTCCGAATAGGTGGTCAGACCCCGCCCGTAGGTCTCGGTGTCACTGGCGAACCACACCGCGTCGGGGCCGGCCACCGCGACGGTGCGCCCGTCCGCCTCGCGCCGCACCCAGGGCACGACCTTGCCGTAGTGGAACCGCATGCGCAGCTCCGAGCGGACCGGCACCCGGCCGGACACGCCCTCCACGATCCGCACCACCACCGGCGCGCCGACCAGCGCGTCCGCCGGAGGCATGAAATCGATCACCCGAACGGTCCCCCGCGGGGTCTCCCATTCCGATTCGAGGATCAGCGAGTCGCCGCGATACCGCCGGCGTGTCGCGGGCCCGCCGGAGAGCGGGGCGACCCGCCACGAACCGTGTTCCTCGGTGCCGAGCAGGCCGGCGAACACGGCGGGCGAGTCGAAGCGGGGGAGGCAGAGCCAATCCATGGAACCGTCGCGGCCCACGAGAGCGGCGGTCTGCATGTCCCCGATGAGGGCGTAGTCCTCGATGCGGCTGGTCACGGGCAACGCTTTCCGTTCCTGGTCGTCCTGATGATGCCGGTCGTCCTGGTTGTGCGTATTGCGAGTCGGTCGGCGCGTGCCGCGTTCCGGCTCGTACTGCGCGCGGCGGGGGTCCGGCGGAATGTGGTGCGGAGAACCGCGTTGTGCTGCGTTCGGTGATGTGGAGAACCGTGTTGTGCTGCGCTTGTGCTTACCGCGTCGCCGACCGGCATGTTCTGATCAGCGGTTGATCGATTCATTCCAGAGTGCACCACGCGCGCGTGATCGACCGCCGAAACGGTGGTCGGATCGACCGGTACTCCCGAAATGTCGTCCCGTCGGGATCCGGGGGACCTCACCCGTCGCGCGCGTGAGGTTCCGCTGCGCGCGGGCGACGGCGAGCCGAGAACGCTCGCGCGCCGTCTGCGTAGCATAGTGCGCCGTCGGCGCTGAAACGTGCCTGCGAGCGCCGACCCGATCGTTGACTCTGTGTCGAATCCGACTCGGCCGATCCGTCGGCATGTGCCCGGATTCTCCCGTGCGTTGTCACTCTGGGCAATCGCCGTATGGTGTCGCAGTTGTTCCGCACCGGGTGCGGGACCTCGACGCCCGACGCTGTTAGGCTGGTATCCCGTGGACTTGGTGGGACTGTTCCGGGCCCGCATCGGCCCGACAGCGTCCCCTTCGAAATCCCCTCGATCGCAACCACGGGAGCCCCTCCTTGGCAGTGCCTCAGACGCCCAGTCGCACCCGGCAGGCGAAGCACCTTTTCGTCACCGGAGGCGTCGCCTCCTCGCTCGGCAAGGGGCTCACCGCGTCGAGCCTCGGAGCGCTCCTCAAGGCGCGCGGCCTGCGGGTCACGATGCAAAAGCTCGACCCCTACCTGAACGTCGACCCCGGGACGATGAACCCGTTCCAGCACGGCGAGGTGTTCGTCACCAACGACGGCGCCGAGACCGACCTGGACGTCGGCCACTACGAGCGCTTCCTCGACGTCGACCTGCACGGCTCGGCCAACGTGACGACCGGTCAGGTCTACTCGACGGTCATCGCCAAGGAGCGCCGCGGCGAGTACCTCGGTGACACCGTGCAGGTCATCCCGCACATCACCAACGAGATCAAGTCGCGGATCCGGGCCATGGCCGCGGACGACGTGGACATCGTGATCACCGAGGTCGGCGGCACCGTCGGCGACATCGAGTCGCTGCCCTTCCTCGAGTCGATCCGCCAGGTCCGGCACGAGGTCGGCCGGGACAACGTGTTCTTCCTGCACGTGTCGCTGCTGCCCTACATCGGCCCGTCGGGCGAGCTGAAGACCAAGCCGACCCAGCACTCGGTCGCCGCGCTGCGCAGCATCGGCATCCAGCCGGACGCGATCGTGCTGCGCGCGGACCGGGCCGTACCGCAGGACATCAAGCGCAAGATCTCGCTGATGTGCGACGTGGACGAGGAGGCCGTGGTCGCGGCCATCGACGCCCCCTCGATCTACGACATCCCCAAGGTCCTGCACTCCGAGGGCCTGGACGCGTACGTGGTGCGCCGGCTCGGGCTCAACTTCCGGGACGTGGACTGGACCCAGTGGGACGACCTGCTGCGCCGGGTGCACCAGCCCGAGCGCGAGGTCACCGTCGCGCTGGTGGGCAAGTACATCGACCTGCCCGACGCCTACCTCTCGGTCACCGAGGCGATCCGCGCGGGCGGCTTCGCGAACAACGTGCGCACCAAGATCAAGTGGGTGACGTCGGACAACACCGCGACGCCCGAGGGCGCCGCGCGCGAACTCGGCGACTGCGACGCGGTGCTGGTCCCCGGCGGGTTCGGCGACCGCGGCGTCGAGGGCAAGGTGCAGGCGATCGCGTACGCGCGCGAGCACCGGATCCCGACCCTGGGCATCTGTCTGGGCCTGCAGTGCATGGTGATCGAGGCCGCGCGCAACCTGGCCGGCCTGGACGGCGCGAACTCGCTCGAGTTCGACCCCGAGGCCGCGCACCCGGTGGTGGCGACCATGGCCGACCAGCTCGACATCGTCGCGGGCCAGGGCGACCTGGGCGGCACGATGCGCCTGGGCCTGTACACCGCGGACCTGGCCGAGGGCTCGATCGCCCGCGAGGTCTACGGCGCGCCCCAGTCCGAGGAGCGCCACCGGCACCGCTACGAGGTCAACAACGCCTACCGCGCCAGGTTGGAGGAGACCGGCCTGATCTTCTCCGGCCTCTCGCCCGACGGCCGGCTGGTGGAGTACGTGGAACTGCCGCGCGAGCAGCACCCGTACTTCATCGCCACCCAGGCCCACCCCGAGCTCAAGTCCCGCCCGACCCGCCCGCACCCGCTCTTCGCGGGCCTGGTCGCGGCGGCGGTACGGCGGATCAAGGGCGAGGACCGGGTCGCGGAGACCACCTCCTGAACACCCGGCGGTGCCGCGGCCGGGAACCGGCGCGCACCGCCGGTCGCGGCGGCGCCCGACCGGCGATCCGGCCCGATCGACGACTCCGAGAAGCCACCCGCCCCGATACCCGGGGCGGGTGGCTTCTTTGCCGATGGCCTCCGGTGCCGGCCCGCCGGTGGGCGGGCGCGACCGACCGCGGACCGGGAGCGCTCGGCGTGGTCGGGGGCGGCACTAGGCTGGCCGATCGGGACGGCGGTATCCGGCCGGCGGCAGCTTGAAGGGGAGCGCATCGTGAACGACCCGGGCACTCGGGCGAGGATCGTCGATACCGCCGAGGCGTGGCCCGTCGCGGAGAGCGAGACACCGTTCAAGGGGCGGGTCTGGTCGATGCGCAGCGATGTGGTCGAGATGCCGGACGGGAGCAGCGCGCGGCGCGACTACCTGGACCACCCCGGCGCGGTGGGCGTGGTGGCGCTCGACGAGCGCGGGCGGCTGCTGGTGCTGCGCCAGTACCGGCACCCGGTGCGGCACAAGTTGTGGGAGATTCCGGCGGGCCTGCTGGACGTGCCGGGGGAGAACCCGCTGCACGCGGCCGAGCGCGAGCTGTTCGAGGAGGCCCACCACGAGGCCGCCACGTGGAACGTGCTGGTGGACGTCTTCACCACACCCGGCTCCTCGGGCGAGGCGATCCGGGTCTTCCTCGCGCGCGGGTTGTCCGAGTCGCGGGCCGAGCGGTTCGCGGCCGAGCACGAGGAGGTCGGGATGGAACTCTCCTGGCTTCCGCTGGACGAGGCGATCGCCGGGATCCTGGCGGGCGAACTGCACAACCCGATACTGGTTTCCGGAGCGCTGGCGCTCTCGGCCGCGTTGGCCGGCGACGGGCTCGACGCGCTTCGGGCGGCTGACGCGCCCTGGCCCGCTCGGCCCTTTTGACGGGCCGCGGTCGCCGCCGGGCGGGCTCGGGATTTCGCGTCCACCGGCACACCCGTCGCGTCGGGGTCGAAAGGCTGCGGAATTAGCGCCGCGGGGTTGGCGAGTCGGGCCCTGTGGACCGGTGCGTGGTCGTAATCTGCGGGCTGGGTGTGGGTGAGACAGGGGGCGTCTGCGGTGGCTGTGACCGGGGAGTCCGGGGTCGGGTGCGCGACGGCCGAGGCGCTGGTTCCCGGAATGCGCGAGCCGGTCCGGACGTTGCCCGCGATCGTGGATCAACTGCCGCCCGGCGGGCCCGACTTCGTCGGCCGCACCGACGAACTCGACACCCTCTACGGCTGGGTCACCGGTCCCGGCGCGGCGATCCCGGCCCAGTTGGCGCCGGTCGACCCCGAGCACCCGGGCACCACCCGCACGGTCTGGCTGCCCCGGGACCGGGTGGTCGCGATCACCGGACCGGTCGGCGTGGGCCGGACCGAGTTCGCGGTACGACTGGCCCACCGGCTCGCGCCGCACTTCCCGGACGGTCGGCTCTACGCCCGCCTCACCGGGCCGCGCGGCGAGCTGATCCCGCCCGGCGACGTGCTCGAATCACTGCTGTACGCGCTCGGCACGGTGAGCATCCCGTCCGCGCACGAGGAGCGGATCCGGCTCTTTCGCGAGCACCTGGACGGCAAGCGCTTCCTGATCCTGCTCGAGGACGTGACCGGGACGGCGCAACTGCGCCCGCTGCTCCCGGAGAGTCCCACCGCGCTCGTGGTGCTCACCTCGGTGTCCCCGCTCACCGGGCTCGGCCGGGCCGCCGCGGTGCGCACGTGCGCGCTGGACATGCTGGACACCCGCGCCTCGGCCGAACTGCTCGGCAACCTGGCCGGGCACACCCGGGTCGCGTGCGATCCGCGCGCCGCGGACGAGTTGGCCGCGCTGTGCGACTTCCACCCGGCCGCGCTGCGGATGGCGGGTGCCTGGTTGCGGGCCCGGCCGCGGTACGCGATGGCCGACGTCGGGCGCCGGTTGCGGGCCGAGCGGTTGCGACTGCACGAGCAGGCCGGCGACGACCTCGCGGTGCGCGCGTGCTTCTCGCTGATCCACCGCGAACTGGTGCCCTCCGCCGCGCGGCTGTTGCGGCTGCTCGCGCTGGTGCCCGGGCGCGAGTTCGGCGCGGACGCCGCCGCCGCGCTCGCCGACTGCGGCCCCGACGCGGCGACCCGCTCGCTGATCGAGCTGCGCGAGCTGCATCTGCTGGAGCAGGGCTCGGTGCCGGGGCGGTTCCGCTTCCACGACCTGGTGCGCGGTTATGTACAGGAGCGCCTGGACGCGGAGGAGCGGCCCGGCGAGCGGCGCAACGCGCGGGTGCGCCTGCTCGACCGGTACGTGCGGCTGGCCCGCTCGGCCGAGCGCGTCATCGTCGGCGTGGACGGCCCCGACCCGGGCGCCGACGTGCGCTTCGGGTCCGCCGACGAGGCGCGTGCCTGGCTGCGCGACGAGCGCCCGGAGCTGCTCGCCGCCGCCCGGGTCGCCGCGGCGGCCGGCCTGGACGCGGCCACCCGCCGACTGGTCTCGGTGCTCACCCGCCTGCTCGACCGGCGCGCGCACTGGAGCGACGTGCGCGAACTGCACGAACTCGCGCTGACCACCGCGCGCCGGGCCGGCTCCGGTCGGCAGGAGGCGGTCGCGCTGCTCAACCTGGGCAACCTGCACGTCGCGCGCCAGGAACTGGAGGAGGCGCTGTCCTGCTACCGGGCGGCCTTGGAGGTGTCCCGCGGGCTGGGCGACCCGGCCGGTGAGGGCCGCGCGATGGTCAACCTCGGCAACGCCTACGCCGACCTGGGCGACCTGCAACGCGCCGCCGACTGGTACGACCGCTCGTTGTTGCTGCGCCGCACCATCGGCGACGCGGCCGGCCAGGCCCGGGTGTTGTCCCACCTGGGCCGGCTGCACGCGCGGATGGGCCGGTTCGAACAGTCCGTACGCGACCACCGGGCGGCCCTCGGGGTGCGGCGCCGGATCGGCGACCCCGCCGACATCGGCCGGGTGCTCACCGACATCGCGGCGGTGCTCGGCGAGGCGGGCCGGGTGCCGGAGGCACTCGCGGTCTACCGGGACGCGATGGAGGCGTTCCGGGCGGCGGGCGACGAGCGCCTGGAGGCCCTCGCCCTGTTGCAGAGCGCCGAGCTGGCGCTCGATGCCGGCGACGTCCGGGACGCCCGATCGCGCCGCCGGCAGGCATTGGCCCTGCTCGTGGACGCGGGCGCGCCCGAGGCCGACGAGGTTCGTCGCCATCTGGGTGACGAATAGCCGCCTCGCGGGTACCCGCTCTGATCCATCATCCCGGGCGCAACCTACGAAATAGACAAGCGGTCGACCCCTCACTGCCACTTTGTAAGGTTGGCGGGGCGTTCCAACCGCACTAAGCTAGGGACACCACGAGGTAAGGCGTGCATTCGCATGCCCGGGCTCGCTGGTGCCCAACCCTCTGTCGACAGGACTTGATAGCCGTGAAGGTCGGTATCCCCCGCGAGGTCAAGAACCACGAGTACCGCGTGGCGATCACGCCCGCCGGCGTGCACGAGCTCGTGCGCAACGGTCACGAGGTCTACATCGAGCACGATGCGGGCGTCGGCTCGTCCATCCCGAACGAGGAGTACGTGGCCGCGGGGGCGACCATCCTCGCGACCGCGGACGACGTCTGGGCGACCGGTGACCTCATTCTGAAGGTCAAGGAGCCGATCGCGTCGGAGTTCGGTCGGCTGCGCAAGGACCAGACGCTGTTCACCTACCTGCACCTCGCCGCGGGTAAGGAGTGCACCGAGGCCCTGCTCAACGCCGGCACCACGTCCATCGCGTACGAGACGGTGCAGTTGCCCAACGGCGGACTGCCGCTGCTCGCACCGATGTCCGAGGTGGCCGGTCGGCTCGCGCCGCAGGTCGGCTCGTACCACCTGATGGCCCAGGGCGGCGGTCGCGGCACCCTGATGGGTGGCGTCTCCGGTGTCTACGCCGCGAAGGTCGTCGTGATCGGCGCCGGTGTCTCGGGCATGAACGCGGCGGCGATCGCGCTCGGCATGCAGGCCGAGGTGCTCTTGCTGGACCGCAACATCCAGGCGCTGCGCGACGCGGACCGGATCTACCAGGGTCACCTGCAGACCGTCGCGTCGAACTCGTACGAGATCGAGAAGGCCGTGCTGGACGCGGACCTGGTCATCGGTGCGGTGCTGATCCCGGGCGCGAAGGCGCCGAAGCTGATCACCAACGATCTGGTGTCGCGGATGAAGCCGGGCTCGGTGCTCGTGGACATCGCGATCGACCAGGGTGGTTGCTTCGAGGACTCGCACGCCACGACGCACGACGACCCGGTGTACAAGGTGCACAACTCGATCTTCTACTGCGTCGCGAACATGCCGGGTGCGGTGCCGCACACGTCGACCTACGCGCTGACGAACGCGACGCTGCCGTACATCGTGCAGCTCGCGAACCGCGGGTGGCGGGATGCGGCGAAGGCGGATCGGGCGCTGGCGCTCGGTCTGTCGACGCACGAGGGTCGGCTTACGAACGCTGCGGTCGGCGAGGCGCTTGGACTGCCGGCTGTGTCGTTGGAGGACGTGCTGGGCTGACGCCCGGCTGTTTGGCCTCAAGCGCCGGCCGGGCCGGGATTGGCCTCAGGCGCCGGCCGGGCTGAGGTTGGCCTGGGCTACTTGTCCTCGAGCGCCGGACGGGCTGGAGTTTGCTCGGTCGGTGTTCGAAGGCGGTGGTCTTGCTTGTCTTCGGGCGCCGGGCGGGCTGGATCGGCTCGGTCGGTGTTTGAGGGTGGTTGGTGTTTTTTGTAGGGCATCGCGTGCCGTGCACCCCCAAAGACGTGGGTGCGCGGCATGTGGTGTTTCGGGGGTCAGAATGGGGGCGTGGATGTGCTGGCCGGGGCCTATCTGGCTCATGTGACGGGTGAGTGCGGGGTGGCGCGGAACACGCTGCTCGCCTATCGGCGGGATTTGCGGCGTTACCTCTCCTATCTGGACGGGCGCGGAGTGGGCGCGCTCGCGGAGGTGCGGGTCGCGGACGTGACCGCGTTCGTGGCGGCGTTGCGGGCCGCGGGATCGGCCGAGGCGTCGGTGGTCCGGGCCGTGGTCGTGGTGCGGGGGCTGCACCGGTTCGCGCTGCGCGAGGGGTTGGTCGCGGTCGACGTGGCGCAGGACGTGCGTCCGGGCGCGCCGCCGCCGCGGCGCGCCGGCGCGCTGTCGGTCGAGCGGGTCGAGGCGCTGCTCGCCGCCGCCTCGACGGGGGCCGCGCCGTACGGTCACCGCGACCGCGCCCTGCTCGAACTCCTGTACGGCACCGGTGCGCGCGTCTCGGAGGCGGTCGGGGCGGATCTGCACGATCTGGACCTGGCCGCGCGGACCATCACCCTGGTCGGTCCCGGCGGTCGACGTCGTGTGGTGCCGCTCGGCGCGCCGGCCCTGGAGGCGCTCGACACGTACCTGGTGCGCGCGCGTCCCGAACTCGCCGCCGCCGGGCGCGGCGCCACCGCCGTCTTTCTCAACGCGCGAGGCGGCGGATTGTCACGGCAGAGCGGCTGGGCCGTGCTCCGGGCCGCCGCCGCGCGGGCGGCGTTGACCGACCCCATCTCCCCGCACACGCTGCGGCGTTCGTTCGCCACACATTTGCTCGACGGTGGGGCCGATGTCCGGGTCGTCCAGGAACTCCTGGGTCATTCCTCGGTGTCCACGACCCGGGTCTACGGGCGCGAAACCCCCGACGGACGTCGTCATGTGTACGCAGGATCCCACCCTCGGGCGCTTGACTAGATCGCCTCACATGTTGCATGCGTCGGGCGGTTCGCCTTGCTGCGACCGTCCGCAACGCCATAGAGTCGCGATCCGTCGGCAAGGATTCAGGCTGACGAAGCAAGAAATGACCTGGTCGGCAAGGAGGTAAGACGACTTGTGAACGAGTCGACATTTGCTCCCGGGGGTGCCCAGCCAGGGGCGGCGCCGGGCCGTGCAGCGCCGACTACCTCTTCCTACGGGCCCGCCGACGGCCTGCAGGACCAGCAGGGGACGCGCACGGACAGTGCCGCCCAGGCGGGCCAGACCGCCCCGGCCGGCCAGGCCGGGCAAGACGGGCTCGATGGTCCGGACGCGCACGAGTACGCCTACGACATGTACTACTACGACGACGAGTTGCGCTACGCCGAGGAACTGCGTGGCGGACCGTTCGACCCCGACGCGGACTACGAACCGGATCCGGAGTACGCCGCGACACTCGCCCCCGACGCCGCCACGCAGCGGCGCGAGCGGGTCGGCCCCACCGGCCGCGCCCTTCCGTACTTTCCGATCCCGGCGCCCGTGAGCGAACACGGTCCGGCGAAGATCATCGCGATGTGCAACCAGAAGGGCGGCGTCGGCAAGACCACGTCGACCATCAACCTGGGTGCCGCGCTGGCCGAGTACGGTCGTCGGGTCCTGCTCGTGGACTTCGATCCCCAGGGCGCACTGTCGGTGGGCCTGGGCGTCAACCCCATGGAGCTCGAACTCACGGTCTACAACCTGCTGATGGAAAGTCACCTCAGCGCGGACGACGTCCTGCTGAAGACGATCATCCCGGGCATGGACCTGCTGCCCAGCAACATCGACTTGTCGGCGGCGGAGGTCCAACTGGTCACCGAGGTGGCCCGTGAGACCACGCTCTCGCGCGCGATCCGGCCGCTGGTCAACGATTACGACTACATCATCATCGACTGCCAGCCCTCGCTCGGGCTGCTCACGGTCAACGCCCTCACCGCGGCGAACAGCGTCATCGTGCCGCTGGAATGCGAGTTCTTCGCACTGCGCGGGGTGGCGCTGCTGACCGAGACGATCGAGAAGGTGCACGAGCGGCTCAACCCCGACCTCGTGCTCGACGGCATCCTGGCGACGATGTACGACGTGCGCACCGTGCACGGCCGCGAGGTATTGGCCCGGGTCACCGAGGCGTTCGGCGACCAGGTCTTCCACACGGTGATCGGACGGACCGTCAGGTTCCCCGAGACCACCGTCGCGGGCGAACCGATCACCACCTACGCCTCCAACTCGGTGGGCGCGGCCGCCTATCGCCAACTGGCCAGGGAGGTGCTCGCCCGGTGTCGCGCCGAGTGAGTCTCCCGGGTGCCGACGAGCTGTTCCGGACCACCGGCGGTGCCATGCTGCGGCAACAGCAGCAGCAGCAGAGCGCCGGCGGGGAGTCGGGAGAGCCGCGTGGCACCGTACCCGCGCAGGTTCCGCCGGTCGGGGCCAGTCCCGACAGCGCCGAGCGACACGAGTCGTCCGGCGCGGACGGCGGCTCCGGCGAGGTCGAACAGCACGCCGTGCAGCACCCCGTGCCCGGCCGCCGCGAGGCGCCCACACCGTCGGGGGCGTCCTCGATGTCCGCCGCCGCGGGTGTCGACCCCAACGCGCGCCCGGCACACCGACGCACCCGTGCGCAGCGCCGACCGAGCGGGCGCGAGCGACACGACGAGAAGATCACGGTCTACGTGTCCGCCGAGGAACTGATGGACCTCGAGCACGCGCGGCTGAGCCTGCGCGGCGACTACGGCCTGGCCGTGGACCGCGGTCGGATAGTGCGTGAGGCCGTCGCGGTGGTCCTGGCCGACCTGGAGGCGCGCGGCGAGGCGAGCATTCTCGTCCGTCGACTGCGTGGCTCTTAAGCGACATTCGAGCGAACCCCGCTTCGCGAAGTCTCGACGGACCCGCCGGTCCCCTGAGTGGCCCAATTCGGACCACCGCCCGGCGGGTCCGTGCCGTTTCCCGCAGTCGCGGCCCGCACCATTGAGCGCACCATGTCCAACAGCAACGGTCCCGCCCCCACCCGACGCACGCTCGGGCGCGGCCCGGACCGGCCCGCCGTACCGACCGAACAGGCCGAACAGGCCGAACAGGCCGAGCGGGCCGAGCCCGCCGCCGAGGCACCGCGCGCCGCACAGGCCGGGCCCGGCGCGCCCGTCGGGGCGGGGGCCGTGTCGCGGCCCGAACCGCCGGCCGTCCCCGATCCCGCCGCACCGCCGGCCGCGGCGGACGACGACACCGGATTCCGGGTCAACCTGGCCAACTTCGAGGGTCCGTTCGACCTGCTCCTGGGCCTGATCGCCAAGCACAAGCTGGACGTCACCGAGGTCGCGCTGTCCCGGGTCACCGACGAGTTCATCGCGCACATCCGGGCTCAGGGCCCGGACTGGGACCTGGGCCAGGCCACCGAGTTCCTGCTGATCGCGGCGACCCTGCTGGACCTGAAGGCGGCGCGGCTGCTGCCGGTCGCCGAGGTCGAGGACGAGGAGGACCTGGCCCTGCTGGAGGCCAGGGACATACTGTTCGCGCGGCTGCTCCAGTACCGGGCGTACAAGCAGATCGCGGGCATCCTGGAGCACCGCTGGGCCGAGGAGTCGCGCCGTCATCCGCGCGATGTGCCGCTGGAGCCGCGCTATCAGGGGTTGCTGCCCGAGGTGGTGATCACCACCTCGCTCGAGCGGTTCGCCCGGCTGGCGGCGAAGGCGATGACGCCCAAGGCGCCCAGGATCGTGTCGATCGAACACATCCACGTCCAGCGGGTGAGCGTGCGCGAGCAGGCGGCGATAGTGGTCGAGCGGCTGCGCCGGACCGGCAGCGCGACGTTCGCCGAACTGGCCGAGGACGCGCCGGACACGCTGCACGTGGTCGCCCGGTTCCTGGTCCTGCTCGAACTTTTCCGCGAACTGGCGGTCGGGTTCGACCAGGTCGAGGCGCTGGGCGAGCTGACCGTGCGGTGGACGGCGGGCACGGACGAGGCGTTGGTGGTCGGAGCCGGGTTCGACGAGTTCGACACGGTGGTGCGCGAGGGCGAGGAGGAGGACGCGTGAGCGGCGACCAGGGGTATTGGACCGAGCCCGAGGACGAGGCCCCGGAGGCCGCCGTACCCGCCCCTCGGGCCGCGCGCGGCAAGACCCCGCCGCCCGCCCTCCCGGTGTCGGACAGCCCGCTTCCGGCGGCCCTGGAGGCCATCCTGATGGTGGTCCAGGAGCCGGTCTCCGAACACCTGCTCGCCGAGGTGCTCGATCGCCCCGTCGTCGAGGTGCTCGCCACGCTGCGCACGTTGTCCCTGGAGTACACCGCCCAGGGCCGCGGCTTCGACCTGCGCGAGGTGGCCGGCGGCTGGCGGTTCTACAGCCGCCCCGAGCACGCCGCCGCCGTCGAGCGCTTCGTCCTGGACGGGCAGCAGTCCAGGCTGACCCAGGCCGCCCTGGAGACACTCGCCGTGGTGGCCTACCGCCAGCCGGTCAGCCGCGGCCGGATCTCCTCGGTGCGCGGCGTCAACTGCGACGGCGTGATGCGCACGCTGCTCGCGCGCGGCCTGGTGGAGGAGTACGGCGTCGAATACGAGACCCAGGCCACGCTGTACCGCACCACCGAGTTCTTCCTGGAGCGGATGGGCCTGCGCTCGCTCGACGAGTTGCCGGAATTGGCCCCTTTCCTGCCCGAGATCGAGGCCCTGGAGGCGGAGGGTGAGGGGGCCCTGGACGGCTTCCCGGTACGCGCGGCGTCCCCGCTTGCGCGGAGCGGGGATACTGGGAGGGATACCGGGGCGGTGCACACCGACCCCGACGACGGCGAGACGACAACGGAAGTTTGATGGCACCCACCAACAGGCAAGGCTCCGGCGGCAACGACCGAGGCAACGAACGCTCGGTGAACAAGCGCGGGGGCACCGGGCGCGGCAGCAACACTCCGCAGCCCCGCCGGGTCGCCGACGACAATCGTCGAGGCGGCGCGGGTGGGCAGCCGAAGTCCGGCGCGGCGGGTGGCAAGGACCGCCGCCCCTCGGCGAGCACCGGCCGCCCGGACCGCCGTCCCACCACGATGCGCTCCAGTGAGCGCAACGAGCGCGAGAAGCAGGAGGGCGTCCGCCTCCAGAAGGTGATGGCGGACGCGGGCATCGGCAGCCGCCGGCACTGCGAGAACCTGATCGAGGCCGGCCGGGTCCAGGTCAACGACGAGCGGGTCACCGAGCAGGGCAAGCGGGTGGACCCGGACACGGTGGAGATCAAGGTCGACGGGATGCGCATCCCGACCCGCCCGGCGGAGACCTACATCGCGTTCAACAAGCCGACCGGCGTGGTGTCCACCATGTTCGACCCGGACGGCCGGTTCACCATCGCCGACTACATCACCGAGTTCGAGCAGCGCCTGTTCCACGTCGGCCGGCTGGACACCGAGACCGAGGGACTGATCCTGCTCACCAACCACGGTGAGCTGTCCAACCGCCTGACCCACCCCCGGTACGAGGTGCGCAAGACCTACCTCGCCTCGATCCAGGGCCCGATCCCGCGCGACCTGGGCAAGAAGCTCAAGGCCGGGGTCGAACTGGAGGACGGCGTCGCGCGCGCCGACAGCTTCCGGATCGTGGACAGCGTCGGGAACAACTTCCTGGTCGAGGTGGTGCTGCACGAGGGCCGCAAGCACATCGTCCGGCGCATGCTGGCCGAATTGGGCTTCCCGGTCGAGCGCCTGGTGCGCACGCAGTTCGGCCCGATCCAGTTGGGCGACCAGAAGCCGGGCCGTACCCGCCGGCTGTCCAACGACGAGATCGGCCTGCTCTTCCGCCAGGTCGACCTGTAGCCGAGGGCCCGCCGCAGCTCGGTGTCGGCGGCCAACTGCCTTGACGGCCGCGGTGGTTCCACTTTCGAGTGGAACCACCGCGGCCGTTGTTCGTATCTGCCCGATTCGGTTCCGCCGGCCTGCTCGATGGTGCATCGTGGAAGCCCGCACGGGGGTGTACGGGTGTTGGCCGAATAACGGTTCGGAACCGAGCGTGTCCCAGTGATCGCGATCGGTGCCCGTTACCCCGCGCGTTGCTGCTAGAACGTTGCCGAACACCCGAGGTGTGCCTCGCGCCCGCGGGGCCGACAGCAGGGGGGACGCCACATTGGTGCTGCCTGTCCGCCGGGGAGCGCCGCGGCCGGCGCCCTCCACACGGCGTCCACGACGGTTGGCCGGAGCGGCTCTGCTCGGCGCGCTCGCCCTGGCCCTGATACCCGGCGCGGCCGCCCGGGCGGCCGACCCCGCGGTGGGTGACCCCAGCCTCAAGGTCGCGCCCATCTCGTACGTGGTCCTGGTCGACGAGTCCGGCAGCCTCAAGGGCCCCGACCTGGACCGGGAGAAGGACGCCGCCGCGCTCGCCGCGATCGGCGAACTCTCGCCCGAATCGCGGGTGGGAGTGGTCGGCTTCGGCAGCGGCAACGGCGTCAAGCCGCCGGTGGACGTGGTCTGTCCGATGATCGCGGTGTCCGATCCGGCGGCGGCCACGTGCGCGGACAAACTGCACGCGCGCACCGATCAGGAGGGCAACAACACCGACATCCCGGCCGCGATCAGGCAGGGCGTGAGCATGCTGCGCTCGGCCCCCGCCGGCCAACCCAAGGTCCTGTTCGTGCTGACCGACGGCGCGATGGCGGTCGCGCCCGGCGAGAGCTACGGCACCGACGCCGCGCGGATCCCGGGCGAACTCGACAAGGCGCTGACCGCCGCGCTGGCCGACGCGAAGACCGCGGGCATCCAGATCTGGCCACTGGGCTTCGGCAGCGGGATCGACGCCGCCCAACTGAACCGGATCGCGGACGGCGGCGCACCCTCGATC
Organism: Embleya sp. NPDC001921; assembly: GCF_053594475.1. Classification (NCBI taxonomy): domain Bacteria; kingdom Bacillati; phylum Actinomycetota; class Actinomycetes; order Kitasatosporales; family Streptomycetaceae; genus Embleya; species Embleya sp. NPDC001921. The sequence goes on from NZ_JBSFEO010000056.1 coordinate 57,290, forward strand.
TGTTCGAATCGCCCCGAGGACAAGCCCAAGGCGGTCACGGTCAAGGACTCCGGCGAGGTCGTGCAGACCCTGCGCAAGGCGTTCGGGACCGCGCGCTGCGCCGGGGTCACCCAGACCGACTCGACCGAGGTCGACGGCGAGGCCGACCTGAACGTGACGATCCCGGCGATCGCCACCGACGTGGTCATCCAGGTGCAGAAGGCCAACGAGCGCATCGACACCACGTTCTTCGACCCGGACGGCAAGCAGGTCGACAACGCGCCCGGCACCGAACACCGCGGGCAGGGCTCGCGGACCGAGACGCTGCGGGTCACCGACCCCGTCGCGGGCAAGTGGCGGATCCACCTCAAGGCGCCGGCCGGGTTCTCCGGGCCGGTCAGCGCGGCCGCGCTGTGGCAGGGCGTGGTCAAGTCCTACGTGCAGCTCAACCCGCCCCAGCCGACCGCGGGCGAACCGGTGAAGTTCAGCGTCTTCCTGCAGACCCGGGAGAAGAACCTGACCGATCCGGCCGCGCTCAAGGGCGTCACGGTGTCCGGGCACATCGAGGGTCCCGGGCTCAAGGCCGACATCCCGCTCCGGGCCGGTGACAAGGGCGAGTTCTTCAGCGACTACCGGATTCCGGCCGGGACCACGGGTCAGGTCAGCTTCACCGGAACCATCACCGCGCCGGGCGTGTCCGGCACCCGCGAGGTCAAGGCGGTCACCCTCGGCGGCGGGCCGGCCTCGGCCCTGGCCGAGATCCGCTGGGGCGACACCACGATCGAACCCGGTGGCAGCGTCGCGGGCACGGTGTCCTGGAAGGTGAACGACACCAGGTCGCACACGCTGCGCGTGGTCGCCGACTTCCCGGCCGACACCGGAGTGCGGATCACCGGGGCCGAGCAGAAGGTGACGGCCGGCTCCGACGAGTTCGACTTCAAGCTCGCCTTCGGCAAGAACATCGCCAAGGGCGACCACACCGGACGGGTCCGGGTGCTGGACACCACCGACGGCGACAAGGTGCTCTTCGAGACCACCCGCACCGTCACCGTCGAACCGCCGCCCGGCTTCTGGGATCGATACCTGTGGATGGTGATCGGGGCCGTCGTGCTGATCGCACTGCTGCTCGGCCTGCTCGGCTACCTCGCCAAGCGGCGTGGACGCGCGCGCCGGATCGGACCGATCGCGCTGCGCCTGTACCGCGACGGGCAGCCGATCGGCGTCGAGACCCGGCCGCTGGACGAGCGGGCCGAGGCGATGTGGTTCCGGCTGGACACCACCGGCTTCCCGCCCCAACTGATCCCGCTGTATCAGCACGAACCCGGAACCTCGTGGATCGTGCGGCGGACCGCGGCGACGGGCACCCTGGACGTGGAGACCCCGTTGGGCGCGCATCTGCACCTGGACATGGGCCGGTCCACCGAGATCGAACCCGGGCTGGCGCTGGGCTGCACGGACGACCGCGTCCAGGGCGGGCCGCCGACCGGGGGCTCCGCCTCCGGTGACCCCTACAACCCCTACGGCTCCGCCGCGCCCACGGCCGCGCCCCCGCGCCCCTACGGCGAGGGCGCCTACGGATCCGACCAGCCGTACAACCCGTACGGCCCGTACGGTTCGGGACCCGCCTCGGATCCCGGGCCCGGCGCGGGCCCCGACGACACCACGTTCGGCTACGGACCACCGCGCTAGTGCCCGGGCCGGGAAGGCGCACCGCTTCCCGGCCGCGGCACCGGTCCCCGACGCGGGATCCGAGTCACCCGAGCTCGCACGTCACGCACTTTTCGAGGAGGGCCCGTGGCAGCGCAAGGCCGCAGGGGCATGTCCATCCACCAGTCCATGCTGTTCGTGGGCCTGGGCGGTACCGGATGTCTGATCGGAGCCGAACTCGAGCGACGGCTGCGCGAGGAACTGTGCGGCGCCGACGGCACCGGCCTGATGCAGCGGCTCGGGGGCCAGTTGGCCCCCTACCAACTGCCCAACTGCATCCAGTTCGTCTACGCCGACCTCAACGAGAACGAGTTGCAGCGGCAGCGGTTGCGGGCCGCGCCGCCCGCCCATCGGGCCGCGGCGGATCGCAACGCGCACCTGACCACCCAACTGGTGCCGCCGCTGAACACCTATCCGGAGGTGGCCCGTTCGCTGCGGATCAACGCGGCGGAGGAGACCATCCCGTGGCTGCCCGCCCGCGAGGGCGAGCCGCGCGTGACGCCGCTGCGACGCGGCGCGGGGCAGTTGCCCACCGTCGGGCGCGCCGCGCTGTTCGAGACCTTCCGGCACGGACTCGCGCCCGCGATGGACCCGTTGCGTCGCGCCGTCGGCCTGATCAGCAACGGCAACGACCACCTGATGGCGCTCAGCGGCAGCCAGAACAACCGCAACACGTGCGACGTGTTCGTCGCGTTCTCGATCGCCGGCGGCACCGGCTGCGGGATCTTCTACGACTACCTGCACCTGATCGGCGAGGCGTTCTCGCAGGGTTACGACGGGATCAAGATCTATCCGCTGGTGCTGATGCCGTCCGCGTTCGACGAGGAACGCGGCGGCGGCCGGCCCGCGGTGCTCAACGCCGGGCGGGCGCTGCTGGACCTGTTCCAACTCGTCGACGACCAGAACGGGCAGTACGCGCAGGAGGAACTCGACACCGGGCTCGGCGCGCCGGCGGGCAACCTGGCCGTGCGCTACCCCGGTCTGGAGTCCACCCGGCTCAAGGCGGGCACCGTCCAGACCGGCTTCCTGTTCAGCCGCACCAGCGGGATCGAGCGCGAGGATCTGCACCGCTCGGTGGTCTCGCTGGTGATGTCGCTGATCGGCACCGGACTCAATCCGGGCGGGGCCGAGTTGGAGAACGCGGTCATCCAGGGCGACCTGTACCAGTCCTTCGCGGACAGCTTCATCAACGAGGGCGTGCGCCGCGAGGTGCCGGCGCCCAGCGGGATCGGCGCCTGCGGGGTGTCCACGAGCCTGGTCGCGTCGATGACCGTGCCGGTGGACGAACTCGCCGACATCGTCGCCGGCCGGCTGCTCGCCCAGGCGGTGCGCGACCTGACCTCGGACGTGCGGGTGTCTTCCGAGGCCAACCTGGAGCAGATCAAGTCGTTCATGTCGGTGGCCGGCCTGAGCGAACTGTGGTTGTGCGCGCCGCCGCACGTGGCCGACCCGTCGCCGGCCAAGGGTGCGGCGGGCATCATGCAGGCGCTCAACGCGCGTACCCGGGCGATGGAACAGGCGCTGCGCCAGCAGGAGGCCCAATTGCGGGCGCACACCGCGCAATTGGCCGAGGAGTTCAACCACGCCCGCGGCATCCGCCAACTGCTCGCCGACGGCGACCTGTTCCGGGCCCGCCGGGTGCTCTTCGGCGACCGCAGGCTGTACAGCGACGCGGATCGGCCGGGAGTGGCGGGCCTGCTCGCACACTGCAGCACCGAACCCACGCCGCCGCCCGGGATCACCGTGAACGCGCCGCACATCCCGGCGATCAAGGACCGCGCGGGCGGGGTGGTCAAGGCCAAGTGGGGCGACCCCGAGGTGCAGCGCGCGCTGAGCGCGCAGCAGCAGTGGTTCGAATGGCGCTCACGCCGCAACTGGCATGCCCAGTGGGGAAGTCAGGCCGAGGTGTGGGACCGCAAGATGGTCTACCTGCGGCACGTCGTGGACGGCCTCGCGCAGTCCTTCAACGACCACCGCGACCAGGAGGAGGCGAACTTCGGCCGGGCCACCCGCGAGTTGTACCGGCAGCGCTCCGGGGTCTCCTACCTGCTGCCGCCGCAGGGCAACCTGGAGTCGTTCTACCGCCAGGTGCTGCGCCGCTTCGTGGACCGCGAGCGGCTGCCCGAGACGGCCGGCGCCGCGCAGATCGTCGGCAAGCTGCTCGGCACGAGCATCTGGCAGCGCGCCTACGAGATGGGCGAGGAGCGCGAGGGAGGCCCGGCCGCCGTCACCTATGTGCGCGACCAGATCAAGCAGCAGGTCAAGACCCTGTTCGTACAGGCCGGCGAGCTCAACGCGCAGCCGCTGCTGCCGCCGGTGCGCGACCTGCTCACGCGCGCGGCGACCCGGCGCGGGGTCGCGGTCGGCGAGGAGGACCTCGAACAGTTCGTGCAAAAGCTCGCGGGCATGTTGCCCAACGGCTTCTCGCCCGAGGGCAGCGGCGAACTCAAGGTGCTGATCGCCCATCCGGGCACCTCGCACGACTCGGACGTGCGGCAGTACCTGGAACGCCTGCTGAACATCCCCAACGAGCCGTCCCGCAAGATCGAGTTCCGCGCGGTCGAGCAGGAGTCGATCGTGGTGGTGCTCTTCCGCAGCGCGATGAGCCTGACCGAGGTGCCCGAGGTGCGCCAGGTGCTCGCCCAGTGGTCGCGCTCGCTGGACCGGCAGGACCCGGTCGACTTCCTCAAGTGGCGCCAGCGGCTGGGCTTCACCTACGACTGGCTGGCCACCACCGAGGGACACCGGGTGTACATCCTGCACCGGCTGTTGTGCGCGATGTGGAACGGGCAGGTCGAGGTCGGGCGCGGGGACCGGTCCTCGCCCGAGGTGATCGACATCCGGCTGCCGCACGGACCGACCGTGATGCGGCTGCCGCTGCGCCCGTTCGACCGGGCCTCCTCGTGGGGCAGCCTGCTGCGCGCCTACGAGGAGTGGACGCTGACCGACGACGCCTCGGTGCGCCGGGAGTTCGCCAAACAGTTGATGCTCACCTACCCGGAGGGGCTGGGCGCGCGGGTGGGCGAACCCTCGGCGCTGTACCGGCACTTCGTGCACGAGGTGGCGCCGCGGCAGGTCAAGGTGCTCAAGGAGCTGCGCGATCGGCTGCCGGAGCGCAGCCGGGGCTGGGCGGAGGAACTGCTGCGGTTGTGGGAGATCACCCTGCCCGCCGCGCTCGACCTGCCGTTCCCGCACCAGGCCACCACCCGCAACTCGCTGCGCGAGTTGGAGTACGACGACTCGGGGCCGATCGACGAGTACGGGTACGGCGGGGGCGGCGCCGAGCGCGACCGGGCACCGGACGAGTGGGGCCGCGAACGGGACGAGCGCGGGTTCCAGCGGGATCGGCGCGAGGGCGAGCGCGGGCGCGACGAGCGGGACGCACGAGAGGAGCGGGACGAACGCGCCGAGCGCGAGTGGCGCGAGGGACGCCGGCCGCGGCAGAGCCGGGACGGCCGGGAGTGGGAGCGGCGGGACGGGCGCGACCCGGGCGAACCGGCGTTCGACCGGGGCGAACCGGATCGGCGCGACGGGCGCGCGCCCAGGGGCTCCGGGCGATGGCACGACCCGAGCGAATCGCCCGAGTCGCCCGAGACCCGCGACCTGGGGCGGCCGAGCCTGGACAAGCCGGAGCCGCGCGACCGGGGTCGACCGGAGCGGGGCGACCCGGACGAGCACGAGGCCCCGGAGCGGCCGCCGGGTCCGCGGCGGCGCGGCCGGCGCGAGCCGTACGACCCCTACGATCCGTACGACCCGGGCGAGCCGCGCGAGGCCCGCGGCCCGCTGGACCCCCGGCACGCCGGCGACGGGCACGACCCGTATCGGGACCGCGACCCGGGTGATCCGTTCGACCCGCGCGAGCGACCCGGGCGTGACGACGCGGATCCCGACGATCGCACGGTGCGCCTGGACGGCCTGGACCGGACCCTGCGGCTGCCCGACGAGCACGACGACCGCGAGACGCCCGGGGGTGGCTGGTGACCGACTCCGTCGACCCGGGCGTGCCGCGCCCGCTGGTGATCGTCGTCGACCTGCGCACCGAGTACGACACGGTGCTGGCGGCCCGGCGGTTCGCCGACGTGCAGACCGCCTACGCCCGCACCCGGGTGCCCGCGGGCACCCGCAACGTGGACGCGGACCGTGTGCTCGTGCTCGACTCGGTCCAGGAACTGGTCGCCCACCGGCAGGCGTACGAGCGGATCTTCGCCGGCATGTACAGCAAGGTCGTGTGCGTCGCGGTCGGCGCGCCCGTGGACGGCTCGATCGTGCTGCGCCGCCCCGGCCAACTCGCGGGCAGCGACGCGGCCACGCTGTGGGTCGGCGACGTCCGGGGCACGGACTGGGCGCCGGGCCGCGCGCCCGGTGTGACGCTCAGCCCCGACGACGCGGACGCGCTCGGGCCGCTGGTGGACGTGCTCACCCAGCCCGAGGTGTTCGACCACGTGCTCGCCGGCGTGACCGAGATGCCCCGCTCGATCGCCGCGCCCGGGATGACCGCGTTCGTCCAGCGCATCCGCGACGACGCGGTACAGCGGGCCCGGATCCGCGCGGTACAGCGACTGTCCGGCGCCGAGGGCGGCGTGGACGAGCCGTGGCCCGAACCGCTCGCCGCGCTCGCCGACGACCAGGGCCCGGGCCCGGTCGCCGCCGGGGGCATCCGCGAATGTGTGCGTGCGGACAGCCCGCTCGGCGGCCGGTGGGCGCACGCCGACCAGGGCCTGGGGCACGCGCAACGGCGGCTGTCGCTGCTCGCCGGCCCGCTCGCGCTGTACGGCTCGGCGGGTCACGACGGGCGCCCGATCCACGAACAGGTCGCCGACGCCGCGACCGCGCTGCTCGAATACCGCGACCTGGTCCGGCAGACCGTGGGCCGCGGCGCGGCTGGCCTGGACGCGGACGGGCGGGCCTGGTTGGACCAGGTCGGCGTGCTGATCCCGGAGCCGCCCGGCGTGGGCGCGACCTCGGTGGCGGGCGCGCTGTACGAGCGCACCGCCGCCGCCTTCGACCGGCCCGAGGGCCTGCGCGGACTGGCCGAGCGGCTGCGCGAGCTGGCCGACCGGATCGCCCCGGGCGCGGGCGCCTCGCGCGCCCACGAGGTGGACCGGACCTGCTCGGACGCCTTCCTCGGGCACTACCTGCGCCCGGCCGCGTTCCCACTCGGACCCGGGCACGTCGGGGTGGTCGGCGCCGCGCTGGTCGGCTCGTTCCTGACCGCGCTGTGGCCCGCCTTCGGGGTGCTCGGCGCGGGACTGGCGGTGCTGCTCGCGGTACTCGGGTCGACCCTGATCACCGTGCGCCGCCCCGACCGCGCGGGCCGCTCGACGCTGCCCGGCGAGGCGCTGCCGATGATCGTCGTGGCCGGCCTGGTCGCCCTGGTCGGCGCGGTCTGCGGACTGCTCGCCGGACGCGCGTGGGATCCACCGACCGGCGTGGGCCCGCTCGCGCTGGTGCTCGGCCTGGCCGTACTGGTGGTGCTGCCCGGCGTGGACTGGACGGTGCGGGTCCGGCGCTGGGAGCGCGCGTTGGCGCTCGGCGCGGCGAGCCGGGCGTTGCACGCGCTGCACGCGCTGCTGGTGCGCACGGTGTGGAACGACTGGGCGCTGGCCGGTCCGCGGCGCGAGGCGGTGGACCGGGCGACCGTGCTGGCCGCGCTGCTGGAGGAGAGCGCCAAGACGCTCGCCGAGGACGCGGCGGTGATCGAGCGGCAACTGACGGGCGAACCGGTGGGGCCCGACCCGAACACGCCCGCGTTCGGCGGCGCCGGCTACCCGACCCCCGGCCGCCCCGCCCCGCCATCGGCCCCGCCGTCGAGCGCGGGCGCGAGCCTGTACGACACCGTGCTCGGCGACCTGGTGGACGGGCTGCACGCCGCGTTCGAACCGCTGTGGCCGCTGCTCGAACGCGACCCGGCGGAGGCCTCCCGGCGCGGCGCGCGACCCGAACTGCGGCCGGTGCTGCGCGCCTACGCCGACCACCTCGCGCACAACGGCGTCCAGGCCGCGCCGCCGTTCGCGCGCCGGGCCCAGGACCGCCCGCACGTGGGCGACACGGCCGGCGGCGACGCCGAACGCATCGCCGAACTGCTCGGCCAACCCGCGGACCGATCCATGCTGCAACTGTGTGCGGCCGACCAGTTGGTCCTGCTCGACCACGCCGCGGCGCACACCCGCAGCGTGCGCTTCGCACCGCGCGGGGTGCGGCCGGCCGTCCGCGAGGCGCTGCGCGACCGCGGCTCGGGGCACCTGATCGAGCACGAACTGGTGTGGACCGGCGGCGGCCGGATGGCCGGCGTCCTGCGCCTGATGCCGCTGCTGCCGGGCTCGGTGGACGACGCGCGGATGTGGGAGGAGAGCGCGGACGGCGCGCCGACCCGCGACCTCGGCGAGCCGGGCGCACGCCGCGACGACGACGGATGGGCGTCGTGAGCACGACGGGCGCGCCCGGGCGCGCGGGCGAGGCCCGGGAGGAGAAGCTCGGGTACACCGACCCCGAGGGGCGTTCGGTGGAGCGCCGCGTCGAGTTCGGCCCGGATCGGCCGCCCCGGCCCGGCGAGCCCTTCCGGGTCCGCGACGTGCGCGACGTGGAGGACGGCGGCACATTCGTACAAAAGCGCCTGGGCCCGCTGGACGCGCGCCGACGGGTCGGAGCCGAGGCGGCCCTGGAGACCGAGATCCGGGTGCTGCTCCGGCTCGTGCGCACCTTCGGACCGGCCGGCTACCCGCGCGAACTCGCCCGGGTGGCCGGGCACGACTTCGATGGCGTCGAGCCGTTCGTGCTGCTGGAGGCGGTGCCCTGCCCACCCGCCGAGGACGTGGTCGGCAAGCTGCTGACCGAGGAACAGGAGGCGTTTCGCCGCGCGCTCTTTCACACCGTGCGCCACCTGGAGACGGCCGGCGTCGTGCACGGCGACCTGACCCCCGCCAGTGTGCGCTGGCAGCGCGAGCAACGCCGGCTGTACGTCGCCGACTTCGGCCACGCCGCGCTCGCCGGCGAACCGCGCAGCAGCCTGGGCACCGCACTGTGGGCCGCGCCGGGCCCGCTGCGCGGGCCCGGACCCGCCGACCCGCGCGACGACCTGTGGTCGGCCGCCCAGGTCGCCTACCACGTCACCACCGGCCGCCCGGTCCGCCAAGGCCTGATCCCGGTCGGCGTGGAGAGCCAGGGCGTGTTGTACGACCTGCTCCAGGGCGTGTTCGAGCAGGACCCGATGCGCCGGCCGGGCGCGGCGGAACTGCTGCGCCGGCTGGCCGAACCGGACCCGTACGTGCGCGGCTACGCCCAGTACGACCCGCTCGCCGAGGGTCGACGCGGCTACGAGGCGGCGCTGGAACGCAAGCGCGCACGGATGCCGCTGGCCGGGCAACCGCCGCCGCGACAGGACCCGCCCCACGGCGGCGGACCCAGGCCGCCGTCGGTCCCGCCCAAGCCCGCGAACCCGCCGGCCGCCGAGTCCAGGCCGAGCCGGTTCCGGCTCTTCGGAAAGAACCAACCCGGTTGAACGCGACGGCAGGTGAGGTCGGCTGATGTTGCATCAGATCGTGTACCGCTGGGACCCCGACGGACTGCTCGGGCGTCGCGGCGTGGTCCCGGTCGCCACGTCGCTGGGGCGCGACGAGGTCTTCGGCTGGCATACCCGTACCCGGCTGGCCGAGGCGGTCACGGTGGACTACGGCGATCCCGCCTGCCCGGCCTCCAGCGTGTGTCTGCTCGACACCCCGCTGGGTGTCGCGCTGATCCGGCGCGAGTTCGCCCCCGACGCGCACCAGCGGCTGAACAACTCCGCACACGTCCTGGTCGGGCCCCGGGACAGCATCGCGCCGTTCGACGCCATCGCGTGGGGTTCGCTGGAGACCCGCGCACCCGGCGCGCTCGACCTGGACCGGATCCCGCCCGGCTACGGCCTCAAGCCGCTCGCCGACGAGCGGCTGGCCGAGGCCTTCGAGATCGCCGCCGGCGATCTGCACGAGCGGGCCCGCCGACTCGGCGACCCGCTCGAGGTGCTCACCGCCGCGGTGCTGCGCCGGCCCCGGGCCCGGGTGGCCCTGCTGCCGGCCACCGCCGAGGACGCCACGGTGCTGCTGTGGGGTCTGCAACACCTGCTCACCGCGCTGCTCCCGGGGCCGTGGACGTTCTCCACGTTCGAGGTCGACGACACCGCCCCCGATCCCAAGGGCGCGCCGCGCTTCGTCACGCTGCCCCGGGTGCCCGGGACCGCGCCGGGAACCCGGGTACGGGTCGATCTGACCGGGAACGGCGAGCCGTTCGACGCGCACCGCGAACTCGCCCGGCGGATGGTCAAGCACTACGTGGGCGAGGGGTGGGCGGGCTTCCACCGACTCCTGAACACGCCCACCGAGGTGCACACGCTGCCCGAGGCGACCCGCGTGGAGGCGGTCCGGAGCCGTCTCGACGGGCTCGCCCCCCGCCCGGAACCGCGCGCCCGACCGCGCGAGCAACCCCGCCGGACCTCGCCCGGCGCGCCCGGCTCCCCCGGGGAACCGGTCGAGCCGCCGCACGAGGGCACCCGCGAGATGCCCCGTACACCGCCCACGCCGACCGCGTCCGCGACCTCCTCCACGGCCGCTCCGACCGCCGGCCCCGTCGACTCGAATCGAGCCGTGGTGCGCTGCCCCTACTGCCTGGACCTGGTCCGCTGGGACGAGAACGACCTCTACGAACGCGACGACCGACTGCGCTACGAACGGGTGGACCTGAGCACGGTCACCGACCCGGTCAAGCGGCACGACCGGATGCGCGCGACCTTCATGCGCTGCCCCAACCCCACCGGGGACGAGGAGCGCGAACACTTCCTGCCGACCAACTACCTGATCCACGAGCCGCCGCTGGTGGTCGGCCTGATCGGGGACGGCCTCTCCGGCAAGACCCACCTGCTCGCCGCGATGATCGCCGAGATCGACGCCGGCGGGCTGCGCCCGTACGGGGTCACCCATCAGCCGGTGGACCCCGCCCAGCATCAGGACTACCTGCACAACCGGGTCGACCCGCTCCAGCGCGGCCACATGCTCGCGACCACGGTCAACCACCAGGGCAACCTGGTCCAGTTCGCCGACGCGCTGCTGCTGCGCTCGGGCGGTCGGAGCCGGCCGATCGCGTTCTTCGACGTCAGCGGCGAGGACCTGGCCAGGGGCGGCCGGGAGATGCAGTTCCTGGCCGCCGCCGACGCGTTCGTGTTCGTGGTGGACCCGGTGGTCGCGGTCGATCTGCCCGAGCTGCGCCGACTGACCGGCGAGGCCGAGGACATGCCGGGGACCCGGCGCGGCGACCGGACCTTCGCGGCGGTGATGGACCGGTTGCCGCGCCGGGCGGAACTGCTCGACCAGCCGGTTACGGTCGCGGTGACCAAGTCCGACCTGATCCGCTTCGAGCCGCCCGTGGACGCGTGGCTGGGTTCGCACGCGCCGCGCGCCGGTGTGGTGGACCCGGCCAGGGTGGCCGCCGAGAGCCGGGACGTGTACTCGTTCCTGTACGCCCACGACGCGGCGGCCTGGCTCAGCCCGTTCGAGGAGTTCCGGCGCTGCACGATGCACTTCGTGTCGGCCACCGGCGCGCGCGACCGGGACGGTCGCTTCCCCGGCGGCATCCGGCCGCGCCGGGTTCTGGAACCCGTCGTGTCGATCCTCGCGATGTGCGACATGCTCGATCAGGCCGGCAGCGAGCGGGTGGGGGTGTGAGATGGCATCGGACACCGGAGCGGACGAGGCGGATCGGCTGGATCAGATCGTCTATCGCTGGAGCTACGGGAACCTGCTCGGCCACAAGGGCATGGGTCCGGTCGCCACCTCGCTGACCTTCGACCGCCTGCGGGACTGGCACGGCGGTCTGGACAGCCATGTCTCGATGGACCGTTCGCTGCCGGAGACGCCCGAGTGGAGCGTGTGCCGGGTGCGGCTGGAGGAGCGGCACGCGCTGATCCTGCGCGAGGCCGCGACCCACGGCACCAACCGGCCCGGCAACAACGCGCACGTGCTGCTCGATCCCGGTCTGCGGGTGCAGGCGCACACGATGCTGGCGATCGCGTGGCTGCACGGCCGGCACGGCGGCGGACTGACCGGATCGCACGTCCGGCTCGCCGACGTCCCGGACACCGTGCCGATGCGCGGCGCCTCGATCCGCCCGGACGCGTTCGACCCGGACGTGCACGAGGAGATCCGCCGGCACGCGCGCGACCACGCGGAACTGGTCGAGATCGTGCTCGCGGCGGTACTGCGCGACCACCGGCGACACTTCACCCTGCACCTGGACGACGTCGGCCCGGACATCGTGCCGCTGCTGTGGGGCGTGTTCGACCTGGCGCAGTGGGTGGCGCCCGGGCGATGGACCTTCTCCACGTACGAGACCAGCGACGCGATGGTCAAGCCGCGCTTCGTGCTGGTCCCGCGCTGGCCCAACACCCCGGAGCCGGCCAACCGGCTGCGGATCGACCCGCGCGCCGAACCGCAGCCGGGGCGGGACGTGTTCCGCGACGCCGCGGGGATCCTGGTCCAGCAGTACTGCACCCGCCCGTGGGAGGAGGTGCAGCACACGCTGGTCAAGATCGACGCGGCGGCCCGGCCCGGCGCGTCGTACCTGGACCGCGCCAACCTGGTGCGCGACCTCGAACCGGAAGCGACGCGCCTGGTGCGCGCGGTCGACCCGGCACCCCGCGAGGATCCGACGGCCGGGACGGGCGGGCCCGGCGCCCCGGGCCCGGAGTGGTCGGCGGCGAAATACACCAACGATCCGGGGGTGACCGGCTACACGGACACCTGGATCACCGACGACGAGTCGGACGAGCTCGACGACCCTTACGAGTCGGACGAGTACGAGTCGGACGATTACGAATCGGACGAGTACGAGTCGGACCGGTCGTACGAGAGCGATGAACCGGACGGGCGGGACGGGCGGGACGCGCACAACGGGCGGCACCCGGACAGCGGGTACTCCCCGCGCGACGAACCCGAACCGTGGGGCGGTCGGCGCAACGGGTGGGACACGTTCCGGGGCGACGGGGGACACCTACCCAGGGCCGGCGAGCGGGACCGGCGGGACGGGCACGAGTCGGATCTGTCGATCCCGCCGACGGGCGGCCCGCCCGTACCCGTACCGCCCCGCCCGGACCGACTCGTGCCCGCCCGGCCCGAGTCCGGCGGGTCCGAGAGTCGACCGGCGCTGCCGACGGCCGACTCCGCGCGGACCGGGCGCGGCACGACGGACTGGGCGACCTGGGAGGCGTTGCACGCCACCCGGTCCGGCTTCGAGGCGCTGGGGCTGGCCGCCGCGGAGTTCTCCCGCTCCAACGGACACGAGACGCGGGAGTTCCGCGAGGCGCTGGAGCGGGTCGACCCGGACACGCTCGCGGTCGCGCTGCTGCTCGCCGGGCCGCCGCTGCTGACTCCGGTGGTGTACCGCCTGGCCCAACTCGTGCACCGCACGCACGAGGAGCGGCGACGGCTGGACAAGCACACCCAGGCCGCCTTCGCGGCGGTGCTCGGTCGGCTGCACGAGGACGTCAAGACCCTCGACGGGTGCGGCGTGTCGCGCGAGTCGCTGACCCTGTTGTTGTGGGAGATGACCGAGCGCGTCGTCGCGCACGGCAGACTCACCACGTTCGGTACCGACGTCGCGGGCACGGTATGGCGGCTTCGTACGTCTTTTCGGGTGTGGGAGGACTATCGGCGGGCCCTGTGGAGCGCGCTGCGATCCACCCGCTATCGCGAGCCGTTCCTGCTCGAATACGGTCGGCTCGCCCTGGAGGACCTCGACATCACGCCGGACAGGACGGAAGCGCAGCCATGACGGTACGGACGGCGCAGCCGCGCGGGAAGGACACGCCGACCGACGCCGACGCGGGCGGGTTTCGGCAGATCGTCTACCGACGCCAGGACGACAGCCTGCTCGGCGGGCGCGGTTTGGGTCCGATCGCGGCCTCCGTGTCCCGGGACGAACTCCCGGGCTGGCACGACGAGGTGCGTGAGCACGTCGCGGTCGACGCGGACGATCGGGGCGCGCCGGTGACCAGCGTCGCGCTGGTGCACACCGGCCGGGGCGCGGCGGTGATCCGGCGCGAGTACGTGGTCGACGGCAACAACGCGCGGGTCCTGCTCGACCCGGGCCGCGATCTGGGCCCGCACGCCGCGCTGGTGCTCACCCAGGACGCGGTGTGGGCGGGCGAACCGGCCCTGGAGGACATCCCGCGCGGCTACGGACTGGCCCCGCTCGCACCGGACTTCGTGGCACACGCGCTGGACGCGCACGCCGAACGGCTGCGCGGGCGGGCCCGCGACCAGGCCTATCTGCTGGAGGTCGCGGTCGCCGCCGTGCTGCGCCACCCGGGCCGGTTCTTCTCGTTTCGGCAACGGGACGTCGGGATCGACCCGGTGCCGATGTTGTGGGGGCTCTCCGACCTGCTGCTGTGGCTGGTGCCGGTGTCCTTCACGTTCTCCACCTTCGAGACGCTGGACCACTCGGCCAAGCCGAGGTTCGTGGTGTTGCCGCGCCCGCCCCGGGACGCGCAGCCGTGGGCGGGTCGCTATCGGCTGCTGGTGCGGGACGAGCCCAAGGCGGGTTCGGATGTGCACGCGCACGCGGCGGCGCTGCTGGTGAGTCGGTACACCGACACCGACTGGCCGGGCATCCACCGACTCCTGGAGGGCATGCGCGACCTGCGCCGGTTCCCGCACGAGCGGGCCGAGGAGCGCTCCCGGGAGATCTGCACCCGGCTGGGCCGGTGGAGCGCGGCCCCTCGGTCGCCGGTCGTGCAGGCTGTGGCGCAGGCCGAGGAGGAGGTCGAGGAGGTCGAGGAGGTCGCCGAGGTCGCGTCGGAGCCGGTTCCCGAGCCGGCGCTGGTGGCCGCCGCGCTCCCGGCGCGGGGCGAGCGGGGCGAGTCGGCCGAGCGGGTCGAGCGCGAGCCGCGGGGGGTCACCGTGTCGGCGGCCGAGGAGGAACCGGCCTTCCCGTACGCGGCGGAGCCGGTCCGGACGGCGGTGTCGGCGCGGGCCGAGCCGGCGGCTTCCTCGGCCGCGGCCTCGTCCCCGTCCTCGCCGTCCTCCGCGACCGCGAGGACGGCGCGCGCGGGGGAGCCGGCGGAGGTCGCCGAGGCCGCGGACGTGACCTGGTACGCCGACGACGGCGCGGTGTTCGAGGAGATCGAGGACGCGTTCACCGGGCCCTGGCCGGGCTTCGAGGAGGAGCGCGGCGAACTGCCGATACCCGCCCTGCCGTTCACCGAGGACGACCCGGACGCCGACGCGGACTCCGGGGCCGACCCCGGGTCCGGCGGCGCGGGCAGTCCGCCCACACCGGGCGCGCTGCCCGCGAGCGCCGGCAACGCGCCGTGGAGCATGTGGGCCGGGTACGGCATCCCGGACACCGAGGTGGACAAGATACGGCGGGCGGTCAAGCGCCTCCCGGACAAGCCCACGCTGCGCGAGCGCGCGCTCGGCGGCGGCGCGGCCAAGACCGAGGTCGCGGGCATCGACAACATCGTCACGCTCGCGGTCGCGCTGCGCCTCGCCGATCTGCGGGTGCTGCCGGTGATCGCGGACCGGCTGACCACCCGGCTGGAACAGCGCCGACGGCAGCTCGCGCCGGAGGCCTGGAACCCGGACGACCTGCTGGCGATGCGCGAGACGCTGCTGGACGCCGAGCAGTTCGGCGACCGCCTCGACGCGGCCGGCGCGGGCGAAAAACGCACCCGCAAGCTGTTCGAGCAACTGCTCGTGGTGGTGCTCGCGCCCAAGACCGACACCAAGGGCGTGCTGCGCCAGATAGCGATCTGCGTGCTCTCCGAGCGCCGGGACCGCTCGCCGAACCCGCTGATCGAGGAGATCCTGCTCAACTCCCAGTGGGGCGAGGAGTTCCGCACCGAACTGGGCCGGCGCTGGGCGGAGCAGAACCCGCCGCGCTGACCGCCGGCCGCGCGATCGTGTCACCGCGCGGCCCTGGGACCACGCCGCTCCGCCCCGCGACCGCTTCGTCGCGCGGACCGGTCGCGCGGATCAGTCGCGCCGACCGGTCGCGTGACCGGTCACGGGTCCGCGCGACCGGGCCGATCGGCGGCCCGGTCGCGCGCGTGCCGCCGGCTCAGCGCTGTACGGTCCAGCCGCCGCCGCGCAGCGCCGTCGTGAGCGCCTCGACCCGCTGCGGGTCCACCTGGAGCTCGACCAGACCGGTCGGGCGGCCCTGCGCGTGGTCGATCCGGATGTCCTCGATGTTGACCTCGGCCCGGCCCACGTCGGCGAAGAGGCGGGCCAGCTCGCCCGGCCGGTCCGGGACGACCACCGGGACGGCCTCGTACCGCGCGGCCGGCTCACCGTGCTTGCCCGGAATCCGCGCGTGCCCGGCGTTGCCGCGCCGCAGCAGCGCCGCGACGCCGCGCGAACCCAGCTCGCGCTTGGCCTCGTCGTCCGCGGCGAGTGCGCGCAGCGCGCCGACCACGGTGTCCAGGTCGCCCGCCAGCCCGGCGAGCACGTCCGCGACCGCGTTCGCGTTGGCGCCCAGGATGTCGACCCACAGGCTCGGGTCCGAACCCGCGATCCGGGTCACGTCCCGCACGCCCTGACCCGCGAGCCGGGTGTCGGTGTCCCGGGCGTCCTCCAGGCGCGCCGCCATCAGCGCGGACACCAGGTGCGGCGCGTGCGAGACCAGCGCGACCGCGTGGTCGTGATCGCGCGGCGCCATCACCACCGGCACCGCCCGGCACAGCGACACCAGCTCCAGCGCCCGATTCAGCGTCTCGGTGTCGGTCTCGCGCGAGGGGGTGAGCACCCACGGCCGGCCCTCGAACAGGTCGGCCCGCGCGGCCAGCGGCCCCGAGCGCTCGCGCCCGGCCAGCGGATGCCCGCCGATGTACCGGGTGAGGTCGCAGCTCAGATCCGCTATTTCGCGCAGCGGCTGCTCCTTGACGCTGGCCACGTCGGTGTACCCGAGTGCGAGTCCTTCCGACTGCACCTGGCGCAGCGTCTCGGCGATCCGCGCCGGCGGCACCGCGAGCACGGCCAGGTCCACCGGCTCCGGGGGCGTCGCCTCCAGGCCCGCGCCCATCGCCGCCGCCGTCCGCACCGCGGTGCTGTCCCGATCCCGGAGATACACGGTGACCCCCCGCGAGGCCAGCGCGAGTGCGACGGATGTGCCGATCAGTCCGGTGCCGACCACGGCGGCGGTACGCACGACGGGAACTCCAAGGGGCGGGTGACGGAATAATGGGGCAACCGATCAAGGCTATCCGTGACGGTACCCTCGGGCGGTGTCCTATCGCCCCGCGGCATCGACTGCGCCGCCCGGTTCGGCAATACCCGTGACGGCCTCCGTGCCGGAAACAAGTGAAAGGTCGGCGACCGTGGAAGCCCGTACACCGCTCGCGACCGCGGTGGTCGCCATCGACGGTCCGTCAGGGTCCGGCAAGTCCAGCGTCTCGCGCACGGTCGCCGCCCGGCTGGGCCTGCGCTACCTGGACACGGGTGCGATGTACCGGGCGATGACGTGGTGGATGCTCCTCAACGGCGTCGACGTGCACGACCCCGACGCGGTGGCCGCCGCCGCGGACAAGCCGCAGATCGTCTCCGGGACCGCCCCCGACGCGCCCACCATCACAGTGGACGGCAAGGACGCGGCCGGTCCGATCCGTACCGACGAGGTGACCAAGGCGGTCAGCGCGGTCAGCGCCGTGCCGCAGGTCCGCACCCGCCTGGTCGAGCTCCAGCGTGCGGTGATCGGCGCGGGCGGCATCGTGGTCGAGGGCCGCGACATCGCGAGCGTGGTGGCGCCCGACGCGGCGGTCAAGGTCTACCTGACCGCGTCCGAGGCGGCCCGCGCCGCCCGCCGCAACGCCGAGCTGAGCGGCACACAGGCCACCAGCGTCGAGGCGACCCGGGCCGACCTGGCCCGTCGCGACGCGCTGGACTCGGGCCGCGCGGTCGCCCCCGCAGGGATGGCCGAGGGCGCGATCCTGGTGGACACCACCGAACTGGGCCGCGAAGAGGTGGTCGACCACCTGCTCGCCCTGGTCGCGGAACACGTGCGGTGACCGCGGCTCTCGGGACCACCTCGAAACCCCCGCTCGCCGGAGCCGCGCACTTCATCGGCGAGCCGCTGCTGCGCAGTTTCTGGCGGGTGCGCGCGCTCGGCGCGTGGCACGTGCCGATGGCCGGCCCGGTGATCCTGGCGGGCAACCACGCCAACTTCGTCGACGGCCCGATGCTCTTCGCGTTCGCGCCCCGGCCCACCCGGGTGCTGGTCAAGCGCGAGATGTTCACCGGCGCGCTCGGCCCGATACTGCGCGGGATCGGCCACATCCCGGTCCAGCGCGGCGTCGCGGACCGCCGGATGATCACCGATTCGCTCGACGTACTGGCCGCCGGCGGCGCGCTCGGCGTGTTCCCGGAGGGCACGCGGGGACAGGCCGACTTCTCGGCAGTGCACAATGGACTTGCATATCTGGCATTGCGCTCCGGGGCACCCATCGTCCCGGTGGCCTGCCTCGGCACCGGTGCGCGGGGATCCTCGATCGGTGCATTGCCGGGTCTGCGCTCCCGGATCGACGTGGTCTACGGCAAGCCCTTCGAGGCGGTCGAGAACGCCGACCGCCGGGCCACCCGCAAGGCCGTCCAGGCCGCGTCCGACCGCATCGTCGAACGGCTCACCGCGCACCTGCGCGAGGCCGAGCGGATGACCGGCCGCGCCGGCTGACCACGATCTTCACCCGTACCGCTACCCGAACGAGGAACACCCCCATGGAGCAGCACGCCGACGCCACGACCGAGGGCGCCTTCGACCCGGAGGCGTGGGAGGCGGGCTACGACCCCGACGAGTGGGTCGACCTGGAAGGGGACGGCCCCGACCGAGGCGAGCACGCCGAGGAGTCCGGCGCGCCCCTGCCGGTGCTCGCGGTCGTCGGGCGACCCAACGTGGGCAAGTCCACGCTGGTCAACCGGATCATCGGGCGCCGCGAGGCGGTCGTGGAGGACACCCCCGGGGTGACCCGCGACCGCGTGTACTACGAGGCCACCTGGAACGGCCGCCGGTTCACCGTGGTCGACACCGGCGGCTGGGAGCGCGACGTGGTCGGGATCGACCTGTCGGTCGCGGTCCAGGCCGAGTACGCGATCGACTCGGCGGACGCGGTGATGTTCGTGGTCGACGCGATCGTCGGCCCCACCGACAGCGACGAGGCCGTCGTCCGGGTGCTGCGCAAGTCCGGCAAGCCGGTCGTGCTGGCCGCCAACAAGGTCGACAACATGGCGCAGGAGGCGGACGCCGCCGCGCTGTGGTCGCTCGGCCTGGGCCAGCCCTGGCCGGTCTCGGCCGTGCACGGCCGAGGCAGCGGCGACCTGCTCGACGCCGCGCTGGCGATCCTGCCGGAGGCCCCCGCGCAGCGCTTCGGCGTGATGGAGGGCGGCCCGCGCCGCGTCGCGCTGCTCGGCCGCCCGAACGTGGGCAAGTCGAGCATGCTGAACAAGGTCGCCGGCGAGAACCGGGTGGTCGTGGACAAGGTCGCGGGCACCACGCGCGACCCGGTCGACGAACTGATCCAGCTCGGCGGCAAGACCTGGAAGTTCATCGACACCGCGGGCATCCGTCGCCGTGTGCACCTGACCCAGGGCGCCGACTTCTACGCGTCGCTGCGCACCACGGCCGCGCTGGAGAAGGCCGAGGTCGGGGTGATCCTGGTCGACGCGAGCGAGCGGCTGACCGAGCAGGACACCCGGATCATCTCGCTCGCGGTCGAGGCCGGTCGGGCCATCGTGATCGCGTACAACAAGTGGGACCTCATGGACGAGGAGCGCCGCTACTACCTCGAACGCGAGATCGAGCAGGACCTGGTCCAGGTCACCTGGGCGCCTCGGGTGAACGTGTCGGCGCTGACCGGCCGGCACATGGAGAAGCTGGTCCCGGCCATCGAGACCGCGTTGGCGAGCTGGGAGAAGCGCATTCCCACGGGTCAGCTCAACGCGTTCCTGGGCACGCTGGTGGCCTCCCACCCGCACCCGATCCGCGGCGGCAAGCAGCCGCGCATCCTGTTCGGCACCCAGGCGGGCACCAAGCCGCCCCGCTTCGTGCTGTTCACCAGCGGCTTCCTGGAGGCGGGCTACCGCCGGTTCATCGAGCGTCGGCTGCGCGAGGAGTTCGGCTTCCCGGGCACGCCGATCGAGATTCGGATGAAGGTCAGGGAGAAGCGCGGTCGGAACAAGACCGGTCGCTGATTTCGGACGGCACGGCGGACGTCACGAGGGCCCGGGCGCGATATCGCTCCCGGGCCCTCGTCGTCGTTTCCCGCCGGCTCGGCCCGGTCGGGCACATCAGAGCGGCAGATGGCCGTGCGGGGCGGGGACGCGCGGGGGTTGGGCGGGCACCAGGGAAGCGCCGCGGTGTCGGCCGTAGGTGGTGTAGCCACCCTGGGTGGGCAGCGCGAAGTTGCCCTGGGCGGGTAGGGAGAAGTTCGGGAAGGGTGGGTCCTGCGCGTACGAGTGGCTGATCGCGGCGGGTGCGGCGGGCGCGCCGTAGGACGGGCGGCTCGCCGCGTAGTCCTCGTTCGAGCGCTCGTGCGGGACGGCGCGGAACATGCGCCGCCACTCGGTCTCCAACGCGTTGTAGATCGGCGTCAGGACGTCGTGGGTGGGGGCCGCGGGGGCGCCCACGGCGACCACGGGGTGGCCGAGGGACCGGCTGCTGATGGAGTCGTCGAAGCTGAACACACCGGGTCCAACGAGACGGGGGGCCGGGGGTTCTGTTTGTTGGGCGACTTCGTCGCGGGCTCGCGAGGGGAGAGGCTGGTTCGTGGGGGCGGCGGGCCCGGGCGGCCGGAGTCGTGTTCGGTGGCGTTGCTGCTTGTTGGGCGACTTCGTCGCCGGCTCGCGGGTGGGGGTGGGTCGTGGGCGTGGCGGTGCTGCTTGTTGGGCGACTTCGTCGCCGGCTCGCGAGGCGCCGCTTTTTCTTTCCCCCGCAAGCTCCTCCAAGAAAAAGCTCCCGTCGCCGGGCGACGAGTACCTGATGTTCAAC
>NZ_JBSFEO010000057.1:0-75403 GCF_053594475.1 Embleya sp. NPDC001921
GAGCTTGCCCTTGACGTATGCCAGCGACGCGGTGTAACCGCCGGTGCCCGAGCGGCGGTTGCCGCCGTTCTGCGAGGCGATCGTGCCGAACTGGGCCAGGTGCGCCTGCACGTTGGCCACGCTGATGTCCGGCGGGTCAATCGGGTTGGTGGGTCCGCTGGAGACGGTCAGGTTGTACTGCGCGGTGTGCGTGACGCTGGTGCCCGTACCCGTCACGGTGATCGCGGTGGTGCTCGATGGTGCCGAGGCGCTCGCCGTCAGGGTCAACACCGAGGTGCCACCGGCCTGCACGGTCGCCGGGTTGAAGGACGCGGTCACGCCGGACGGCAGCGGACCCGCCGTCAGGGTGATGTTCTGCGCCGCGCCCTGGGTCACGCTGGTGGTCACCGTCGTGGTCGCGGTGCCACCGGGCGCCACGCTTCCGCTGGTCGGACTGACGGCGATGGAGAAGTCGGGACCCGGATTCACGTTGCAGGTGGGGTCGTTCGGCTGCGCCGGCAGACTGACGGCGTCCCACGCGGCCTTGGTCTTGGCGAACAGGGCGCAGGTGGGGTCGAGGGTCTTGGCCGAAGTCAGGGTTGTGGTGCGGTATTTCTTGTAGGTCATGCCGCTGGTCTTGAGGAGCATGCCGCCGTAGAAGATCTTGCCCGCCTGCTGGATGCCGACCCCGGTGAGGGTGGTGTTGTTGCAGGTGGGGCTGTTGGGCTTGCCGCCGCCGGGGCTGGTGCCCTCGGCGAGGAGGTAGAACCAGTGGTTCAGGGGGCCGGCGGCCTTGTGGACCTCGGTGCTGGGGATGGAGGAGCTGTAGCAGTCGGGGTCGCCGTTGGTGGAGGGCTTGTGCATGTAGCGGATCGGGCCCTGGCCGACCAGGTTGACGGTCTCGCCGACGGTGTAGTCGGGGACGTCGTAGGGGGAGGGCTCGTTGGCGTACGCCTCGGTGAGTGCGCCGAAGATGTCGCCGGTGCCTTCGCCGAGTCCGGCCTCGCTGCCCGCGCCGCCGGGGGTGAACTGGTCGATGCCGTGGCCGAATTCGTGGCCGATGACGTCCATCGACGAGATCCACTGGTTCTGCTGGTTGCGGCCGATGGTGACGGTCGAGCCGTCCCAGTAGGCGTTGAGTTCGTTCAGGCCGACCTTGATCGGCCAGCTTCCGCCGTTGCCGTTGTGCCCGTTGCGACCGAGCCAGTCGCGGAGCATGTTCCATTCCTTCTGCGCGCCCCACATGGCGTCGACGCAGCTTGTCTCCTTGCTGGTGGCCTGGCCGTTGCCCCACGAGTCGGTGGACTTCGTGAAGACCTGGCCGGTGCTGTAGTCCGCACAGGACAGGCCGGGCCGGCTCGGGTCGCGCAGCGAGAAGGAACTGCCCGAGCCGGTGGTGTCGATGGTGAGCGGGTTCGGCCCGTTCCACTGGCTGTTGCCGCTGCCGGCGCGGACGTCGTCGTAGCTGTCGAGCACCGCTCCGGTGCCGGCGTCGACGAACACGTGCAGCCTGCTGGGCGCGGTGGCGGTACGACCGACCAGCACGGTTTCCCAGGCGAGCGCGCTCTTGTCGTCCTTGACCCGGACCACCAGGCGGTGCGAGTCGACCTTGTCCACGACCGCGAGTTGGGCCTTGGAGGTTGATTCCGCGGCACCGGCGGTGATGGTCGGTTGGGTGGTGACCGACACCTGCGTTCCGGTGGAGGACTGGGTCGCCCGCACCCGGCCCTTTCCGTCGGCCAGCACCACGGCGTCCCCGCCGACGACCGGGAGGCCGCGGTAGGTGCGCTGGTACGCGACCGAGTACAGGTCGTTGACCCACGGGGTCACGACCTGGCGTTCGTACTGCTCGTCGGGCCCCTTGGCAAGACTGTCCAGGCCGCTGGCGGCCGCCCGGTCGGCGGCGGATACCGCGAGTGCCTGGGAGTTGGCGGGGGGAGGGGACGGGTCGGCGGCGGCCGTGGGTCCGGCCGCGCCGATCGCCAAGCCGGCGAGCATGGCCAGGACGGTCCCGGCCGTGGTCGTTCTGCGATTCATCGAGGCTCCTTGGGTGGAAGGCGTGCCTCGACCACGTCGCCGGCTTGCGCCGCGTACGCCTCGTGAGCGACGCGGGCGACCGTGCAGGCCGGGTTCGTGCCCGAGCGAGCGAAACACTCACACGGGTGTGGGGATGCGGTGAAGCGATCGGCAACGGCCGGCAAATTCTGGCAAACACCAAGCAGGCCCCGGGAGTCGCGGGAGTGCCGGGTCAACCGATCGGGCGGTCGTTCGGGCCTCGAAGACGGCTCCGGGGCCGTTCGAGGACCGGGGGTTTCGGCCGACCGCCGCTCATTGACCAGGCATCTGCTCCAACAGGTCGCGGACCTCGGGCAGATCGCTCCAATGCTGGGTCAGACGTCGGCGCAGGCCCAGTAGTTCCCGATTTGTGGTCGCGGTGCCCAGGCCGGCTGCCTCGTGCACCACCGGCGCGGCGGCGAGCACCGCCGCGTCCGGCTGCCCGGCGCACGCGAGCGCGTCGGCCAAGCGCACGGTGAGCAGCACCCGAGCCGGTCGCATCGGCATCGGCAGCAGGTCGAGCGCCGCCTGGACCGACTGCACCGCGGATCGGGCCGAGGCCAGGTCGCCGGTGCGCGCGGCCAGGTCGCGCAGCGCGCCGCCGATGGTGGCCTCCATCCGCAACCGGCCGGCAAGTCCGGTCAGCCACGGCGCCTCGGCCCGGTCGCGTTCGTCGAAACGACTGACGTGTCGATGCGCGGTGGTGATGTGCCGGCGACACTCGCCGATGTCACCGCCGAGCGCGTGTCCGCGAGCCTGATAGAGCTGGGCCAACGTGGTGATCCAGGCCCGGCCGGTGTCCACCGCCTCCAGCGCGCGGGCGTAGGCCAGCGCCGCCGCCGCGTCACCGTCGAGGCGGGCCAGCGAGCACACGTCGCCGAGCAACGACGCGCGGGCGCCGGGACTCTCGCACACGTCCGCCCAGTTGAGGCCGCGGTCGTACCAGGCCATGCCGATCACGCTCTGCCCCTGCTGCATCCGGAAGCGACCGGCGAGCTGGGCGTAGTCGGCGGCCAACCGCAACTGCGCGTGCGGCGAGCGGCCGTGCGCGTTGAGCGACTCGGCCCAACTGACGATCCGGCGCAGCACGTACTCGACCGAGCCGACCAGCCCGGTGGTGGCGCCGCCGTGCAGACCGGCCTGGGTGTAGCCGCCGAGCAGGGCGGTGAGTACGTGGACGACGTCGGGGTCCACGCCGGCGGGGTTGTTCCCGTCGATGTCGCCCAGGATGGTGAGCGCGTCGGCGTACGGCGGGACCTCGCACTCGTGACAGCCGTCCTTGCCGTGCAGCGGGCAGGGCAGCCCGTGGTACGGCAGCCGATCGGGCCAGAACCGGTCGGCCAGCGGTGCGAGGCCCGCGGGCGCCTCGCCGCCGGGGATCACCGAGAAGTGGGTGCGGTGCAGGGCCGGCGTCGGGATCGATCGGCTCGTCAGCAGCGCGGACAGGTCCCCGCCGGTGTCCAGGAGATCGTCGAGTCGGCGCGGTAGGCCGGCGGGCGGTTCGCGCAGACCGGCCTCCAGCTTGCTGATCAGGCTGTGGTGGTAGCCGACGCGCAGACCGAGTTGCTGCTGCGTCATTCCGGCGAGGCGGCGCCGGGTCCGCAAGGTGCGGCCGAACTCCGCCCACAACGGTGTCGACGCGACCTTTAGCGGTGTGGACGCGACCTTTGTGGTGACGGGCGCGTTCGGGAGCCTGTTCACGTTCGTCCTCCCCGAGGGTAACTCCGGATGGTCGACGGTTGGTCACTGCCCGGAGCAGGGTGACAGACGATGGTGCGGGTTGTCTGCGGTGGAACGAGGCATTCCGCTTTTGCCGGATGGGTGTACAGGGCTCGAACCCGAGGCGACACGATGTGACATATCACCCCGCATTACCCGGCCGGCCCCCGGACGGCGGTCATGGACTGTGCTTGCGGCCGGGACTGCGCAAGACTTGCCACACCGGTAGCACTCACCCCTTCCTTTGCTGAGGCAATATGCGCTGCACGATCGCTGGCCAGTCCTTCCACCTGCAGATGAACGAGGTGGAGCGCGCCATGAGCGGGGTCAAGCCCGACCCGATCACCGGCGAATCGGTCCGTATCGGGCGCCGTACCTATCCGGTCAAGCAGGTGGGCTCGGTGATCACGGGCCAACTTCCGCGCGACTTCAGCGCCGCGGAGGTTTCCCGGGCGTTGACCAAGCTCGGTTTCACCGTGCTTCCGACCGCGCCGCCGGCCGAGCCGACGCTCTGATCCTCGCGAACGATGTCGGCCCGGTCGGCCCGCAACGCCGGTCGGGCCACACGGGGTACGCGCGCGCGTCGGGGGTCACCCGGCGGGGCTCGTGCGGACGGTGCGGGTCACGCCGTGGGCGCGGCCTTGGGGGACAGGCCCTCCAGCAGGCCGTCCCGGGCGCCCGGGCCCGCGGAGGCGCGCAGATCGCGCGAGGTCAGCGGGTCGCCGCAGTGTGAGCAGACGTGTACCGCGGTGGCCGGTTGGCCGCACGCGCTGTGGGTGACGATCAGCGGCGGGCCGTCGGGCGCGGCCCACTGGTCGCCCCACTGGCGCATCGCGTTCAGGACCGGCCACATGGTGCGGCCCTTGTCGGTCAGCCGATAGTCGTAGCGCGCGGGCTTGTCCTGATACGCCTCCCGGGTCAGCACGCCGTGCTCGACCAGGTGTTCCAGCCGCTGGGTGAGCACGTTGCGGGAGATGCCGAGCCGCTCGTGGAAGTCGTCGAAGCGGGCCACGCCCAGGAAGGCGTCCCGCACGATCAGCATCGTCCACCACTCCCCGGCCACCTCGAGGAACTGGGCGACCGAGCAGGCCATCTCCTGGAAACTCTTCCGACGCATGGCTCCATCCTAGCCGGTGAGTCCTTTCATGGAACTCATTGAGTTGCATTATAGAACTGACGAGCCCTACGTTGAGTTTCGTCATAGAACTCAGTTGTGGAACCCACCTGGGAGGGCAGTCGTCATGGCCGACACCGAACCGGATCACCCGCCGCGCGCGCTCGCCGCAGTCCTGGTCTGCGCGGGCGTCGTACTCGTCAATCTCGACCTGTTCATCGTCAATGTGGCGATGCCCTCGCTGGCCGAGAGCTGGTCCGGCGCCTCGCTCGCCGACCTGTCCTGGGTGCTCAACGCGTACACCGTCGTCTACGCCGCGCTGCTGGTGCCCGGCGGCCGGTTGTCCGACCGGATGGGCCACCGGCGCGCCTTTCTGGCCGGCATCGCGGTGTTCACCGCGGCATCCGCGCTGTGCGCCGCCTCGCCCACGCTCGCGGTGCTGGTGATCGCGCGACTCGCCCAGGCGGTCGGTGCCGCGCTGCTGACGCCCGCGTCACTGGGTCTGCTGCTCTCCTCGTACCCGCCGGAGCGGCGCGGCTCGGTGATCCGCGCGTGGGCCGCGATCGGCGGGCTCGCCGCCGCCCTCGGGCCGATCCTGGGCGGGCTGCTGCTCGAACCCGGCTGGCGCTGGGTCTTCGTGGTCAACCTGCCGATCGGTGTACTCACCCTGGTGCTCGGCGTGCGCCGACTGCCCGATACGGCGCCCACCGACCGGGGTCCGCTGCCGGACCTGCTCGGCGCCGTGCTGCTGACCGCGGCGATCGGCGCGTTGTCCCTGGGCGTGGTGCGTGCGCCCGACTGGGGATGGCTCTCCGGCCGTGCGGTGGGCGTGTGGGTGGCCACCGCGGTGCTCGTGGCCGGCTTCCTGCTGCGCAATGGACGCCATCCGCGGCCGGTGGTCGAGGGGGCCCTGGTGCGCAACCGCACCTATGCCGTCTCGGGAATCGCCAACATCCTGTTCGGTGTCGCGTTCGCCGGAATGTTGTTCTCGTCGACGATGTGGATGCAGACCGTGTGGGGCTGGAGCGCGTTGCGCACCGGATTCGGCACCGTGCCCGGACCCCTGTGTGTGCCGTTCGTGAGCATCCTGGCGGGCCGTTACGTGTCCCGCTTCGGGCCGGGCGCGCTGGTCGTGGTCGGCGGCTTGTCGTTCAGCGCGGGACTGGGCTGGTGGATCGTGCGGCTCGAACCGCACGCGCACTACGCGAGCGATCTGCTGCCCGGCTCGATCCTCACCGGCATCGGCGTCGGCCTGATCCTGCCGACCCTGATCGCCACCGCGACCGGCGCACTGACCCCGGATCGCTTCGCCACCGGTTCGGGCGTGATCACCATGCTGCGCCAGGTGGGCGCGGCGCTCGGTGTCGCGGTGTTCGTCGCGGCCGTGGGCGCCCCGGCCACCCTGGAGGGGTACGACCAGGCCTGGGCCATTCTCGGCGCGGCGACCCTGCTGACCGCGACGGCCGCGCTGTTCCTGCCCCGATCCGGGCGGACCGCGCCGGCGGCACCGGGTGCCTCGGCACCCGCGTCGACTCCCGCGTCGGCACCCGCGTCGACAGCCGAGGCGACAGGGCAGGCCACGCGGGTGAACTGATCGCGCGCGGGCGGGCGGTCAGGAGTCCTTCGCCGCCTTGGCGGCCTTGGCCGCGCGCTTGGCCTCCTGCTTGTGCGCGCGGACCTTGGCCAGCGATTCGGGGCCGGTGATGTCCGCGACCGACCGGTGCGAGCCGGCCTCGCCGTAGCCGCCGGCCGCCTCGCGCCAGCCCTTCGGGGTCACGCCGTACTGCTTGCCGAGCAGGGCCAGGAAGATCTGCGCCTTCTGCTTCCCGAAGCCGGGCAACGCCTGCAGCCGCTTGAGCAACTCGGCACCGGTGTCCGCGTCGGCCCACACCGCGCTCGCCTCGCCGTCGTAGTTCTCGACCAGGTACTGGCACAACTGCTGCACGCGGTGCGCCATCGACCCGGGATAGCGGTGCACGGCGGGCTTGGTGGACAGGAGTTCGGCGAACGCGTCCGGCTCGTACGCGGCGATCTCGTGCGCGTCCAGATCGGTGCGGCCCAGGCGCCGGGCGATCGTGTACGGGCCGGCGAAGGCCCATTCCATCGGGATCTGCTGATCCAGGAGCATGCCGACCAGCGCCGCCAACGCACTGCGCCCGAGCAATTCGTCCGCCTCGGCCTGCTGGGCCAGGTGCACTGTCGTGTTCATCCCCCGATGATCTCCCGGGCGGCCCCGGACCCGCACGCGGACTCGCCGACGTGCGCCCGCAGGTCACCGGCCGCGGAGCCTGGTGGAGCCGGGCGGCTCCGGGGCCGGTTCGCTCATCGGCCGCCGGAGCGCGGTACGACCAGGCCCGACTCGTACGCGATGACCACGGCCTGGACCCGGTCGCGCAGGCCCAGTCGGCGCAACACCCGGCTCACGTGCGACTTGACCGTCTCCTCGCCGACCACCAGACGGCCGGCGATCTCCGCGTTCGACAGGCCCTCGGCGACCAGCCGCAGGACGTCGACCTCGCGAGGGGTGAGGTCGGCCAGACCGGGCGGGGCCGGGCGCGGACGCAGCCGGGTGAACTCGCCGATCAGCCGGCGGGTCACGCTCGGCGCGAGCAGCGCCTCGCCGGCGGCCACCACACGCACCGCGTCGAAGAGGCGCTCGGCGGTCACGTCCTTGATCAGAAAGCCGCCGGCACCCGCGACCAGCGCGTCGTAGACGTGCTCGTCGAGGTCGAAGGTGGTCAACATCAGGATCCGGGGCGGCTCGTCCTCGACGGTGTTCGCGCGGATCCGCCGGGTGGCCTCGATGCCGTCCATGACCGGCATCCGCACGTCCATCACCACGACGTCGGGGCGCTGCTCGCGGCAGCGGCGGATCGCCTCCGCGCCGTCGGCGGCGGTACCGACCACGGTGAAGTCCGGTTGGGTGTCCAGCAGTGCGGCGAAACCGGCCCGAACCACCTCCTGGTCGTCGGCCACCACGATCCGCAACGCCGCCGGCCCGCTCATCCGACCCCTCCCGCGGCTGCGAGCCCCCCGGCGGGTATGCCCGCGGTGCCGGCCACCCGGCCGGCCGGCAAGGTCGCCTCGACCACGAATCCGCCCATCGGCGGGTTCCGGGTGCGCAGCTCGCCGCCCACGCTGGCGGCGCGCTCGCGCATCCCCAGCAGGCCGTGCCCGCCCGGACCGGCGCCGGCGCGCGGCCCCGGGCCGTTGTCGCGGACCCGCACCAGCAGCAGATCATCGTCGGAGTAGTCGAGCAGCACGTCGACGGCGGCTCCGGGCGCGTGCCGGCGCGCGTTGGTCAACGACTCCTGGACGATGCGGTAGGCCGCCAACTCGACACCCGGATCGAGCACGGCGATCCGCCCGCGCACGATCAGCCGCACGCCCGCGCCGGCGAAGTCCCGGGACTCGTCGATCAACTCCAGGAGCTCCTGGAGGCCCGGCTGCGGTCGGCGGGTCGGCTCGGCGCCGGCGTCCTCGCGCAGCACCCCCAGCAGGCGGCGCATCTCGGTCAGCGCGGTGCGGGCCGTGTCGCCGATCGCGAGCAGCCGCTCGGCGCCCTCCTTCGGCATCCCCGGCGTGGCCAGCCGGGCGGTCTCCGCCTGTACCGAGATCATCGAGATGTGGTGGGCGACCACGTCGTGCAACTCCCGGGCGATCCTGGCCCGTTCACCGCGCGCGGTGAACTCCAGCAGGGTGCTCTCGATGGCGTGCCGCGAGGCGTCCCGCTCGGCGTTGCGGGTGCGGGCGCCGCGCACCCGGGCGAGCGTCAGCGCCGCCCACGCGATCACCACCGCGATCGTCGCGGCGATCGGAACACCCCCGTAGAGCACCCCGACGGGAACGACCGCCACCGTCACCGTCACGGCCACCGTCACCGGCCGGCGCCACATCAGGACCAACGGCACCGTCGCGCACAGGGCCAGGATCAGCGCCACCGACAACATGCCCGCCGCCTCGTCGGAGCGCGGCGCGGTGCGGACCACCGTCTCCGGCAGCGAGAACAAGCCGAGCGCCACCCCCGCGCCGAAGGGGTGCCACCACGGCTCTCCGCGTCGACGACCGAGGTCGAGGACGCGGCCGGGGACCGGATCGCTGTGCTTCATGGCGTCATTGTCCCGGGCGGGCCACGCGGTCGGCTTCCCCCGGGCCGGGGAATCCGCCTCCCCCGCGCCGGGGAGGCGTGCGGTGGGCCTCCCCCCACGCGGGGAACCCGGTTTGGCTCGCCCGCGTGATGTGCCGGACCCGGCCGAATTCATAGCCTCCGGGGTATGGAAGCAACCATCGAAGTTCGCGGCCTGCGCAAACGCTACGGTCCGCAGACCGCCGTGGACGACCTCTCGTTCACCGTCGCGCCCGGCCAGGTCACCGGCTTCGTCGGACCCAACGGCGCCGGCAAGTCCACGACCATGCGGATGATCGTCGGCCTGGACCGACCCGACGAAGGCTCCGCGCTGGTCGGCGGCAGGCACTACCGCACGCTGCGCACGCCACTGCGGCACCTGGGTTCGCTGCTGGACGCGGCGGCGGTGCACCCGGCCCGCCCGGCCCGCGACCACCTGTTGTGGATGGCGCACTCCAACGGCCTGCCCGCGCGCCGGGTGGACGACGTCCTGGAGAGCGTCGGCCTCGCGTCGGCGGCGCGTCGGCCCGCGGGCGGCTTCTCGCTCGGCATGCGGCAACGCCTGGGCATAGCCGGCGCGCTGCTCGGCGATCCGCCGATGCTGATGCTCGACGAACCGGTCAACGGCCTCGACCCCGAGGGCGTGATGTGGATCCGCGGGCTGCTGCGCGCGCTGGCCGCGGAGGGCCGCGCGGTGCTGGTCTCCAGCCACCTGATGAGCGAACTGGAGGACAGCGCCGACCACCTCGTGGTGATCGGCCGAGGCCGGCTGATCGCCGACACGAGCATCGGCGAACTGCTCGCCGCCGCGTCGGGTGGCCGGATCGTGCTGCGCACCGCGCGGCGCCGCGAGGCGATGACCGTGCTGACCCGGGTCGGCGCGACCGTCGCGGCCACCGAGCGCGAGGCACTGACCGTCACCGGCCTGGACGCGGAGCGGATCATCGGGCTGCTCACCGAGCACGGCGTGCCGTTCTCCGGGATCGCCGAGCACCGCGCCTCGCTGGAGGAGGCCTACATGGAACTCACCCGGGACGCGGTCGACTTCCGCGCCGCGACCGACGCCGGGGAGCGATGATGGCGGACGCCACGACCACGACGCCGTACCGAAGCCCGCTCACCGGCGGCCGGGACGGCTTCGGTGGGCTGCTGCGCGCCGAGTGGACCAAGCTCAGGTCGGTGCGCCGATGGCTGCTCACACTGACCGCGGCGGCCGTGCTGACCGTGCTGGTCGGCCTGCTGATCGCGGGCGGGACCGGTGTCAAGGACGTGTCGGGCGGCGGCGGGCAGAAGGTCAAGCCGGCCGACCACTTCGCCGACGGCGGCCAGTTCGTCGAGCGCGAGCTGGCCGGCGACGGCGAGCTGGTCGCCCGGGTGAGCACGCAGGAGCGCAGTGCCGGGCGGGCCAAGGCGGGCCTGATGATCCGGGCGAGCGACGCGTTCGGCGCGGCGTACGCGGCGGTGGTGGTCACGCCCGACCACGGGGTCCGCCTGCACAGCGGATACGACAGCGACAAGGCGGGCGGCGGCGGTCCGGTGCCGCGCTGGCTCAAGCTGGTTCGGGCCGGTGACACGATCACCGCGTACGAGTCGAGCGACGGTGCCGGGTGGCGTCGGGTCGGCCGGGTCGACCTGGAGGATCTGCCGCGGACCGCTCGGATCGGGCTGTTCGTCTCGTCGCCGGACGCGGTGAAGGTCGAGCGCGCGTTCGGCAGCGAGGGCATCTCCTCGCAGAGCACCACCGGCAAGGCCACCTTCGACCACGTCAGCCTGAAGCCGGCGCAGCCGCAACAGCCCGCCGGGACCTGGCAGAACCGGGCCGGACCGGGCGGGGCGGGCGCGTCCGCGGGACCGGCGACGGAGGGGCCGGACGCCGGGCCGCCGCCCGGCTTCACCGAGGTGGACGGCACCTTCACGGTGATCGGCATGGGCGACATCGGCCCGGACCGGTTCGGCGAGGACGCCACGCAGACGATCCTCGGCGGCGTGCTGATCGCGCTGATCGCCGTGGTCGCGCTCGGCGTGGTCTCGATCACCGCCGAGTTCCACCGGGACACGATCCGCACCACGTTCGCCGCCACCCCCCGCCGAGGGCGGGTGCTCGCGGCCAAGGCCATCGTGGTCGGCGCGGCCACGTTCGTCGCCGGACTGGTCGGCGCGTTCGGCGCGTTCCTGGCCACGGGACCGGTGGAGCGCTCGAAGAACCGCATCCCGGTCGGGCTGTCCGATCCGAACGTGCTGCGCGCGCTGATCGGTACGGCCGTGCTGCTCGCGGTCGCCGCGATGTTCGCGCTGGCGGTCGGCGCGATCCTGCGCCGAGGCGCGCCCGCGATCACTCTCGTGCTCGCGCTGCTGCTGATCCCGCGCATCGTGGGCAGCGGCCTGCCGGTGTCCACCGGGGCGTGGCTCGAACGACTCACCCCCTCTGCCGGATTCGCCATCCAGCGCACCTTCGACCGGTACGACACCGCGATCGCACCGTGGGCCGGGCTGGGCGTGTTGTGCGCGTACACCGCGGTGGCGCTGGCGCTCGCCGCGTGGCGGCTGCGGGAGCGGGACGCATGAGGAACGCCGCGCTCGCCGAGTGGACCAAGCTGCGCACCGTGCGCTCGACCGGTTGGCTGCTGTGCGCACTGGTCGTGGCCACGGTGGCGGTGAGCGTACTGACCACGTCGGCCATGCACGCCTCGGCCTGCGCGACGCCGGCCGGGTGCTTCGAGGACACCACCAAGGACAGTCTGACCGGTGTTCGGGTCGGCCAGATCGCGGTCGTCCTGCTCGCGGTGTCGATGATCGGCAACGAGTACGGCACCGGGATGATCCACACGTCGCTGGCCGCCCTCCCGCGCCGGATCGTGTTGTTGGGCAGCAAGGCGATGTTGCTCGTGGCGATGGTCGCGGCGGCGGGCACGATCGGCGTGCTCGGGTCGCTGTCGGCGGGGCGGGTGATCCTGGACGGCAACGGCTTCACCCCCGAGCACGGCTATCCCGCGCTGTCCGCGACCGACGGGCCGACGCTGCGCGCGGCCGGCGGCACGGTGCTCTACCTGGTGCTGATCGCGCTGCTGGCGCTGGGCGTCGCGTTCGTGCTGCGGGACACGACCGGCGCGGTCGCGGTGCTGCTGACCCTGCTCTACATCCTCCCGCTCCTGGTCCAGGCGATCGCCGACCCGGACTGGCACCGCCGCCTGGAGCGGATCACCCCGATGACGGCGGGCCTGGCCATCCAGACCACGCGCGACCTGAACCACCTCCCGATCGCCCCCTGGCCCGGCCTCACGGTCCTCGCCGGCTACGCCGCCCTGGCCCTGGCCCTGGGCACCTGGCGCTTCCTGCGGCGGGACGCGTGAGGCGCGGGTCCCGTCGGGGGCGGGGCGGCGGCGGAGGGGAGGCGGGTCGGGCTCAGTTCGCGGCGGCCACCACGGCCGGGACGGCGGCTTGCGCCACTGCTTCGAGTTGGGTGATGCCGGTGGGCATGGAGGGCTGGTCGTCGGAGAGGACGGCGATCAGGAGCGGCCGGCCGGCGTGGGTGATGTGGCCGATGCTGTTGATCACCCACAGGCCGGTGGCGTCGCGGGGGAGCCAGCCGTTCTTCAGGGCCGGGGTGGTGTCGCGGTCGGCGGCGGTGGCCACGCCCCAGGTCTGGCCGTCCTCGACGGAGGTCATCAGGTCGGCCAGGTAGGCGCGGGAGCCGGCGTCGAGCGGGGAGTCGATCGCGGTGATCGCGTCGAGCAGGCGGACCTGGTCGGTGGCGGTGGTCCGGGTCAGGCCCCAGGACAGGCCGGTCGGTTCGGTCTCGGTGAGGCCCAGGGTGGTGTTGGCGGTGCGGAGGCCGGCGGCGCCGCCGATCGCGGACCACAGGGTGTCGGCGGCGTCGTTGTCACTGTGCTCGATCATGGCGGCGGCGGTGGCCCGTTCGGCGGTGGTGAGGGCGCGGTGCTCCTGTTGGGTCCGGAGGAGGAGCGCGGCCAGGATGTCCACCTTGACGATGCTCGCGGTGACGTAGGACCGGTCGGTGTTGTAGCCGACCGGTTCGCCGCCGGCCGGGTCGAGGATGGCCACCGACAGGTTGCCGGCGATTTCGGGCAGGGCGGCGGCGAGGGCGGTCGCGGCGGTCGGGCCGACGGCGGGTTGCCGGTCGGCGCCTCGGGCGACGTCGGTGGGGGCGTCGGTCGACGGCAACGTGGGCTCCGTGCTCTCGGGCGGTACCGCCGGCGGGTCCGCGGCCGAACTCGCGGTCGGCGCGGGGCTGAACGAGGTCGGCTCCGCGCGGTTGCCGGAGACGACCATCCACAGCAGGGTCGCACAGGCGAGGACCACCGCCAGGGGAGTGAGGACGGATCGGCGGCGGCGTGCCGCGCGGTGCGTTCCTTCGCGGGCGGGGCTCATGCACGACACGGTTGCGGGCGGGGCTGTGCGGCGGGTGAGACGAGTCTTAAGAGTCGATGAGAGCGGGCGTTCGGCCGGGGTGTGGGCGGGTGTTCGCCCGGGGGTGAGGGTGAGGGTCGGCCTGGGGGTGGGGGCGAGGGTTGGTCCGGGGGCGAGCGTCGGTGTTCGCTCGGCGGTGGGCGTGAGGGTTCGCCCCGGGGGGTGAACGTGGTGTTCGCTCGGCGGTGGGCGTGAGGGTTCGCCCGGTGGTCGGGTGGTCGGTGGGCTTCGAGGGACTGGGAGACTCCCCGGATGTTGCGGTTTCGGTTCGTGTTGCGTCCGCTGTGCGATGTCCGGCCCTGGGGCGAGGACGTGCCCCGGCTGGGCTGGTTCATCCTGACGGACGGTTGGTACTGGATCGAACTGGGCGGGCATGAACTGCTGCGCTACGCGGAGCGCTCGCCGGGTCCGCGGTCCTCGCCGCCGGCCGGGTGCGCGGAACCCCGGGAGCCGGGCGGCCTCGACGCCTACGTCGACTACCACGTGGTGCGGTTGTGGGAGGACCTGGTCGAGCTGATGCCACGGGTGCTGGAGCCGGTGCCGCCGGACCTGCTCGACTTCGTGGCGGGCGCGATCCCCGACGCTGGGCGCCCGAGGGCATCGGAGGCACCGGAGGCCGAGGCCGCGCGGTACTGGCACGCGGGTCACGCTTTGGGCATGGGCCACTTGAGCGCCGCGCCGGACATCCGGTTCCGGCGCACACTCTCGGACGATGCCGACACCATGACCGTCACCTGGGCCCACGCGGCCGATCCGGACGACGAGGACCCGATCGCCTTCACCGCCCCGCCGACGGGTCGGGTCACCTTCCCGACCGAGGCCTTCATCGCCGCCGTGACCACGTTCGACCGCGAGCTGTTCGCCGCGATGGAGCAACGCGTCGCCGGCTTCGAGGCGAGCGGCCCACCCGCCGGAGTCGATGTGGACCCGCGCGCGCTACGCCGCGAACAACTCGACCGTGCCACGTGGTTGCGCCGCGCGATGTCCCGACGCGCCGACACCGACTGGTCCGCCGTACGGATGGGCGCCGCCCTGTTGCGCGCCTCGGCGGGCGGCCCCGGCTGACGCCGACGTCGAGTTCAGGACCGACTCGCGTCCCGCCGCACGCGCAGCGCCCACAACACCAGCGGGACCTGGAGGGGCAGGCGGGCGAAGGCGGCGGCGCGTTGTGGGGCCGGCCGCGTACGCCAGTCGACGGCCATTTTGACGTTGGCCGGGAAGACCGCGGTGAAGAACACCGCCGCGGCCAGGGCGCCCGCCCGCCGCGTGCGCGGCACGGCCACGGCCGCCGCCAGGGCGAACTCGGCCACGCCGCTTCCCCGGGTCCACGCCCGTGGGCTGCCCGGCAGGCTTCGAGGCACCACCGCGTCGAATGGCCTCGGGTACACGAAGTGGGCCACGCCCGCTCCGCCGAGCAACGCCACCAAAGCGCGCGCGGACGACGATGCGCCGGCCATACGGTCCTCCTCGCCCGGGAAAGTTACCCGACAGTAACAATCTCACCCCCGAAACACCACACCTCGCGCCGATTCCCGTTGCCCTGGGTTTCGCCGACATCGAACGACCGTCGAAAAATCGAACGCCATGTCCTTCCACCTGTTCGATGATCGGACCGTGACCGCCTCCTCCGTACCTCCTCGCCGGTCCGCCGTCGACGTCCCGCGCGCTTCGCCCGGTTCGCACGCCCGGCGCGCCTCGGACACCGACGCGGCTTGGGCCGAATTCCCGCGCGGGCCCTGGTCCGCGGCCGATCGTCTGCCGCATGCCACGCCGAGCGAGGCCGGCCGGGCGCACCTGGAACTCCCGCGTTCGCTCGTCGTCGTACCCGGCGCCGGTGTCGCGCAGAGTCCCGTGTTCGACCCCGCGCTCACGCACTACGCGCGTGCGATGCGTGCCGGTGAACCCCGATTCGAGGACGCGGGGACGGCGGCGCGTTGGCACCGGGCGCGCCGACAGGCGATGGACCATGTACTGGAGGCGGTCGCCGACTCTCGGTGGGTGGACGATCTCGTGCTGCGCGGCAGCGTGTTGCTGAAGGCGTGGTACGGGTCGGCCGCCCGCGAGCCGGGCGACCTGGACTTCGTGGTGACGCCGAGCGGATGGGGCGCCCGGGACGGTCGGACCGACCGGATGTTCGCCGACATCGCGCGGCACGCCGCACGGATATCCGGCACCGGCGGCGAACCCGACGTGCGAGTCGTGGCGACCCTCGCGTTGAGCGACGAGATCTGGACCTACGACCGCGTTCCGGGCCGGCGGCTGGTGCTGCCGTGGCGGGCGGACGGCATGCCGTCCGGAACGGTGCAGTTGGACTTCGTGTTCGGTGAACACCTGCCCAGTGCACCCGAGCCGACCGAGATCCCGCGATCGGACGGGAGGGGGACACATCTACTGCTCGGCGCCACTCCGGAACAGTCCCTGGCCTGGAAGCTGCTCTGGTTGATCGACGACATCCATCCGCAGGGCAAGGACCTCTACGACGCGGTCCTGCTCGCCGAGAACACGTCGCCGGGGTTGCCCTTGCTGCGGGCGACCTTCGTGGCCTCCGATCCCGGCCACGGAGGCCACCCGTTCACGGCGGACCTGTTCACCCGCGAGGTTGATCTGCGCGAGTTCCGCATGGAATACCCCGAGTCGGCCGGCGCGGATCTGCGGACACGGTTGCTCCGCGCACTGGCGCCGACGTTCGCGGCGGGGGAGGCGATGTGAGCGGGGGGTCGATCGGCTGACTTGGGGGCGGTCTTGGTCAGGTGGGTTCGCGGTCGAGGAGTTCGATGGAGCGTTCGCGCATTTCCACCTTGCGGATCTTGCCGGTGACCGTCATCGGGAAGGCGTCGACGAGGTGTACGTAGCGCGGGATCTTGTAGTGGGCCAGGCGGCCGGCGCAGAACTCGCGGAGGTGGGTCGCGGTCAGGTCGGGGGCGCCGGGGCGGAGTTTGATCCAGGCCATGAGTTCCTCGCCGAAGCGTTCGTCGGGCACGCCGACGACCTGGACGTCCTCGATGTCCGGGTGGCCGTACAGGAACTCCTCGATCTCGCGCGGGTACACGTTCTCGCCGCCTCGGATCACCATGTCCTTGATCCGGCCGACGATCGACACGTAGCCGTCCGCGTCCATCGTCGCGAGGTCGCCGGTGTGCATCCAACCGTCCGCGTCGATCACCTCGGCGGTGCGGTCGGGGTCCTGCCAGTAGCCGAGCATCACCGAGTAGCCCCGGGTGCAGAACTCGCCCGGTGCGCCCTCGGGGACGGTCGCGCCGGTGCTCGGGTCGACCACCTTGATCTCCAGGTGCGGGTGCACCCGGCCGACCGTGCCCACGCGGCGCTCCAGCGAGTCGTCGCGGCGGGTCTGGGTGGACACCGGCGAGGTCTCGGTCATGCCGTAACAGATGGTCACCTCGGTCATGCCCATCCGGTCGATCACCCGCCTCATCACCTCGACCGGGCACGGTGAGCCCGCCATCACGCCGGTGCGCAGCGTGGA
The DNA here is from genome assembly GCF_053594475.1 of Embleya sp. NPDC001921. Lineage (NCBI taxonomy): Bacteria > Bacillati > Actinomycetota > Actinomycetes > Kitasatosporales > Streptomycetaceae > Embleya > Embleya sp. NPDC001921. The sequence continues at coordinate 16,906 of NZ_JBSFEO010000057.1, forward strand.
GAGGTCGTACTTGCCCGCCTCGAAGTCGGGCAGGGCGAGTTCGGCGATGAACATGGTCGGCACGCCGTACAGGACCGTGCAGCGTTCCTCGTGCACGGCGCGCAGTGTGGCGGCCGGGTCGAACAGCGCCGCCGGGACGACCATGCACGCACCGTGGCTGGTCGCGCCCAGGTTGCCCATCACCATGCCGAAGCAGTGATAGAAGGGCACCGGCAGGCACACCCGGTCGTCGGCCGTCCAGCCCTGGATCTCGGCGACCAGGAAGCCGTTGCCCAGGATGTTGCGGTGGGAGAGCGTGGCGCCCTTGGGGAAGCCGGTGGTGCCCGAGGTGTACTGGATGTTGATCGGATCCTCGGGACGCAGCGTGGCCTCGCGGGCGCGCAACCGGTCGATCGAGACGGCTGCGCCCTCGGCGACCAGGGCCGGCCAGTCCGGGGTGTCGATGTGTACGACGCGTTCCAGGTCGGGACAGGCGGCGCGGACCTCGGCGACCATCGCCGGGTAGTCGCTGGTCTTCACGCGCGACGCGGCGACCAGCAGCCTGGTGCCGGATTGGGCCAGCGCGTACTCGATCTCGTGCGCACGGTAGGCCGGATTGAGGTTGACCAGGATCGCGCCGACCCGGGCGGAGGCGTACTGCACCAGGGTCCACTCGGCACAGTTGGGCGACCAGACGCCGACCCGGTCGCCGGCCTCGATCCCGACGCCGATCAGCGCGCGGGCGAGGTCGTCGACGGCCGCGTCGAACTCCGCGTACGTCCAGCGCCGGCCGCTCGCGCACTCGACGAGGGCGTCGTGGTCGGGGTACGTGGCGGCGATCCGGGCCAGGTTGGCGCCGACGGTCTCGTGCGGGAGCGGTGGCGTGCGCTCGCCCTGGCGGGTGGCGAGGGGGGTCCGGGCCGGCGGGGCGTCCGGGGACTGCGGGGGTGGGGGCGGCGCGGGAGCGGTCATCGCGGGTCACCTGCCTGGTCGGGATGCGGGGGGTGCGTGCCGTGGGCGCGAGGGTGCTTGTGGGGGTGCGGTGGTGGTGCGGCGTGGGTGTGCGGTCGTGTGGGGTGCGGTGGCGCTGTGGTGCGGGGGTGTTGCGGGCGTGGGGCGGTGCTGTCGCGAAGGTAGGTGGGAGGGGGTGGGGGCGGCGAGCGGAGTACCCCCGAATGGGGGTGATGTGGGGGTGGGGGCGGGAGTACGTTGCCCTTGCGTGGGCGTGGATGTGGGGCATTCGGTGGTGGGTCGCCGAGGTCGGGTGGGGCGTCCGTGGCGGGATATATGGAGGAGCCATGAGCGGATACGCGGGGTCGGTCGGTGATCCGGTGGGTCGGGCCGTCGAGCGGTTTCGGGCGCGGACCGGGGTGGACGTCGCGTTCGCCGGGCCGTGTCCCGATGCGGGGGATCGGCTGGTGATCTCGTATCTGAGCGGGACCTCGACGCGCGTGTTGTCGGGACTGACGGTGGTGGCGGGGACCGGGGTGGGCGGCAAGGCGATCACCACGCGGCGGCCGGTCCGGGTGGTCGACTACGTCGCGGCGTCGGCGATCAGCCACGAGTACGACCGGGCGGTCACCACGGAGGGGGTGCGCGCGGTGTTCGCGGTGCCGGTGCTCGCGGGGCGCGGGGTGGCCGCGGTGCTGTACGGGGCGCTGCGGCGGCCGTCCGACTTCGGGGACGGGATTCTGACCTCGGCCTGCGATGCGGCGCGGGATGCCGGGCACGAGATCGCGGTGGCCCGCGAGGTCGAGCAACGCATGGCGCGGGCGGCCGAGTTGCCGGGGTGGGCGGCGTTGGAGATCCGGTTGGCGCACGCCGATCTGCTGGCGCTGGCGGGGGCCGCGAGCGATCCGGGGCTGGGGGAGCGGTTGCGGGAGGTGTGCGGGAGGCTGGCGCGGACGGCCGCGAGTGCCTCCGGCGGACCGGCGCGGGGAGTACGGCTGACGCCTCGTGAGACGGATGTGCTGGCCCTGGTCGCGGTGGGGCGGACCAACGCGGAGGTGGCGCGGGTGCTGGTGCTGGGGCCGGAGACGGTGAAGAGTTACCTGCGGTCGGCGATGCGGAAGTTGGGGGCGCACAACCGCGTCGAAGCGGTGGTTGCGGCGCGCGCGGGGGGCTTCTTGCCGTAGGCCCGGGGGTGGTTGGGTCCGATGCACACGTGGCATCCGGCGTGGTTGTCCTCGAACGCCGGACGGGCTGGATTGGGTGGGTGGGCTTTCGGGGGTTCGTTGCGGTTTGTTTGGGCGTTCGTGTGTTTGTTGTCCTCATGCGCCGGACTGGCTGGATTGGTTGGGCGGATTTTCGGGGCTTTGCTGTGGTTTGTTTGGGCGTTCGTGTGCTTGTTGTCCTCAAGCGCCGGACGGGCTGGATGGGTTACGCTCGCCCGCTGCTCGCCGCCGCGCCCCGTTGTGGTGTTGCCCGATCGTGGTTTTGCGCTCGGGCGGGTCTTGGGGCGGGGGGTCAGGATTCGGTGAGGATTGATTTGAGGAAGCGTTGGGTGCGGGGGTGGGTGGGGGCGGCGAGGAGGGATTCCGGATGTCCCGATTCGATGATTCGGCCGTTGCAGAACATCAGGACTCGGTCGGAGACGTCGCGGGCGAAGCGCATCGCGTGGGTGACGCACAGCATGGTGACGTCGGTGGTGTGGGCGACCTCGCGCAGGACGTCCAGGACCTCGGCGGCGAGTTCGGGGTCGAGTGCGGAGGTGACCTCGTCGAGCAGGAGGATGTCCGGTTCGACCGCCAACGCCCTTGCGATCGCCACCCGTTGCTGCTGGCCGCCGGAGAGTTGAGCCGGGTAGGCGGACAACTTGTCTCGCAGGCCGACCAGTTCGAGCAGGTCGGCGGCGCGGGCCTCGGCCTCCTCCTTCGGGACGCCGTGTACCCGGATCGGCGCCTCGGTGACGTTGCGCAGCACCCGCATGTTCGGGAACAGGTTGAACTGTTGGAAGACCATGGTGATCCGCCCGCGCATGGCCCGGATGTGCCGCTCCGAGGCGGGCACCAGTGCACCTTCGCGCCGTTCGTGGAACAGCGGTTCGCCGCCCACCTCGATCACGCCGGTGTCCGGCCGGGCCAGCGTCATCAGCATGCGCAGGATGGTGGTCTTGCCGGAACCGCTGGGCCCGATCAGGGTGACCCGCTCGCCGGCGCGCACGCCGAACGACAGGTCGTCGAGCACCACGTTGTCGCCGAAGCGCTTGCCGACCCGGTCGAAGGTGATCAGGTCGGTGGGCGGTACCGGGTCCGCGGAGGGCGTCGGCGGGGTCTGGGTCTGGGTCATCGTGTGTTCCTCCAACGTCGAGCCGGGCGGTCCGTGCGTGCGCGAGGGCGTCAGGTCGAGCGCACCCGCCCGAACCGCCGCTCGACCAGCCGCAACAGCGCGGACATCACCAGCGTGACGACGAGATAGAAGACGCCGGCGACGGTGAACGGCTCCAGTGTGCGGAAGGTCTCCGCGTTGAGTTCCCGGGCGGTGGAGAACACCTCCACCACGGTGATCGCGATCAACTGCGGCGTGTCCTTGAACATCGAGAGCAGGTAGTTGCCCAACGCGGGCAACACCCGCGGTACCGCCTGCGGCAGGATCACCGACGTCCACACCCGCCGGCGCGGCAGGTGGAGTGCGACGGCCGCCTCCCACTGGCCGACCGGCACGCCCTCGATGCCCGCGCGGTAGACCTCGGACACGTAGGTCGCGTAGTGGATGCCCAGGGTCAACGCGCCGACGGTCAGCGGCGCCCAGTCGATCCCGATCGTGGGCAGCACGTAGAACATGAAGAACAACTGCACCAACAGCGGGGTGCAGCGGATCAGTTCGCAGATCAGCGCGACCGGCACGGACACCCAACGGGTGGGGCTGCGCCGCAACAGCGCGAACACCAGGCCCAGTACGAGCGCCAACACGTAGCCGTACAGCGTGGCCTGGAGCGCGACCAGCATGCCGGACCACAGGTCCGGGACGATGTCCCACGCGTAGTCCCAATCCCAACTCATCGGACCACCTCCGCGCGCCGCAGCAGCCGTTGCAGCGGTCCCGGTTCCGGTGTTCGGCCGAGCGAGCGCACGGCGCGGCGTTCCAGTGCGCGGATCAGCGTGATCAGTACCAGGGCGATCAGCGCGTAGCCGAACAGCAGGCCGGTGAACACCAGGGTGGTCTCCCCCGAGGACATCCGGATGAGTTGGGCGTTGAAGGTCAGGTCCGGGATCGACACGATCGACACCACGGCGGACATCTTGAGCAACTCGATCAGGTTGTTGCCCAGCGGCGGCAGCATGGCCCGGTAGGCCTGGGGCAGCAGCACCCGGCGGATCCGCTGGGCGCGGGTGAAGTTGAGGGCGATCGCGGCCTCGATCTGCGCGGCCGGCACCGCCTGGATCGCGCCGCGCACCACCTCGGCGGCGTACGCGCCGATGTTCAGGCCGAGCGCCAGCATGCCGGCCCACATCGGGTTCAACTGCCAACCCAGGGCCGGGACCGCGAAGACGAACCAGAAGGCCAGCACCAGGGTCGGCAGGCCGCGGAAGATCTCCACGTAGCAGGACCCGATCCACCGGGGCAGCCGATGCTCGCTGCATCGGGCCAGCCCGGCGGCCAGCGCCAGGGCCAGGCCGAGCGCCCCGCCACCCAAGGTGAGGTAGACGGTGTTCAGCGCACCGTGGAGCAACAGTTCGAGTTGCCCGGACGTCATCCGGCGGCCTCCATTCGGGGACGGGCGGGTGGCCTGCGCGCGTCGGCGCGGTCGCCGTCGCTCATGCCGCACACACCCGCGGCGCGGTCAGCTCCGGGGCCGGCACATCGGCCTCGGTGAAGCCGAACGGCCTTTGGATGCGCAGTAGTTCGCCGCTGTCCCGAAGCGTGTGCAGTTCCCGGTTGAAGGCCGCGACGAAGTCCGTCTGATCCGGCGTCACCGCGAACGCGCCGGCGGCCGCCGTGATCGGCCGGCCGTCGACGACCGGCCGATACGGAGCGGTGACCTCCAGGTCGGCGTGCGCCCGTTGGCGCAGGCCCCAGTTCAGCGAGATCGAGGTGAGCGCGACCGCGTCCACCCGACCGCCGATCATCCCGTCGAACGCGCTCGGCTGGTCGGCGAACCGGGTGATCCGGGCGCCGGGTACGCCGCTTCGATCGGCCACGTCCGCCTCGACCGCGCCGAGCAGGACGCCCAGCCGCACGTTCGAGTTCGCGGCCACATCGGCCATGGTGGCCAGCCGTCGCGGGTTGCCCTTCGGTACCAGGAAGGCCTCGGCGGCGTCGAACTCGGGGTCGGTGAACAACACTTGCGTGCACCGCGCGGGAGTGATGGACATGCCGGCACCGACGATGTCGAACAGGCCCGCACGCAGACCCGGGATCAGCGCACCGAAGTCGGAGGGCACCGGCTCGATCCGGCGCACACCCAGGCGATCGAAGACCGCCTTGGCCAACTCGGCCGCCTCGCCCGTGAGTTCGGCGTCCTTGTCGAGGAAGCTGTAGGGCGCCTCGTTGGCGAAGCCGATGCGTACCGAACCGCGCTCGCGCAGTCGGTGCAGCAACGTGCCGCCGTCCGGTTCGTCGTTGAGGTCCACCCGGCTGCAGCCGGTGGTCGCGGCGGCGCCGCCGGCCGCGGCCACCGCCAGGCCGACGGCGCCGACGCCGCGCAGCAGGCCGCGCCGGGATATTCCGTGGCCGGGTCGGGGTCTCGCATCGGCGGCACGCAAACGCGGTCAGCTCCTTCCGCAGGGGACAGGTCACGCCCCGCCGCGGCTGTCGACCGAAGGTGTCGAGCCTCGACTTCCGAGAGCCGCCGCGGCGCAGACGCCGCACAGCGGTCGGGAGTCGGCGCCCGGTAGCGGTCGGGACCCGGTGGTGCGAAGTGGCGACCCTAGGCCGATCCGGAAGCGGGCGACAACGATCCGGGCAAACTTGAACGCCCGTTTCGTGATCGCCCTGTGGCCTCGGAGGTCGATTATCACGAATCGATAACGACTGGTGTCCGACTTGCCGGATACCCGAGGTGGCGGGCGTGCTCGACGCGGTCGGCGAGCGATCGCGTTCGTTATTCGGACGTGACGGCCGGCGGCGGCGCCGGCGCCGGCGCCGCCGTCTCGGAGGGTGATCGCGCTCTCGGTCGGAACGGGCCGAGACGGTAGTTTTGGGATCGGTCCACGATCGCCTCCGCGACCGGTCGCGAACGAGGACCGATCGCTCGGGGAGTCCGCCCCGATTCAGTTGCCAAGGAGGGACGCCATGTCCTTGCTGACCGTCTGGCCCGAGACCGACGCCGCCGCGCAGATCCTGCGTACCTCTGACCCGGCCGAGATCGCGCGTGCCCTGGAGCCGATCGGCGTGCGCTTCGAGCGCTGGACGGCCGATGTCGCGCTGCCCGACGGCGCGACGCAGGACGAGGTGATCGCGGCGTACCGGACCGAGGTGGACCGGATCACCGCCGCCGAGGGCTACATCCAGGTCGACGTGATCCGCCTCCAGCCCTCGGACGACCCGGAGTGGCCGGCCAAGGCCGCCGGGGCGCGTGCCAAGTTCCTCACCGAGCACACGCACGACGACGACGAGGTGCGCTTCTTCGTCGAGGGCGCGGGCATCTTCTACCTGCACATCGCCGGTCGGGTGCACGCCGTGCTGTGCGAGGCGGGCGACCTGCTCTCGGTGCCCAAGGGCATCACCCACTGGTTCGACATGGGCGTCGAGCCCTCGGTCGCCGCGATCCGGTTCTTCCACGACGAGGACGGCTGGATCGGCGACTTCACCGGCGACCCGATCTCCTCCCGCTTCCCGGACTTCGACGAGATCTGGGCGGGGTACGCGGCGTGAGCGACAAAACCACCACCACCCCGCTGACGGTCGTCGTCGACATCGAGGGCACCACCAGTGCCACCGGCTTCATCACCGAGCAGCTCTACCCGTACTCCCGCGTGCACTTCGCGCGTTGGCTCGACGAACACGGCGACCACCCGGACGTCGTGCGCGCGGCCGAGGGCGTGCGGGCGCTGATCGGCGAGCCGGACGCGGACACCAAGCGCATCGTCGAAGCGCTCGAAGGCTGGCTGGACCGGGACGAGAAGGTCACCCCGCTCAAGTCCCTCCAGGGCCTGATCTGGGCCGAGGGCTTCGCGTCCGGCGAACTGACCTCGCACTTCTACCCGGACGCCATCCCGGCGCTGCGCGCGTGGCACGCGGCGGGGCACCGGCTGTACATCTTCTCGTCCGGTTCGGTCGCCGCGCAGCGCGCGTGGTTCGGCAGTTCGCCCGAGGGTTCGCTACTGCCGCTGTTCTCCGGTCACTTCGACACCGAGAACGCGGGCCCCAAGCGGGTGGCCGAGTCGTACCGCACGATCGCGGCGATGATCGGCGAGCCGCGACCGGAGCGGCTGGTCTTCCTGTCCGACCTGGTCGAGGAGCTGGACGCGGCGCGCGAGGCGGGTTGGTGGACGATCGGCGTACGCCGTCCCGACGCGGACGAGCCGTACTACGACCGAGGCGTCGGCGACCACCCGGAGACGGCGACGTTCGCGCGCCTGGACCTGACCGGCGACCGGCCGATCCTGCGCGAGGTCTGAGCCCGCACCCGCGTGAGCCGGTGACGAACGCGCCCGGTGACGAAACGCGGCCGGTGACCCAACGCACGCGAAGACCCAAAGCGGCCGGTGGTACGGCGGTTCGTACCACCGGCCGCGCTCAGCCGAAGCGCTCCACCCGGATGCGCGAGGTCGGCACGCCCGCCGAGGTGAGCAACCGGCCCGCGTGCTCGGCGAAGCCGGTCGATCCGCACACGAACACCTCGTAGCGCTCGTCCGCGAGCACCGCCGCCACGTGCGGCGCGAGCGAATCCGCGCGCAGCCGGCCCACCGGATGCGGATACCCGCTCGGCGCCGCGCGGCTGTAAAGCACGGTGTGCTCCTCGCCCGGCAGCGCGGCCAACTCGCGGGCGTACAACAGGTCTTCCGGGGTGCGCGCACACGCCACCAGGCGCAGCGGCACGGCGAGCGCGCGCCGCCGGCGGTGCCGGACCATGGCCATCAGCGGGACCAGGCCGGAACCGCCGGCCACGAGCAACGCCGGTCGATCCCCCGCCCACGCGAAGAAGCCGCCGAGCGGACCGCGTACCTCCAGCAGGTCCCCGGGCCGGGCCACGTCGTGCACGAAGCCGGACACCTCGCCGCCCGGCATGCGGTCGACGGTGAACTCGATGTGCCCCGCGTCGTCGGGCGCCGAGCCGACCGAGTAGTGGCGCTGCGCGGTGTACCCGTCGGCGGCGGTGAGCCGCAACATGTAGTGCTGGCCCGCGACATGCGCGTTCCACACCGGCAGCGCGAGGCGTACGGTGACCGCGTTGGGCGTCTCGCGGCGCACCTCGACCACCGTCGCGGCCTGCCAGTCCACCTTTCCGCGCAGACTCGGCGCGGCCCGACCGGGCGCGGCGAAGGCCGGAATCGGCGGCGCGCCGGGCCCGTTCGCCCCGCCCGCCGCGGTCACCGCGGTCGTCTCAGTCACCCGAGTACCTTTCCTCCGCCCACGGGTCGCCGCGGTGATGATAGCCGTTGACCTCCCAGAAGCCCGGCTCGTCGTGGTCGAGCAGGCGCAGGCCCGCGATCCACTTGACGCTCTTCCAGAAGTACAGGTGCGGCACCAGCAGCCGGGCCGGCCCGCCGTGTGCCGGGGTCAGCGGGGCGCCCTCGAAGTCGAACGCGATCCAGGCCCGGCCGCCGGTCAGGTCGGCGAGCGTGAGGTTGGTGGTGTAGCCCGTGTGCGAGTAGGCCACCGCGTGGGTGGCCGTCGCCAGGGGACCGGCCTCGGCCAGGAACGTGTCCAGCGAGACCCCGGTGAAGTCGGTGCTCAGCCTGGACCAGGACGTGACGCAGTGGATCGGGCCGTCGTAGCTCTCCCGGGGCAGCGCGCGGGCCTGCTCCCAACTCCAGGCGCGCGGCCGCTCGACCAGTCCGTCGATCCGGAACGACCAGTCGCCCGGCGCCAGTTCGGGGGTGACCTCGGCGGAGAGCACGGGGAAGTCGTGGCGTGCGTCGTACTGACCCGGCGGCAGCCTGGGGTCGCGTTCGGCGGCGGTGTGCCGGCCGACGAAGCCGCGCGTGGTGGAACTCATGGCGCGACCTCCGATGCTCGCTTCGGTGTGGTGTCGTTCATCTCGGGATCCCGATTCGGTCGACCGGACGGGTTCGGCAGCGTGGCGGCGAGCGCGTTCAGCTCCTCGATCGCCGCGCCCTCGTCGATCGTAAGCAGTCGACGATCGCGCATGACGATCCGGCCGTCGATCACGGTGTCGCGTACGTCGGCGGGCCCGGCGGCGTAGGCGAGCATCGACCACGGGTCGTGTCGGGGCGTCAGGTGCGGCCGGTTCAGGTCCAGGACGACCAGGTCGGCCGCCTTGCCGGCCTCGATCGACCCGGTCAGCGCGCCGATCCCGATCGCCCGGGCGCCGTCGACGGTGGCCATCCGTACCGAGGTGCGCGCCCCGATCAGGGTCGGATCGGGCGAGGCGCCCGGGGTGACCCGGTGCAGCGTCGCGGCCGCGCGGATCGGGCCGAACAGGTCGAGCGCGTTGGCGCTGACCGCGCCGTCGGTGCCCAGGCCCACCGGCACGCCGGCGGCCAGCAGTTCGGGCAGCCGGGCCACCCCGGAGGCGAGCTTGAGATTGGACACCGGGCAGTGCGCGACGCCCGCGCCGGACGCCGCGATCAGCGCGATCTCCTCGTCGGTGAGGCAGACCGCGTGCGCGAGCAGCGTGCCCGGGCGGAGCAGCCCGAGGTCGTGCAGGAGCTCCACCGGGCGGCGGCCGTACCGCGCGCGCACGTTCGCCACCTCGACCGCGTTCTCGGCGGCGTGGATGTGCAGCAGCGCGTCGTGCTCGCGGGCCAGTTCGGCCACCGCGAGCAACTGCTCCGGGGCCAGGGTGTAGGCGCTGTGCGGAGTCACGCAGCGGGTGGTCGAGCGTGCCAGCAACGCGGGCGCGAGCCGCAGGCGCGCGGCGAAGTCGAGACCGTCCGGCGGCCCGGGCACGTCCATGAAGGTCGGCCCGGTGACCAGCCGAAAGCCCGCCTCGGCGGCGGCCGCGAGCCCCGCCTCGGGGAACCAGTACATGTCCATCGCGGTGGTCACCCCCGCCCGGATCGACTCGGCCAGCGCCAGCCGGACCGCGACCCGCACCACCTCGGCGGTCAGCACCGCGCTCTCGGCGGCCACCAACCGCTCCAGGAACACCTGGAGGTCGACGTCGTCGGCCCGGCCCCGGAACAGGGTCATCGCCGAATGCGCGTGCGCGTTGACCATCCCGGGCAACACCAGACAGCCGCGCGCGTCCAGGGTCGGCGCGGCGCGATACCGGGCGCCCAGCTCGCTCGCGGTGCCCACCGCGACGATCCGGCCGGCCTCGATCGCCACCGCGCCGTCGGGTATGTACGTGTCGGCGGCGTCTGCGGTGAGCACCGCTCCGCCGGTGACGAGCAGGTCGGTCACGCCCGGTCCGCCGCCTCGCCCGCCTCGTCCAGGGCCAGTCGGTACAGCGCGTCCAGCGCCACCACGACACCGCGCTCGACGCCCTCGGCGACCACCCGGCGGTGCGGGTCGTAGGTCGAGCTGCCGGACTCGTCGACCAGGTCGTCGGCGGCGATGCCGTCCACGACCAGCACGCCGCCGGCCCGGTGTCCGCCCAGCGCGGCGAACACGAGCAGCGCGGACAGTTCCATCTCGATGGCCAGCACGCCGGCCGCCTGGTACGGCTTCATCGGCAGTTCGAGCACCCCCGGCATGAACGCGGCCCGGGTCCACACGACGCCCCGGTGGTGCGGCGCGCCGTGCTCGCGGGCCGCGCCGTGCAGCGCGAGGACCACCTCGGGGGTGGAGAAGGCCGGGAACTCGGCCGGCACCAACTGCTGGGTCACGCCGTCGTCGCGGACCGCGCCGGTGGCCACCACCAGGTCGCCGTCGCCCACGCCGCGCGCCATCGCGCCCGCCGTGCCGAGCCGGATGAAGGTGCGTACGCCGGCCTCGGCCAGTTCGCCGAACAGGCACACCGCGCCCGGACCGCCCACGCCGTGCGAGGACACCACGACCGGTACGCCGCGCCAACCGCCCACATAGCTGACGTATTCGCGGTTGGCGCCGATCTGCCGCGCGTCGTCCAGTCGCTCGGCGACCAGTGCGGCGCGGGCGGGGTCGCCGACGACCAGCGCGTGGGCGGGCAGGCCGCTGCTGGGGATCTTGGTGATCGGCAGTACGGCCGGACGAGTGGTGCTGCTCATGTGGACGGCTCCGAGGTGGTGCGGGCGAGGCGGCGGGGACGGGGGATGCGGCCGGTGAGCCGGCCGGGCGGCGCGGTACCGCGCCTGGTGCGCGAGCGGGTGGCCAGGAACAGCGCGACCAGCGTCATCACGTACGGCGCGGCATCGGCGGCCTGCTGCGGCATGCCCTCGCCCTGGAGCCGGAAACCGACCGCCTCGACCAGACCGAACAGGATGCCGGCGAGCAGGACGCCGACCGGAAGCGCACGACCGAGCATCACCGCGACCACCGCGATCCAGCCGCGGCCGGCGGTCATGTTCTCGGAGAACAGGGTCACGTTGCCCAGCGCGAGCTGCGCGCCGGCGAGCCCGCACAGCGCGCCCGAGGTCAGGATCGCCGCGTAGCGGTAGCGCGCGACGCCGACGCCCAGCGACTGGGCGGCCTCCGGCGCCTCGCCGACGCCGCGCAGCCGTACGCCCCACGGGTGCCGGGACAGCAGCACGGCGATCACCACGACCGCGACCCAGGACAGGTACACCAGCGGCGAGTGGCCGGACAGCGCGCGGCCCAGGAAGGGCACCGACTCGAGGCCGGGGATGTCCACCGGTTGCAGGCCCTTGAGGTCGGGGTCGCCGAAGGTGCCCTGCTTGCCGAAGATCGTGCGCAGCAGGAAGCCGGTCAGGCCGACGGCGAGCAGGTTCAGCGCGATGCACAACACGACCGCGTCCGCGCCCAGGGTGACCGCGCCGATCGCGAGCAGCAGCGAGAAGACCATCGCGGCGAGCACCGCCGAGATCACGCCCACCCACACGCTGCCGCCGAACCAGCTACCGGTGACGGCCGCGAAGCAGCCGATCAGCATGGTGCCTTCCAGGGACACGTTGAACACCCCGGCGCGTTCGCACAGCGCGCCGCCGAGGGCGGCGAACAGGATCGGGGTGAGCGCGCGCAGGGCGGAGAAGATCAGTTCCGCGTCGAAGGACATGGTCAGTTACCTCCGTCGCCGCGCGCGGGAGCGAGCGGCCCGGCGACGCCGGTCTCGAGTACGCCGGCGTCGATCGAACCGGGCTTGGCATCGGGCGGTGGTGGATGGGCCTCGGCGTCGGGTCCTCGGCCGAGCCGGCGCAACCAACCGCCCTTGCGGAAGACGCCGCCGCGCACCGCGAGGAACAGGATCACCACGGCCTGGAGTACGGCGGTGAGCTGCTGCGGCACCGCGGTCTCCTGCTCCATGCCGAAGCCGCCGATGGTCAGCGCGGCGAAGAAGAAGCCGGCGGCCACCGTGCCCAGCGGGGACGCGGCGGCGAGCAGCGCGGCGAGCAGGCCGGTCCAGGTGTAGCCCGGCGTGATCAGCGCGCCGTCGACCAGGCGGTACGGGAAACCGAGCACGGCGATCGCGCCGACCAGGCCGGCCAGCGACCCGGAGGCGAACATCAGCCGCAGGGTCAGCCGGGAGCGGTCCACCCCGGCGTAGCCGGCGAAGCGCGCGCCCAGGCCGGTCATCCGCACCTCGTAGCCGGCGGCGGTGCGGTGGTCGACCACGAAGTAGACCACCGCGGCCAGCACGATCAGCACGATGCCGACGCTGACCCCGGTACCCGCGCCGGATCCGGCGGCGAACTCGGGCAGCTTGACGCCCTCCGGCAGCCGGTCGGTCTGCGGGATGCCGGAGCCCTTCTGGAGCAGCGGGAAGCGCACCATGTAGGACACGAACGACATCGCCGGGTAGCTCAGCAGCAGGCTGGAGACCAGCAGCGGCACGCCGCACCGGGTCTCCAGGACGGCGGCGAGCGCGGCCCACAGACCGCCCGCGAGCACGCCCGCGAGCAGCGCCAGGATCACGGTGATCACGTCGGGGAAGGGCGAGTACAGGCCGACCGAGGCGGCGGCCAGGCCACCCAGCACGAGTTGGCCGTCGCCGCCGAGGTTGACCAGGCCCGCGCGCAGCGGGATGGCCAGCGCCAGCGCCATGCCGACGATGGGGATGCACTCGCCGAGCGTGTCGCCGATGCCCTCGGAGCCGAACGCCCCGGTGAGCACCGAGCCGTACGCGGTCAGCGGGTCGGCTCCGGTGCCGGCCAGGATGATCGCGCCCAGGATCAGCGCGGCCACGATGGACACGGTGACCGGGGAGAACACCACGCCGCGCACGCGCAGCGCCAGATGCGCGATCGGACCGGATGGGTGCTCGGTGGCCGTACCGGCCTTGCTGGCAGTCATATCTGATAACCCGTCAGGCCTGGTGGGCGGTGGTCGGTGCGCCGGCCTGCCGGCCGTCGCTGTCGGCCTCGGCCTCGGCGTCCGTCGCGGCGTCGGTACTCGTGCGGGTGGCGGTGCCGCCCGCCATGGCCAGGCCGATCGTGCGCACGTCGGCCTCGGCGCGCGGCAGTTCGGCGACGATCCGGCCCTCGTACATGACCAGGACGCGGTCCGAGAGCGCGAGGATCTCGCTCAACTCGGCGGAGACGAGCAGGATGCCGTGGCCGGCGTCGCGATACTCGATCAACCGCGCGTGGATGTTCTCGATCGAGCCGATGTCCACGCCGCGGGTGGGCTGCTCGACCAGGAGCAGCGGCGCGTCGTGGGTGATCTCCCGGCCGAGGATGGCCTTTTGCTGGTTGCCGCCGGACAGCGTGCCGATGGTGACCGAGGAGGAGGCGGCCTTGACCCCGAAGCGCTCGATCACGCGCGCGGCGTGCTCGCGGATCGCGGTACGCCGCAGGAAGCCGCCGCGGCCGGCCAGCGGCGGGCCGCGGTGGAAGCCCATCGCGAGGTTGTCGGCCAGCGAGGCGTCGCGCGCGGCGCCGACCGTGGCCCGGTCCTCGGGCACATAGGCCAGGCCCGCGCGGCGCCGGTGCCGCACCGAGGCGTCGCCGACGTCGTGGCCCGCCACGAGCACTCGGCCCGCGCCGCTCGGGCGCAACCCGGCCAGCGCCTCGACCAGTTCGCTCTGTCCGTTGCCGGCCACGCCCGCGATGCCGACGATCTCGCCCGCGCGCACGGTCAGCGACACGTCCTCGACCAGCGGCTTGGCGCCGCGTCCGGCGGAGACGGTCAGGCCCCGTACCTCGAGCACCTCCGCGGCGGGGGCGCCGGCCGGGTGGGTGCGGTCCAGGTCGATCCGGCGGCCGGTCATCGCCAGCGCGATCTCGGCCGGGGTGGTCTCGGCGGTGGCGAGCCGGGCGGTGACCCGGCCGTCGCGCAGCACGGTGACCCGGTCGCTGACCGCCATCACCTCGCCCAGCTTGTGGGTGACCAGCAGGACGGTGCGCCCGGAGCGGGCCAGTCCGCGGATCACCTCGAGCAGCCGGTCCGCCTCGGCCGGGGTCAGCACGGCGGTGGGCTCGTCCAGGATCAGCACCCGCGCGTCGCGGTAGAGCAGCTTGAGGATCTCCACCCGCTGCTGGACGCCGACCGGCAGGTCCGCGACGCGCGCGTCGGGCGGGACGCGCAGGCCGTGTGTCTCGACCAGTGCGGCGACCCGGGCGCGCGCCGCGGCGCGGTCGACCAGGCCGCGCCGGGTGGGTTCGCCGCCGTAGACCACGTTCTCCGTGACGGTCAGCGAGGGGAAGAGCTTGAAGCCCTGGTGGACCATGCCCAGTCCGGCCGCGATGGCCTGCACGGGCGAGCCGAACGAGTGCTCGGTGCCGCGCAGCAGGATGTGGCCGGCGTCCGGTCGTTGCAGGCCGTACAGGATCGACATCAGGGTCGACTTGCCCGCGCCGTTCTCGCCCATGACCGCGTGGATCTCGCCGCGTTCGACCCGCAGGTCGACCCGGTCGTTGGCCAGCACGCCCGGGAAACGCCGGACGATGCCGCGCATCTCGACCTCGGCGATGGCACCGGGGGCGGCGGCGTGCTGATCGTTCATCGGGCGTCTCTCCGGTGGGAAGGGGGCGAGGCCTGGCGGGGTGGCCGCCGGTGTCGGGTCGGTGGACCCGACACCGGCGAACCGCGGGCAGTCCGCGACTGCTCGGCGACTACTTGGCGGCGGCCGGGTCGGCCACGGTGATCGTGCCCGCGACGATCTGGTCGCGCAGGCCCAGCACGGTCTTGAGCACGTCCGGGTGCTGGGCGATCAGGCACTGCGAGGTCTCCAGGCCGGGCTCCATGCCGGTGAGCGTGATGCCGCCCTCCTTGAGGCCGTACGAGGTGACGCCGCCGGGCTTGCCGCCGACGATCTGCTCGACGCCCTGCGCGACCGCGACGTCGGTGCGCTTGATCACGTTGTCCACGACCGTGCCCGGCGCCGCGGAGCACTGGTTGACGTCGACGCCGTACGCCTGGACACCGGCCGCCTTGGCCGCGTTGAACACGCCCAGGTTGCCCGCGGCGGAGGCGGCGCCCATGACCTGGTCGACGTCCTTGGCCTTGAGCGACGCGGTCTGCTCGCTGGCCCGGGCCGGGTCGTTGAACGGCTTCTGGCCGCCGACGAACAACTGGGTGAAGGCGCTCGCCGGGTTGGTCTGCTTGGCGCCGGCGCCGAACGGGTCGGAGAAGCGGCGGATCTGCGGGCTGTCCAGCGCGACCACCGCGCCGACCTTGCCGCTCTTGGTCAACAGGCCCGCCTCGGCGCCCGCGAGGAAGGTGCCCTCGTGCTCGCGGAAGGTCGCGCAGGTGATGTTCGGGTACGGCTTGGTGGTGCACGAGTCGACGAACAGGAACTGCTGCTTGGGGTTGGCCTCGGCCTGCTGGGCCAGCACATCGGCGAACTCGAAGCCGACGGCGACCACGACGGCGGGCTTCTGGCGGACCGCGGCCTCGACGTTCTGCTGGATCGCGCTGGTGTCCTTGCTCTCCAGGACGGTCGCGCTGCCGCCGGCCTTGCGGGCCGCGTTCTGCGCGCCGGTGGCGGCGAGCTTGAGGAAGTCGTTGACGCCGATCGGTTCGGGCGTCACCAGCACGACGTTCTTCGCCGAGTCGCCGCCCGTGCCGCCTGCGGCCGGGGACTTGTCCTTGTCGGCGGAGGCGTTGCACGCGGTGGCGGCCAGCGCGGTGCCGACGACGAGTGCGGCCACGGTCAGGCGGTGGCGCGAGGTGATGCGGTACATGAGCGTCCTTGAGAGGAGTGTCGACCCCGGCGGGGCGGTGCGGAATCGGCGGTTCGGGGACGGGAACCTCGCGGTCCCGCGGGTCTCGGCGCGGACGGCGCCGCGACCCTTCGGGGGCGATGTGTTCGCGTGTGTCGATCGGCGGTGGGGTGATCGTTCGGTGGGCGATCGATCAGTACAGGCGCCGACAACAGCGGCCGGTGCGGCGGATACAGACGCCGCGCACACCGCGCTTGTCGAGCGGAAGCGGCGGACTGTCACACGCCATGGAGCGGCCGCGGCACTCGATACGTACGTCATGACGCCACGTTTCGGCCACAGCCTGCTCCCTTCCGATCACACCAGTCCGGGTCTCGATGTGATCATCACATCCGACTGGTTTCGGGGGAGGTTAGCACCCTCACCAGGCACTTCTCGCTCTTGTTCAGAATGTGGACAGATTGTCCACGATGTGAACATTCGGTTACCGGACCGATACGCGGCCGTCCCGGATGCCGGGCGGGAGTCGGGACCGAGCCCGCCGGCCACGTAGCATCCGTAGTGCCGAGGCACGCGCTCGCTCCCACCCGCGGCGTGCCGGCGGGCCGGTGCCCTCGCCCGCCCGTGCGGCCGCCGCCCGCGCCCGGCGCTCGACCACCCGCCCGGAAAGGACCCCCGATGGCCTCCGAGATACGCTCGCTCGCCTGGCACGGCACCGGCCTGCGCCTGCTCGACCAGACCGCGTTGCCGCAGCGGATCGTGCACCTGGACATCACCGACGTGGACGCGCTGATCGACGCGATCCACAGGCTCGCGGTGCGCGGCGCGCCGGCACTGGGCGCGGCCGGCGCGTTCGGCGTCGCGGTGGCCATGCTGCAGGCCGCACGCGAGGGTTGGGACGCGGACCGACTGGCCGCCGAGGTCACCCGGATCCGGGACGCCCGGCCCACCGCGGTCAACCTGGCCGGCGGCGTGGACCGGGTGTTGCCGTTCGCGGCCAAGGGTGTGGACGCGGTGCTCGCCGAGGCGGAGGCGGTGGTCCGCGAGGACGTCGAGGCCAACCACGCGATCGGCCGGCACGGCGCGGACTGGATCCTGTCCCGGGTCGAGCGCCGGCCGCTGCGCGTACTGACCCACTGCAACACCGGCTCGCTGGCCACCGCCGGTTGGGGGACCGCGCTGGGGATCATCCGCGAACTGCACGCGCGCGGCGTCCTGGAGCTGGTCTACGTCGACGAGACGCGCCCGCTGCTCCAGGGATCGCGGTTGACCGCCTGGGAGTTGGACCAGGAGGGCATCGCGCACCTGGTCCAGCCGGACGGCGCGGCGGCGAGCACCATCCTGCGCGGTCTGGCGGACGTCGCGGTGATCGGCGCGGACCGGATCGCCGCCAACGGCGACACCGCGAACAAGATCGGCTCGGTCGGCGTCGCGCTGGCCTGCGCCGACGCGGGCATCCCGTTCGTGGTCGCGGCGCCGCTGACCACGTTCGACGCAGCGACCGCGCACGGCGACGAGATCACCATCGAGGAGCGCCCCGAGTCCGAGGTGCTGGAGGTGGCCGGCGTCCGGGTCGCCCCGGCCGGCTCGCGCGCGTTCAACCCGGCCTTCGACGTCACTCCGGCCCGGCTGATCAGCGCGATCGTCGACGAGACGGGCGTACGCGAGTACTGACCCACGGCGCGCGGGGGCGGGGCCACGAGTGCATCGTGGTCCCGCCCCCGCGCGTTGTGGGCCTGCGGGCCTGTGGGCCTGTGGGCCGATGGGCGTGCGGGCGCCGCGGGTCGGGCTCAGCCCTCGGCGACGCGGTATTCGAGGAGCCATTCGACGATCTCGGCGTGGTGCCGAGCCTGGATCGGGTCCGCGCCCCAGACGTACATCCCGTGCGAGGCGACCACGACGGCCGGCACGCCCGGGACCAGCGTGGCCTCGAGCCGGTCGCCGAGTTCGGTCATGTCCTGGCTGTTGGCGATCACCGGGATGGTGACCGTCTCGTCGTGCGCGGAGCGGCCGATGCCCTTGAGCATCTCCAGGTCGCGCAACTCGATTCCGGCCGGCCAGCGCCGACCCGCGCGCACGGCGGACACGGTGTGCACGTGGAAGACCGCGTTCGCGCCGGTGAGCGCGACGACCCGGGCGTGCAGCGCGGCCTCGGCGGACGGCCGACGCGGCGGCGTGCTCGCCTCCTCCGGGACCGGTACGCCGGCCGCGTCCACCACGACCAGGTCGTCCGGCGTCAACTCGCCCTTGTCCAGGCCCGAAGCGGTGACCGCGATCCGCAGCGGCTCGCGCGAGAGCACCACGGACAGGTTCCCGGAGGTGCCGCGCATCCAGCCGAGCCCGGCGAAGCGCGCCGCTTCCCGCGCGAGGGTGGCGCCGGCGTCCGCGCGCACGGAGGCCGGGACCAGGGCAGGGCCGGCGGCGTCGGGGGTCGTCATGAAGGTTCCTTACTGTTCACGGTCCGGACGCACCGGCTCACAGTGTGGTCGAACCGGTAGTGCGAGCCATCATTTCACCCGCGCCGAGGCGAGCCCGGATCGGCACCGGCGCGAGTGGCCGTGTGGCCGGCCGTGCGAGCGCCTTTGGGCCGGGCGGCCGCGCTCGCGGCGCGGCGATCGGTCCTACGCGTCGTAGCGCAGGATCGGGCTGTCCTCGCGCAGCAGCCGTTGTCGATAGGCCACCGCGAGCCACGCGGCCTCGCGGTAGGCGGCCTCCAACTCGTGATAGACGGTGTCGATCAGGGCCGGGGCGGGACCGTTCTCGGTGCGGAAGGCCAGGAACAGCCGGACCGCGAGCGGATCGCCCGCCAGCGGTCGCACCGCCATGTCCGGCCGGGGCCGCGACGTGGGCTGGCACGGGGTGACCACCTCGCCGATCGCGACCAGGGACGCCGCGGTGAGGTAATCACCGTGCAGGATGCGGGGGTTGATGCCGGCGTCGGTCAACACCTCGCGCAGGCCCTCCCATTCGCCGTCCACGCTCGGGTCGACCATCCACTGGTCGTCGGCCAGCTCGGCGAGCTTGACCTCGGACTCGGCGACGGCCGGATGGTCCGGGGACATCGCGATGAACTGCGGTTCCCGCTCGACCAGGACGCGGCGTCGCACACCGTCCGGCACGCGCAGCGGGAAGCCCTCGACCTCGTGCACGAACGCGACGTCGAGCTGGCCGGCGGCGACCATCCCGAGCAGCGTGCTCGCGGACACGTCCACCCGCAAATAGGTGTCCGTGGTGGGCAGTCGCAGCCGCAGCCGGCGCAACCAGTCGGCGATCACCCGGTTCGCGGTGCCGCCGATCCGTAGGTGCGGACCGGCGGTTCGGACCGCCTCGGCCTGGGTGTCGATGACCAGCGCGCTCATCTCGGCCATGATGGGGCGGGCCCGATGCAGCATCGTGAGCCCCAGTGGAGTGGGTCGGCTGCCGGTCCGGTCGCGGACGAACAACGGTGCGCCCAGAGCGTTTTCGATTCGTCTGAGCTGTGCGGTCAAGGACGGCTGGGTCATGCCGAGCAACCGGGCCGCGGCGTGCAGGCTGCCGGTGTCGCCGATGGCACACAGTGCGCGGAGGTGCCTCACCTCGAGCTCCATGATGCGGAGGATAGGACGCACCACCGAGGTCGTACCAGACACCTGTGCGCGCGGGATCGGCGGGGAGGCGTGAATCTTGTGTAACACGATGCGTGAATGCGCGGTGACGGTGCGGGAACGGGTGGTGATACGACCGTGCTATCGCCGATTGTCATCATCCGGGCCGGACCGGGCTCCCGTGAGACTCGTTGCGCACCGAACAGGTCTTCGGCACCCAAGGAGCCCCCCATGTCCCCAGTGCGTCCCCGGAATCCCCGTAAGACCATCGTCACCGCCATGCTCGGCCTCGGCCTCGCCGCCGGACTGATCGCCGCGCCCGCCGCGGCGGCCGGCACCGACGGAGTCGCGGCCCCCCTCCGCGCCTCCGCGCACTACACCTCCGCCCAGGAGGACCAGGCGCAGAACCAGGCCTTCCTCGACGCGGTGATGAAGTCCGTGGCGGCCAAGCGTGCCGCGGCGCCGAACTCGGCGGCGGCGGTCACGGTCGTGTACAGCACCGCGAACGCACCCAGCTTCCGCACCCAGATCGCCCGCTCCACGCAGATCTGGAACAGCTCGGTCACCAACGTCCGCCTCCAGGAGGGCAGCAACCCCGACTTCCGGTACTACGAGGGCAACGACTCGCGGGGTTCGTACGCGAGCACCGACGGCCACGGCAACGGCTACATCTTCCTCGACTACCGGCAGAACCAGCAGTACAACTCGACCCGGGTCACCGCCCACGAGACCGGACACGTGCTCGGTCTGCCGGACCACTACTCGGGTCCGTGCAGCGAACTGATGTCCGGCGGCGGCCCCGGCACCTCCTGCACCAACGCGAACCCGAACGCCGCGGAACGCTCGCGGGTGAACCAGCTCTGGCGCAACGGCCTCGTGGCGTTCTCCGCGGCGGCCTCCTGACCCGATCCGGCGACGCGCACCCGGACACCCGGGGCTCCCCCGCGCGTCACCTCGTCCCCTGATCCGGCACCCGACCACCGCCCCCCGCGGTGGCCGGGTGCCGTTCCACGCCCGGGGGCGGGGCCCTTTGCTCCGCCGGGCCCTCGGCGCGCCCCGACGCCCACGCCGTTGCCACCCCGATTCGCGCCCCGCGGCGTCCCGCCCTGCGGCTCTGCGTCGCCGCCCCGCCCCGCCGCCCCGCTGCCGCGCCGCGCCGTTTGGTTCGGCTGGGTTGGTTCGGTTCGCCGCGTTGTCGCTGTGTCGGGCTGTTGTGGGGGGTGGGGGTGGGCAGGATGGGGGGATGGGCGGTGGTGTGGTGGTGGTGGATGGGGCGAATGTGGTGGGGGCGGTGCCGGACGGGTGGTGGCGGGATCGGCACGGGGCCACCGAGCGGTTGCGGGACGCGTTGGCGGGGATGGCGGCGGCGGGGTTGCCCGGTGGCGGCTCCGTGCCGGAGTGGGCGCGGCGCGGGCCGTTGGACGTGGTCCTGGTGGTCGAGGGCGCGGCCGGCGGAGTCGCCGAGGTGCCCGGCGTTCGGGTCCTGCGCGCCTCGGGCAGCGGTGACGACCGCATCGTCGAGTTCGTCGCGGCCGAGTACGCGAGAACGCCCGCGCGTCGTTGCCTCGTGGTGACCGCCGACCGCGACCTGCGGGAGAGGGTGCGCGCGTTCGCCGCCGAGGTGACCGGTCCCCGGGCGGTGCGTCCGGGCTGATCGCGCCGCCGGGATTCGGGCTCGCCGCGAAGGGCGGATATCGTGAGGTACGGCGGCCCCGCCCACGCGGGTCCGACGTCCCGAGGTCCCGTCCGCGTCGCCGGCCGTACCCGACACCCGATCCGTGGGCAATCGCCGGAGGAACCATGACCACCAACCGAGTCCGCAAGGGCGTGATCCGAGGCCGGATGGCCGCCTCCGGCGAGTCGTACGTCGTCGCCGCCCGGCGGATGACCGTTCCGCGCGGGTCCAAGGCCCCCGACGCGCGGACCGCCGCGGCGCTGGCCACCCGCTACTGGGAGCCCGCCGAGAGCCTCGATCTGCCCTGTCCGTGCGGCGGCACCTGCGCCCCCGGCGAGCGCTGCACCCGCTGCCACGCGACCTACCGGCACGCCGCCCGGATCCCCGGCAGCGACACCGACGTCGAGCTCTGGCAGGACCGGTACGACTGCACCGGCTGCGCGAACACCTATTCCTTCACCGTGACCCTCCCGGACCGACCCTGGGGCACCGTGCAGACCGTGCCGCAGCGCGGCGGCCGGGAACCGATCGTCCGGATCAAGCCGTTCGAGGGCATCGGCCACCCGAACCTGCCCGCCTGACCCGGCCCTCGATCCGCGCGAAGCCCGCCCGGGGCTCAGCGCTTCTCGCGGTCCGGTACGCGCTCGAACCGGAAGCGCTGGTCGGCCGTGCCCGAGCAGCCGGCCTGCGCGGCCTCGGCCCCGATCGAGATCTCGGCGGGGCCGCCGAGGATCCCGACGCACAGGCCGCTGTGCACCGGCCGGAGCCGAAAGAGCCCGGGCAGGAGCGGGTCGGCCGGTTCGATCAGAAAGCGCTCGTTGGCGGCACCCGTGCATACGCCGGGGCTGAGCAGCGCGCCCGGGGTCAACAACGCCTCGTCCACGCGCAGGCAGCCGACGCCCTCCACCGGATGGCGCCACTCGATCTGGTAGACGTCCGGGGCCAGCGCCTTGAGGTAGGTGTCCGGGACCAGACCCGCACACGGGCGTTGCACGGCCAACGGCCGGTCGGTGCGCCCGTTGCGCTCGGGGCCCTCACCCAGGCACAGCGACTGGTCGACGATCTGGCCGGGCTTGACCAGGTATCGGCCGTCGGCGAGGCGGGAGACGTCCTGGTCGTCGGAGTAGTGGCGGACGGCGAGAACCGAGCCGATCGCGATCAGCACGACGACCACGCCGATCACCATCGGCACCGCGCCGCGGCGACGCCACCACGGTCCCGGCGGCGGTTCGTCCGCCGAACCGGCGGCCGGCTCGGGCGGTTCGACCACCCGGCGTTCGGCGACGCGTCCCGCCGCGAGATCCTCGCGGACCGCGATCCAGCGCGCGGCGGCGTCGGCGTCCAGTCCGCAGGCGAACACCAGCGCCTCGACCAGATCGGCTCTGGGCAGCGTGCTGCGACCGAGCGCCGCGGCCACCGTGCTGGCGGGCAGTACATGCCCGGACGCCTCGGCCTTGGCCGCCAGTTGACGGTACGTCAGCGCCGACCACTCGCGCAGGGCACGCAACGCGGCCACGTACTCCGCCGCCGTGGTCGCGGAGTCCGGTTGTGGAGCACTGTCGTCACGCCGTGTCACGAGTCTCCCGTTCGTTCGCACCGACACACACTCGCCGTAGCTGATTCGGCACCCATCGTGCCGGCAGTTCGACGGGTCGGGGAGTCCCAGAAAAGCGATAATCCGGACCCGAATCGATCGATTCCGCGGAGGGGCCGGCAGCCGGTCCGCGACGGCCCTCGGATCGGCGTCCGGTCCGGACCCCTGTCCCGTCCCGTTCGGAACGTGTTCCGGTCGGCGCCGTGACCAGCCGGGACACGCGGTCGCCGTCCGGGACACGCGGATCACCTTCCCGCCGGCCGCCCCGGACCCGCAGTGTCGAACCGTTCGCCGGGCCGGCCCGCCGGGAGAACGGGGGCGGCGGGCCGCAGACGTGCGAGCGCCGGCGCGTCCGGGTAGCGCGTGACCGACGGTGGGTTCGTCGGCCGGGGAAGCGCGCGACCCGGACGACGGAGCGGGGTCGCACGCGCGGTGCGTCGGGTCGCGGCGGGTGGCCGGGGCGAGTGCGTCCCGGCGCGATTTCGGCCGTGTCGGTGGGCCGGCGCGCGGGGGCCGGCGCGCGATGGTCGGCGGTGATGCGGTACGAAATCACCTGTGATCGACGATGCCCCGACGCCGCCCAGGACCGTACGACTGTTTGTGGCGCTCGCCCCGCCGGACGATGCCAAGGACGAACTGGCCCGGGCGCTGCGGCCGGTGCACGCCGCGCATCCGCGGCTGCGCTGGAACCGGATCGAGGACTGGCACATCACCCTCGCCTTCCTCGGCGAGGTGGCCCTGGACGTGGTCGAGGCCCTGCGCGCGCCGCTGGCCGAGGTCGCCGCCTCGACCCGGCCGGTCGACCTGGAACTGCGCGGCGCCGGGCAGTTCGACGAGCGGGTCCTGTGGAGCGACGTGCGCGGCGACCTGGCGGCGCTGCACACGCTGGCCGACGCGGTTCGCGGCGTGGTCCGGGCGGGCGGCGTCGTGTGGGAGGACCGCCCGCTGCGCGCGCACCTGACGCTGGCCCGGGCCCGTCGGGACAACCCCGACGGCATCGGGGCCGCCGCGCGCGAACTGGCGGACTTCGTCGGCCGCCGCTGGTCGGCGCGCCGACTGCACCTGGTCGGCAGCAACTTCGGCCGGGGCCCGGGCCCGATCCATTACCGCGACGTGGACGCCTGGCCGCTGGCCGGGAGCTGAGGCCCATCGCCCGGCCGCCGCGCCCATCGCCTCGGCGGCCGAAACCCGGACGCGGCCCGGGGCCGACGGCGCCTCGCCGACGGCCCGGGCGCCGGGGACGCATCGCTCCGGCTCCACCACGTCGGCACGGCCGCGGCGCCGCGCGGTGACCCCCGGCCGCGGCGGAGGGCCGAGCCCGGGACCGGATCTGCCGCCGGCCGGCCGTCGACGGTTCGCGGTCGGGTCCTCTAGCATCGCGCTGTGATCCTCGGCCACCGCCGCACCAGCATGAACGCGCCTTCGCGCGTCGCCGTGCCGCGTTGTCGCTGTTGTTGATCCGACCTTCTCCGCGCGATCGACGCACCGCCGCGCCCGGATGTCCGCGCGCGCCTCCCGACGTCCCCTCAGCAGAGGAAGCCTCGATGACACCGATCAGCGAAGTCTCGTACGACCGACACCGGTTGCGGCAGTGGATCGGCGGAACCGCCCGCGCCGACGGGGTGCCCAGACGCGAACTGCTCAAGCTGCTCGGCGCGGCGGGCGTACTCACCGCGCTGCCCGCGGGCACCGCGTACGCGGCCGACCCGACCGCTCCCACCGCCCCTGCCGCCCCCACCGACGCGAGCCCGACCTCCGCGCCGGCCGCGCCGCCCGCCGCCGGAAGTGCCCTCGCGGCCCCGGGGATCGTCAAGCCGCTGCCACCCGAGCTGTTCACCATCCGGGGCACCAACGCGGAGACCAACTTCCACGCGTTGCGCGGGAGCGGCTATCACACCCCGGTCGACCGGTTCTTCGTGCGCAACCACACCTCGACACCGCAACTGTCCACGCGGGACTGGCGGTTGCGGCTGTGGGGGAGCGGCCTGCGCGGGTCCGCCGACCAGGCCCACGCGATCGAACTCGACCTGGCCGACCTGCGCCGACTGCCCGCCCACACCCATTCGGCCGCCATCGAGTGCGCCGGCAACGGCCGCAGCTTCTACACCTCGCAACAGGGCGAGTCGGTGGCCGGCACCGCCTGGACGCTCGGCGCGATCGGCGTGGCCCGGTGGCGCGGCGCGCGGCTGTCGGACGTGCTGCGCCGCGCGGGTCTGCGCCGCGAGGCGGTGGACGTGCTGCCGCGAGGGCTGGACGAGGAGTACGTCACCGGCGGCGTCAACCTCGGCCGGGTCCGCCGGCCGTTGCCGTTGGCCAAGGCGCTCGACGACGTGCTGCTCGCGTACGAGATGAACGGCGAGCCGCTGACCGCCGATCACGGTGCGCCGGTGCGGGTGGTCGTGCCGTCGTGGGTGGGCATCTCCTCGATCAAGTGGGTCGGCGACATCGAGGTCTCCGCGCAGCCGCTCTACTCGCCGTGGAACACCGACTTCTACCGGCTGTTCGGGCCCGCCCACCCCGAGGGCGGCAGCGCGCCGCTGACCCGACAGACCCTCAAGAGCGCCTTCGAACTGCCCACGGGTGCCCGCTTCGCGCCGCACGTCACGCACCGTCTGGACGGCCGCTCCTGGTCCGGCGCGGGCGGCATACGCCGGGTGGACGTCAGCACGGACGGCGGCGCGACCTGGCGCCGCGCGCGGCTGCGGGACCGGCCGCGTCGGGACGGCTGGGTGCGCTGGAGCGTGGACTGGCAGCCCACCACCGGCGGCCCGACGGAACTGCTCGCCCGGGCGAGCGACACCTCGGGGCGGGTGCAGCCCGATCGTTCGACGTTCAACACCCAGGGCTACTTCTTCGACGCGGTCGTGCGCCACCCGGTGACCGTCGACTGAGCGCCGGTTCGGCCACTCCCGGCACGGGAGACGCCGAACCGCCCCGACCGGGCGCAGTGCCGGTCGGGGCGGTTCGAGGGTGTCGGCCCGGGTTCGAGGGTGTCGGCCCGGGTTCGCGGGGATCGGGCCGACCCCGAGGAGGTCGGCCCGCCCCGAACGGGTCAGCCCAGCGAGGCGATGGCCTCGTTGAAGGTGGCCGACGGGCGCATCACGGCCGACGCCTTGGCCGGGTCGGGACGGTAGTAGCCGCCGATGTCGGCGGGCGAGCCCTGTACCGCGATCAGTTCGGCGACGATCGTCTCCTGCTGCTCGGTCAGCGTCCGGGCCAGGCCCGCGAACGCCTCGGCGAGCGCCGCGTCCTCGGTCTGCGCGGCCAGCTCCTGGGCCCAGTACAACGCCAGGAAGAAGTGGCTGCCCCGGTTGTCGATGCCACCGAGCCGGCGGCTGGGCGACTTGTCGTTGTCCAGGAAGGTGCCGGTGGCGCGGTCGAGCGTGTCGGCCAGCACCTGGGCACGGGCGTTGCCCACGGACTGGGCGAGGTGCTCGAAGCTGACCGCGAGCGCGAGGAACTCGCCCAGGCTGTCCCAGCGCAGGTAGTTCTCCTTGACCAACTGCTGCACGTGCTTGGGCGCCGAGCCGCCGGCGCCGGTCTCGAACAGGCCGCCGCCGTCCATCAGCGGGACGACCGAGAGCATCTTCGCGCTCGTGCCCAGCTCCAGGATCGGGAACAGGTCGGTGAGGTAGTCGCGCAGCACGTTGCCGGTCACCGAGATGGTGTCCTCGCCGCGACGGATGCGCTCCAGCGAGTACGCGGTCGCCTCGACCGGCGACATGATCTCGATGGTCAGGCCCTCGGTGTCGTGCTCGGGCAGGTACGCGCGGACCTTCGCGATCAGGTTCGCGTCGTGCGCGCGGCCCTCGTCCAGCCAGAACACCGCCGGGCTGCCGGTCGCGCGGGCGCGGGTGACGGCCAGCTTGACCCAGTCCTTGATCGGCGCGTCCTTGGTCTGGCACATCCGGAAGATGTCACCCGCGCCGACGACCTGCTCCAGGACCGCGGTGCCCGCGCCGTCGACGACCCGCACGATGCCCGCGGTGGGGATCTCGAAGGTCTTGTCGTGGCTGCCGTACTCCTCGGCCTTCTGCGCCATCAGACCGACGTTGGGCACCGAGCCCATCGTGGCCGGGTCGTAGGCGCCGTTCTTGCGGCAGTCCTCGATGACGACCTGGTACACGCCTGCGTAGCTGCTGTCCGGCAGCACGGCCAGGGTGTCGGCCTCCTTGCCGTCCGCGCCCCACATGTGACCGGAGGTACGGATCATGGCCGGCATCGAGGCGTCCACGATCACGTCGCTGGGCACGTGCAGGTTGGTGATGCCCCGGTCGGAGTCGACCATCGCCAGCGCCGGGCCGGAGGCCAGCTCGGCGTCGAAGGACGCCTTGATCCGCGCGCCGTCCGGAAGCGACTCGAGACCCTTGAGGATCGCGCCGAGACCGTCGTTGGGGCTCAGACCGGCCGCCGCGAGCGCGTCGCCGTGCTCGGCGAAGGTCTGCGGGAAGTAGGCGCGGACCGCGTGGCCGAAGATGATCGGGTCGGAGACCTTCATCATGGTGGCCTTCAGGTGCACCGACAGCAGCACACCCTCGGCCTTGGCCCGGGCCACCTGCGCGGCGAGGAACTCGCGCAGCGCCGCCGCGCGCATCACCGAGGCGTCCACGACCTCGCCCGCCAGCACCGGTACCGACTCGCGCAGCACGGTGGTGGTGCCGTCCTCGGCCACCAGCTCGATGCGCAGCGAGCCCGGCTCGGCGATCACGGCGGACTTCTCGGTGGAGCGGAAGTCGTCGGCGACCATGTGCGCGACGTTGGTCTTCGAGTCGGCCGTCCACACGCCCATGCGGTGCGGGTGCGCCCGGACGTAGTTCTTGACCGACGCGGGGGCGCGGCGGTCCGAGTTGCCCTCGCGAAGGACCGGGTTGACCGCGCTGCCCAGGGTCTTGCCGTAGCGCGCCCGGACGTCCTTCTCCTCGTCGGTCTTCGGGTCGTCCGGGTAGTCCGGAAGCGCGTAGCCCTGCTCGCGAAGCTCGGCGATGGCCGCCTTGAGCTGCGGGATCGAGGCCGAGACGTTCGGCAGCTTGATGATGTTGGCCTCGGGCGTCTTGGCCAGGTCACCGAGCTCGGCGAGCGCGTCCTCGAGCCGCTGGTCCGCCTTCAGGTGGTCGGGGAAGTGGGCGATGATCCGCCCGGCCAGGGAGATGTCACGGGTCTCCACCTTGACCCCGGCCGTCGCCGCGTACGCCTGGACCACGGGCAGGAACGAATACGTCGCCAGGGCCGGGGCCTCGTCGGTGTGCGTATAGATGATGGTCGGGTCAGTCACAGGATGCTCCGCTCCATGTCCGCAACATTGCTCGACATCAAGATATCTTGCGGCGGAACCCCTCGCGTCCCGCCCCCCGCCCGTCCCGGCAGCCACGGGGTCACTCGGCGTCGGGCCGGTCCGGACCGGCCGGGGCGCGGAGTTTGAGGCCCAGATGCAGGGTCAGCCGGTCGTCGCCGTGGTCCAGCCGGCAGCCGGTGAGCGCCTCGATCCGACGCAGCCGGTGGTACAACGTCGCCCGGTGCACGCACAACAACGCGGCGGTGCGCCGTACATCGCCGGCGTGGTCGAGGAAGGCGGCCAGTGTCGGCAGCAGCACCCCGTGAGCGTCCGCCCGCTCCAGCGCGACCAGGGCCGGCACCCGAGCCGCCGCGCGCAGCTCCGCTGCGGGCAGCCGCAGAAGCAGGTCGTAGGGCCCCAGCGCACCACTGCGCGCGATGTCGCCCAGGCCGGGCACCAGCAGCGTCGCGCGCACGGCCGGCAGCGCCTGCCGGTACGAATCCGGCACCAGGTCGAGGCGATCCACCGGCGCGCCGACCCCGACGACCACCCGTCCGGCGCCGTGGGTCAGACCCCGGAACCTGGCGGTGATCCGCGCACCGAGCACGTCCGGCAGCTCCGCCGCCGCGGCGGCCGGCGGCACCAGCAGGATTTAGGCCCGCGAGCGCTGGGCGACCATCAGCCGGCCCCGCTCCGGGAGCGCCCGCAGGCCGTCCTCGACCGCCGCGGCCAGCGCGACCTCGCGCGAGCCGTCCGTGGCTCCCGGCTCTTCGACGCACTGCGCCGCGATCACCCGGAACGGGCCGGCCCCCTCGGTGAACACCTGCTCGGCGCGCAGATCCGCGGCGGCCTGGAGCCGACCGGCCGGATCGGACCCGACCAGCTCGCGGAGGATCGCCTCGTGCCGGGCCTTGACCCGCTCGCGCAACAACAACCGCCGGTACAGCACGACGCCGGCCCGCCCGGCCGCCGCCTCGGCCAGGGCGAGCTGCGCCTCGGTCGCGGGCGGCGCGTCGTCGATCAACCACAGGTAGCCCAGCAGCAGCCCGTCGCAGCGGATCGGCGCACACCAGCGCGGCCGGGTGCCCGCGACGTCGATCAGCACCCGGCCCGGTCGGGTCCAACCGGCGATTCCCTGGGCCGGCACCCGGTCGGCGATCTCGGGCCGCACCGACCGGTTCAGCACCGAGGCCACCCGGACCGCGTCCTCGTCGCCGAAGTGTCGACTGGCGGCCAACAACCGGATGCCCGCGTCGTCGATCGCCACGGACCGCTGCAGGCGCTCGGAGAGCTCGTCGACCAGGGATTGCAGATCGTCGTCACCCATCGGACCTCCTCCGTGCGCGCCGTGCGGTCGACGGTCGGGCCGGAGTACGCCCCGCTTGGAGCACGGGCCGGGCCGCGACCACGCCCCGCCCGGGGCGCGGACCCGGCCGGGGGCGCGACGATCGTCGCATCGACCGGTCGCGATCCGCGACGGTGGTCGACTGCCCCGGAGCGGTCCGCCGGTCAGACTGGAGCGGTGACACGGACCGGGACGACCCACCGGGCACCCGTCCGCGTGCCGCCGCATCGCCAGGGAGGAAACCCGGATGAACACGGACGTCGTGGTGGTCGGAGCAGGGGTGATCGGCGCGTCGATCGCGCTCGAACTGGCCAGAGCCGGACGACGGGTGCTCGTGGTGGACAAGGCCGGCGGGGTCGGCCTGGGCTCCACCGGCGCTTCCAGCGCCGTCATCCGATTCAACTTCTCCACGCACGCCGGGGTGGCCGCGTCGTGGGAGGCGCAGTTCTGCTGGCGCGCCTGGCGCGAGCACCTGGGCTGCGACGTCGGCGACCCGGTCCGGTTCGTACGCTGCGGCCTGGCCCTGCTCGACGTGGACGCCGCGCCGCGCGGCGCCTACCTGCCGCTGTTCGACGCGGTCGGGGTGCCCTACGAGGAGTGGGACGCCGACACCCTGGCGGCCAGGATCCCGGGCCTGGACACCGGGCGGTACGGGCCGCCCAAGCGCCTGGACGACGAGGACTTCTGGGCGGAGCCGGCCGGCACGCTCGGTGCGGTCTTCACGCCCGACGCGGGCTACATCAGCGATCCGCAACTGGCCGCGCAGAACCTGGCCGCGGCGGCGACGCGGTACGGCGCCGAGTTCCGGTTCCGGCGGACCGTGGTCGCGGTGCGCTCGACCGGCGACCGGGTGGTCGGCGTGACCTTGGACGACGGCACGGTGGTGGCCTGCCCGACCGTGGTCAACGCGGCCGGTCCGTGGTCCGGCCGGGTCAACGAACTGGCCGGGGTGGGTGCCGACTTCACCATCGGCGTGCGGCCGATGCGGCAGGAGGTCGGATACCTGCGGGCGCCCGCCGGCTACAACCCGGAGGGGGCGGCCGGGGTCACCGTGGCGGATCTGGACCTGGGCGTGTACCTGCGCGGCGAGGTCGACGGCGGACTGCTCGTGGGCGGCACCGAGCCGGAGTGCGACCCGCTCCAATGGCTCGACGACCCCGACGCCGCCGACCCGAACCCGACGCCGGACGTCTTCGAGGCGCAGGTGACCCGCGCGGCCCGGCGGCTGACCGGGCTGACCGTGCCCAATCGGCCGCGCGGCATCGCCGGGGTGTACGACGTCGCCGACGACTGGACGCCGATCTACGACCGCACCGACCTGGACGGCTTCTATGTGGCGATGGGCACCAGCGGCAACCAGTTCAAGAACGCGCCGCTGGTGGGGCAGTTGATGGCGACCCTGATCGAGGGCGTGGAGAGCGGGATCGATCACGACGCGAAACCGGTGCGGTTCGTCGGCGTACACACCGGCGAGCCGATCGACCTGGGCGCGTTCTCCCGTCGGCGCAGCGTCAACACGGCCAACTCCGGGACGGTGTTCGGCTGATGCCTTCGTGCCGCCGGTAACCGGCACGTCGTCGGGCCTTCCGTATCGCCTTCGCACCCGCACTCTCGAACGCCTTCCCACCGCATTCCTCATCGCCTTCCCACCGTGCTCCCCATCGCTTCCCCGCCAGGCTCCTCATCGCTTCCGATTGTGTTCCGCCTCGCTTTCCGGCGGTCGCCCGGCGGGTGTTCGCCGACTCCGCGTCGGAACACCGCCGGGCGGCAGTCGGGCGACCGTCGGGCGCGTCCGAACCACCGAATGGAGATCGTGTTGACTCCCGAGTACTTCGACACCGTCGAACAGCACTTCCGGCGGTCCCGACGCGCTGGTCTGCGTGACGAGCCCGCAGGCGGGCGAGGAGGGCTGGTACACCGCCGACCTGCGGCGGATCGCCCGGGCCGACGGTAGGCAGACCGTACTGCGCACGGGTGAGCGGCAGTTCGGGGTGCCGTCCGCGACACCGTCGGGACGTGCGGTGGCCGTGGTGGAGGCGTTGTGCTCCGATCGCCAGGTGGTCGCCGGGGACCTGGTGCTGCTCGCGGTGGATCGCTCCGGGGCCGCGACGGACGCGGTGCGGATCGACACGAACGGCGTGGACGTCACCTCGACCGGCTGGCTCGACGAGGACCGGCTCGGGTGGGCCGGCATAGCCGGGCTGGACACGGTGGTCGGCGAGTACGACCGCACCTCCGGCAAGGTCACCGAACTCTGCCGCGGCACCGAGACCTTCGGTGGCCGCTACCCCGAGCTCTCCTTCTCCGTGCACGGGCACGCCGGAGTGCGGCACGGCTACGATCGCTATCCGGAACTGGCGGTCGTGGCAGGGCAGTCGGTACGCACGATCGCGTCACTGAGCCATCCGGGCGCGGAGCACGTGAGGGAGCGGGCGGGCATCGCCGAGGCGGTGAGCTGGACCGCCCCCGACGGCCTGGAGATCCAGGGGATCCTGTGCCGACCGGCGGGCCCGGGGCCGTATCCGCTGGTGACCCATCTGCACGGCGGCCCGGTCTGGAGCTTCCGCAACAGTTGGTCGTCGGCCTTCCAGGGCACGCCGTTGCTGGTGAGCCGGGGATACGCGGTGCTGCACCCCAATCCGCGCGGCAGTTCCGGGCGCGGACAGCGGTTCGTCGAAGGGGTGTTCGGCGACATGGGCGGCGCGGACACCGGGGACATCCTGTCCGGGATCGACGCGATGGTCGCCCGGGGCATCGCCGATCCGGCTCGCCTCGGCGTGATGGGCGGTTCGTGCGGCGGGTTCATGTCGGCGTGGCTGATCACCCAGGACGCGCGGTTCGCGGCGGCGGCGCCGACCGCCCCGGTCACCGACTGGATCTCGCAGCACCACACCTCCGACATCCCGCACTTCGACCGGATCTTCCTGGCCAACGAACCGCTCTCGTACACCGGCCGCTACGTCGAGCGCAGCCCGCTGCGCTTTGCGGCGAGCGTGCGCACGCCCACCCTGGTGACGGCGGGCGCGTTGGACCGCTGCACGCCCGCCGGGCAGGCCCGGGAGTTCCATCGCGCGCTGGTGGAGGCGGGCGTGGAGTCGACGCTCGTGGTGTATCCCCGGGAGGGCCACGGAGTGCGCGCCTTCCCGGCCGTGATCGACCACTGCGCCCGGCTGCCGGCCTGGTTCGACAAGCACATGGCCCCCGGTCCGGCGGCCTGAGACCCGCACGCGCGCCGGACCGGGGCTGGTGCCCGCCCGCTCACGGGGATGGAGGCGGGCGGGCACGGAGCGCCCGGCGGCCGGGGTCGGGCCGTCGAGCGGTCTGGTGGTATCGCTGCCCCGCCGCCCGCGACGCAACCGGGTTCGCGGGTCGGTTCACCGGCCGGCCGGCGGGTCGGGCGGCCGGTCGGGGCGAGCGACCGGGGGGTCGAGCGACCCGGGTCAGGGGGTCGGGGGGTCAGCGGGTCAGCGAGTCGGCCGAGTGCGCCGAGGGCACCAGTCCGGTCGCTTCGGCGAGGATCTCGAACGAGCGGATGCGGTCGTCGACACCGTGCACCAGGGTCAGCGCCATGAGTTCGTCGGCGCCGGTGCGGTCGACGAACGCGTCGATCTTGGCCGCGATGTCGTGCCGTCCGCCGACCAGGTGCGCCGCTATCCGCTGACGGACGAACTCCCGCTCATCCGGGCTGTATTCGAAGGCCTCGGCGTATTCCGGGCTGGGGTAGGGCCCGGTGATCCCGCTGGTGCGCTGGAGCAGCGACGACAGCCCCATCGGTCCGGCCAGCCACTCCGCCCGCTCCTGCGTCTCGGCGACGATCACGATGGCCGCGACGATGGCGTAGGGGTGGTCCAGGTCGGCCGACGGACGGAAGTTCTCCCGGTAGGTGGCCAACGCCGGAATGGTGTTCTCCGCGCTGAAGTGGTGTGCGAACGCGAACGGCAGGCCGAGCATGCCGGCCATCCGGGCACTGGAGGGGCTCGAGCCGAGCATCCAGATCGGCGGCCGGTTGCCCTCCGCCGGGATCGCGCTGACCGGGGAGATCGGGCCGCCGTGTGCGGGCGACTCGAAGTAGTCCAGGAGTTCGGCAAAGCGCTGCGGGAAGTCGTCACCGGGGTCGGAACTGCGGCGCAGCGCCCGGGCGGTGATCGGATCGGTGCCCGAGGCCCGGCCGATGCCCAGGTCGATCCGGTCGGGGTGCAGCGCCTCCAGGGTGCCGAACTGCTCGGCGACCACCAGCGGGGCGTGGTTGGGCAACATCACCCCGCCCGAACCCACCCGCAACCGCGAGGTGGCCGCGGCGATCCGACCGATCATCAACGGCGGCGAGCAGCTCGCGATGTTGGGCGCGTTGTGGTGTTCGGCCATCCAGTAGCGCAGATACCCGAGTCGGTCCACGCTCTGCGCGATCCGAACGGTGTCGCGCAGTGCCTGGGCGGCCGAGGCACCGCTGGCCACGGGTGCGAAGTCCAGCACCGACAGGGGAAGTCGACTGCTTGTGTCCGTCATGCGGGAAGTTCCTTCCGAAGGGCCGGTCGGCGCCGGACGCGGCACGGGACGCGGTTCAGGCGGCGGGCTTGGGGGCGGGGGGTTTGGGGCGGATCACGAAGATCGACACGACGAGTGCGCCGACCGCGAAGACCGCCGCGCCGATGGCCGCGGTGGAGATGCCTTCGGTGAGCACGTGGTGTGCGGTCTGTTCGGGATCGAGGCCGGCCGGCGGGTGCTCGGCGGCGTTCTTGCTCGCGGTGCCGGAGATGGTGGCCAGGATGGCCAGACCCAGGCTCGCGCCGACCTGCTGGAGGGCCTGGAGCAGGCCGGAGGCGGCGCCCGCGTCCTTGGGCGGGACCTCGGACAGGATGATCATGTTCAGTGGCATGAAGCTCAGTCCCGAGCCGATGCCGAACAGCAGCATCGGTCCGACCACGCCGCCCGCGTAGCTGCTGGAGTCGTCGATCTGCGTCAGCCACAGGATGCCCAGCGCGACCAGGACGCCGCCGAAGACCAGGATCGGCTTGGGGCCGAACTTGGGCAGCAGCTTGGGTGTTGCCCGGGCGAAGGCGAACTGGCACAGCGCCATCGGCAGGAACGCGCAGCCGGCCTTGAGCGGGCTGTAGCCCATCACGGTCTGCAGGAACTGGGTGAGGAAGAAGAAGATCGCGAACATGGTGGCGGGCAGCAGCAGCATGTTCAGGTACGCGCCGGCCCGGTTGCGGTGCGCGAGCAGGCGCAGCGGGGTGATCGGCTGCGCGGCCTTGGACTCGATCGCGATGAACGCGGTGAGCAGCACCCCGGCCAGGACGAGCGCGCCGATGGTCAGACCGTCGCTCCAGCCGTCGGAGGCGGCCCGGATGCAGCCGTAGACCAGGGCGACCATGCCCGCGGTCGAGGTGACCGCGCCCAGGATGTCGAAGCGGCCGGGGTGGCGCTCGGGCTGGCGGATGTACAGCGGTGCCAGGGCGAGGATGCCGATGCCGATGGGCACGTTGATGAACAACACCGCGCGCCAGGAGGTGGCGTCGGTGAGCAGGCCGCCGAAGACCAGGCCGAAGGCCATGCCCGCGCCGGACACCGCCGAGTAGACGGCGAGCGCCTTGGCGCGGGCGGGACCCTCGAAGTTGGTGTTCAACAGCGCGAGGGTGCTGGGCGCGGCGAACGCGGCGCCCACGCCCTGGAAGGCGCGGGCGGTGAGCAACATCGCCTCGGAGTTGGCGAAGCCGCCGACCAGCGACGCGAGCGTGAACAGCGCGATGCCGGCGATGAAGACCTTGCGGCGCCCGAGGATGTCGCCGGCGCGCCCGCCGAGCAGGAGCAGCCCGCCGAAGGCGAGCGTGTACGAGTTGATGATCCAGGTCAGGCCGGTGGGTGAGAAGTCCAGGGCCTCCTGCATGTCCGGCAGTGCGATGTTGACGATGGTCGCGTCCAGGATGACCATCAACTGGCAGGCCAGGATCACGGCCAGCGCGAGGCCGGGGCGGCGCTCGCGTCGTTCGACGGCCGAGACCGGATCGGCCGGTGTGCCAACTGCCGGCGGGGTCGACATGGTGCCTCCACAAGGGGCCAAGAAGGGGGAACGGTGAGCGTGCGCGGGCTCGGGGTGCCCGCAGCGATGACCGTTGTGCCGGTCGGGTGTGGCCGGCCGGGGCAAGGCACGCGACGGCGCCCCTTCCGGACCGAAAGCAAACCGGAGGATCTCTCGACTTACGATACGGAGGAACTCTCGACTTTTCAATCGCATCAGCAACCCGCGTGTCCGGTCCGGGAATTGGGGCCGGGTACACGGTGCACCGGGCGGACGAACGCGCGGGCGAACGAGCGGGTCCCTACGCGGGCGCGCCGAGCCAGCCGGTCAGGGCGAGTCGCAGGCCGCCGTCCCCGGTCGCGCCTTCCGGGCGGATCCAGGCGGCGTACCCGTCGGGCCGGAGCAGCACGGCCGAGGCGGCCGACTCCGGGACCGGGGCGGCCTGTACCACGTCCACCCGGTCCTTCCAGCCGGTGATGTCGAACGGCTCGGCGCCGCCCGCCGACAGGTCCAGGAGCACCGCGCGGCCGGTCCGCAGCACCCGGTCCACGCTCGTCGCGCCCGCCTCGGTGACCAGCGCCGCGTCCGGGAAGCGCTCGCCCAGCAGGGCGTGCGCGCCCACCTCGGCGGCGGCGCCCCCGTCCGCGCCGATGCCGGACCGCTCCGCGACCGGGTAGCGGATGTCCACTCCCGCGATCATGTGCACCAGATGCCGGCTGACCTCCTCCTGTGCCAGCAGCTCGCCCAGCACCTCGCGCAGCGGCTCGGCCTCGGCAAGCGGGAACATCAGCGACAACTGGGCCCGCGTGTTCATCAACACCCGTGCGGCCACCGGGTGTCGCTCGACGGCGTAGGTGTCCAACAACCCCTCCGGCGCCCACCCCTGGATCGTCGCGGCCAGTTTCCAGCCCAGGTTCACCGCGTCCTGCAAGCCGGTGTTCAGCCCCTGGCCGCCGATCGGGAAGTGCACATGGGCGGCGTCGCCCAGCAGGATCACCCGCCCGCGCCGATAGCGCTCCGCCTGCCGCGCGGACGAGCCGAACCGGGACAGCAGTTGCGGAGTACCCAGGTCGAACTCGCGGCCCACCACGCGTCGGATCTGCCGGTGCAACTCCTCCTCGGTGACCGGGACCTCGCGTCCGGTCCGGGGCGCGCCGAACTCCGCCACGGTGACCCGGACCAGCTCGTCCTCCAACGGGATCAGCGCGAACATCCCGTTCGGGTGCAGTGACGGGTCGATCCGGATCTGCCGCTCCACCGGGATCCGCAGGTCGCCGGTGATGCCGTCGGCCACCGACGGCGTGCCGGGAAAGTCGATGCCCGCCCGCTTGCGCACCACGCTGGCGCCGCCGTCGGCCCCGGCCAGATACGCGCCGGCCACCCGGTACTCGCCGTCCGCCGTGCGCACCGTGACGGCGACCCCGGACTCGTCCTGGGTGAAGTCGGCGACCTCGTGCCCCCGGCGCACGTCCACCCCCAACTCCACCGCGCGCTCCTCCAGATGCTGCTCGATCCGGCGCTGCGGCACCCGGCGCGGCACCAGGTGCTCCTCCAGCCCGGTGAACCGCAACATCCCGAAACCGAAGTGCTTGATCGGCGCGTACTCGAACACCGGTGCGGCCAGGCCGCGTTGCTCCAAAGCCCGAATCGAGCCGTACTGCAGCCCGAGCGCCCGGGACCACCCCGGCGGCTCCGCCAACCGCTCCAGCACGATCGTGCGCACGCCGGCCAGTGCCAACTCACAGGCCAACATCAGGCCGCTGGGCCCGGCCCCCGCGACGACTACCGTGCGATCGCTGTGCTCGGTGCGTTCCATCTCGACTCCTCGGCGATGTGCGATGTCCGATGTGCGATGTGCGATGTGTGACGAGGGGGATCCGCCGACACGCGGGCGCGGCCCCGGGCGCCCCGGGGGCGGGCGGGCGGTCCTCGGCCGGCCCGCCCGGCGCTCAGCGGTCGGCGTGGAGCCGGGCCTCGACCTCGGCCGGCGGCAGATGCGCGCGGCCGTCGGCCAGTACCAGCCGCACCGCGCGCAGCGCCGCGAGATCGGCGCGCGGATCGCCGGCGACGACCACCAGGTCGGCGGCGAAGCCCGGGGCCAGCCGCCCGGTGCGATCACCCAGCCCGAGCCCGTCCGCCGCGTTCGTGGTGGCCATCTCCAACACGTCGGTGTTGGCCAGGCCGGACCGTGCCAGCCACTCCAGGCCAATCACGTAGGCGTCGAAGCGCGCCCCCGCGATGCCGGCGTCGGTACCGGCCATCAGGCGCACGCCGTGTTCGTGCAACACCCGGGCCACGTCCAGCCACGGGCCCATCGCCTCGTGGCCGATCCGATCCCGGGTCAGATCGAACGCGCGACTGAAGGTGGGACACACGAACACCCCGCGCTCGGCGA
Organism: Embleya sp. NPDC001921; assembly: GCF_053594475.1. Taxonomy (NCBI): domain Bacteria; kingdom Bacillati; phylum Actinomycetota; class Actinomycetes; order Kitasatosporales; family Streptomycetaceae; genus Embleya; species Embleya sp. NPDC001921. Next base: position 55,037 of record NZ_JBSFEO010000057.1, read on the forward strand.
TCTCGCGGACCAGGTCCAGCCGTACGTCCGGACCCGCCGCCGGGCCCGCCTCCGGGATGAACGTGCAGTGCTCCAGGGTGTCCGCGCCCGCCGCCAGCGCCGCCTCGACGCCGACCGCGCCGTGCGCGTGCGCGGCCACCCGCAGTCCGGCGGCGTGCGCCTCGCGCACGACCAGCTCGATCGCGTCCGCGCCGAACTGGCGCTGCCACGCCTGGGGGCCGCCGGGGGTCAGGTTGCCGCCGGTCGCCATCACCTTGAGCACGTCCGCGCCGGAGGCGATGTGCGCGCGGGTCGTGGCGAGCAACTCGTCGTGGTCGGCCACCTCGCCACCGAGGAACCAGCAGTGCCCGCCGGGCACGGTAAGCGGCGTGTTCGCGGCGAGCACCCGCGGCCCCGGCAACAGCCCGGCGGCGATCGCGTCCCGCAACCGCCGGGCCAAGCCGCCCCGATCGCCGAGATCGCGCACCGTGGTCACGCCGCTGTCCAGCAGCAGCCGGGCCCGGCTCGCCATCGCCGGCAGCAGGTCCAGGTCGTCGACCCCGGCCAACGCGGCCACCGGATCCGCGCTCGCGTCGAACACGAGATGGACGTGGCTGTCGATCAACCCCGGCAGGACGCTGGCGCCCGGATGATCGGACACCGGTGTGCCGGCCGGCGCCCGGGCCAGGACCTCGGCCCGCGGGCCCACGTCCCGGACCAGTCCGTCCGCCACCAGGACCGCCCCGTCGGGCACCTCCGGGGCCCCCGCGCCGGGCAACACCCGGTCGGCGGCGATGATCCGTGCTGTCATGGACTGCTTCTCCTCGGCACCGTGAGACCGCGACCGCCGGGCGGGGCCACGCCCGCGGCAGGCCCTCCCACTGCCTCGCCGACGGGTGCCCCCGGTCGTTCGCGCCCACTGTCACAGCCGGTTCTAAAGCGACTCTTACGACCGGTCACGGCGCCGGTGCCGGCGGCTCACCGGCCCGCTCGCCGGGATGCCGGGGCGGCGCTCGCCGGCCCGGGTGAAGGGCGCCCTCGAACGCCCCCGCGAGCCCGGCCGCCCGGCGCCCTTAAGCCCAGCCTTAGCCGTTGCGCTCAAGCTCTGGGCCGACCCCCAACGCCCAGCGCGGAGGAGAAGAGCATGAGCCGCACCGTCGTGATCGCCGGGGGAGGCCCCACCGGTCTCCTGCTCGCGTGCGAACTCGCCCTGGCCGGCGCCGAACCCGTCGTGGTGGAAGCGCGCACCGACGATCCCGAGTTCTCCCCGGGCATGGCCGTGCACGGCCGCACCCTGGAGATCCTGGAACAGCGCGCACTCGCGGACCGCATCGGGGAACACGAGATGTTCGCCTGGCCGCGCACCCCGTTCGCCTTCCACTGGCTCGACCTGAGGTCGGTCGGCCCGACCGAATACACCTACGCCTACCCGCAGTGGCGCCTGGAGCGGCTGCTGCGCGCGCGGGCCGGCGAACTGGGCGTGGAACTGCGCCGAGGCGTGCGGGTGAGCGACTACACCCAGGACGCGGACGGCGTCACGGTCCACACCCGCGCCGAGGACGGCACCGAGGAGACCTTGCGCGCCGCCTACCTGGTCGGCGCGGACGGCGCGGACAGCACCGTACGGCGGTTGGCCGGCATCGAGTTCGTCGCGTCCGGCAAGGAGTACGCCGGGGTGCTCGGCGACGTGGAACTCGAGGAGAGCGAGCACGACACCTTCGACGGCGGCCTGTACCCGGCCGGGGTGTTCGGCGCGCTGCCGCTCCAGCCGGGCCGGTTGCGGCTGATGACGATCGAGTTCGGCGCCACACCGCCGGCCGCCGACGTGCCGGTGAGCACCGAGGAACTGCTCGACAGCGTACGGCGGGTGCTGGGCAAGGCGCCCCGGGTGGCCCGGACGCACTACCTCGCCCGCTACGGCGGCCCCACCCGGCTGGCCGAACGCTACCGGGACGGGCGGGTGTTCCTGGCCGGCGACGCCGCCCACGTGCTGTTCATCTCCGGCACGCAAGGCGTCAACACCGGCCTGCACGACGCGCTCAACCTGGGCTGGAAGCTGGCCGCGACGCTGGCCGGGCACGCCCCGGCCGGCCTGCTCGACAGCTACGAGGGCGAGCGTCGCCCGGTCGGCGAGCGGGTCGCGCTGCACTCGCGGGCCCAGATGGCGCTGATGCACCCGCTGGCCGAGATCACCCCGCTGCGCGACATGGTCGCCGAACTCACCGCGATCGAAAGCGTCAACCGGCACCTGTTGGAGATGACCACGGCGGTCGGCTACCCGGCCCCGGCCGACGCCGACCCGGGCGCCGACCCGCACGCGCTGGTCGGCCGGCGGGTCCCGGCGGTCACGCTGGACCCCGGTGCCGGCGACACCAAGCTGCTCGAACTCCTGCGCACCGGACGCGGCCTGCTCGTGGACCTGACCGGCGGCGCGGGCGGCGGGGCCGACCCGGCCGAGGCGATCGCGTGGGCCGACCGCGTCGACATCGTCACCGCCGACTCCACCGAACCGGCCCTGGACGCGACGCTCGTCCTGGTCCGCCCGGACGGGTTCGTCGCGTGGGCCGACGACGCGGCCGGCGCCCGGGCCAAGGGTCTGGGCGCTGCGTTGACCACGTGGTTCGGCGAACCCGACGAGGCGGCGTCCGCCGCGCCCGCGACCCCATCCGCCTGACCGGACCGCGGCGGCGCGCGCGCTCGCCGAGCGATCGACGACGGGCCGCCGCACGTGCGGATCCCCCCACCGGCGTCGTCCTTCGGGCCGATCCAGGACATGAAGGAGCAGGAGCATGACCGACCCCACCCGGACCCAAGACCCGGCGGCGAACCCGCCCCCGGCACCGACTCGGGCGCCGATCCCGCCCCCGGCATCGGTGCCCCAGGCGCCGGCCACCGTCGAGGAGCGCTCCCGGCAGTGGAGCCTGTACCAGCCCTGGCTTCAGCAGGACCCGATCCCGTACTGGAAGCAGATGCGCGCGAGCGCGCCGATCGTGCGCTCCGAGGAGGCGGGCGGCTTTTGGATCCTCACCCGCTATGAGGACATCGAATGGGCGGCGCGCAGCCCCGAGTTGTTCTCCAACGCCGAACTGGTCATCCCGCACCGGCAGATCTTCCCGACCAAGCAGATCCCGATCCAGCTCGACGGCGAGGACCACCGCAAGTGGCGCCTGACGCTGGCGAGTCTGTTCAACCCCGGAGTGGTCAACCACTTCGCGCCCCGGATCCGGGAGGCCGCCGTGGACGCGATCGAGCCGATCGTGGCCGCCGGGCGCTGCGAGTTCCTCACCGACTTCGGCATCCAACTGCCCGCCGAGACCTTCCTGATCAGCTTCGGGATCGGCCGGGAGCACCTGCGCACACTGCTCGACCACAAGACCTGGCTGCGGCGCGAGGGCATCCCAAACGCCCGTACCGACGAGGACCTGCGGGTGGCGAACAAGCCGCTGTGGGACTTCTTCGGCGAGGCGATCGACCAGCGCCGCGCGGAGGGCACCCAGGGCCGCCGGGACGTGATCAGCCAACTCGTCGAGGGACGCTTCGACGGCCGTGAACTCACCCGCGACGAGATGATCAACGCCGCGTTCGTGACCATGCTCGCCAGCCTGGACAGCACCACCGCGCAACTCGGTCTGATCTTCCTGTACCTGGCCCGACACCCCGAGGTCCAGGACCTGATCAACGCGAATCCCGACCGGATCCCCGCCGTGGTCGAGGAACTCATCCGGCACGAACCGGTCTCCTCGACCGGGCGTCTGGTCACCCGCGACGTCGAGCGGCACGGCGTGACCATGCGCAAGGGCGATCGGGTGTTGTTGTCCTGGGGCATGTCGGGCCTGGACCCGGACGCGTTCGAGAACCCCGACGAGGTGGACTTCGACCGCAACGCCACCCGTCAACTCGCCTTCGGCACCGGACCGCACCGGTGCCTGGGGATGCACCTCGCGCGCCGGATCATCGGCATCGCGATCGAGGAGTGGCACAAGCGCGTGCCGAACTACCACGTCGCCGAGGGCACCGTGCCGCTGCACCACTACTCGCCCGGTCGCGGGTTGCACAACCTCGACCTCGTGCTCGGCCGGGCGCAGGGGTAGCGGGCATGCGCGTCCGGGTGAACTCCGACGCCTGCATGGGGCATTCCATGTGCAGCGCACTGGCCTCGGAGGTCTACGAGGTCACCGACGAGGGTTTCAACGAGATGGGCGACTTCGAGGTCGACGCGGCCCGCCGGGCCGCCGCCCTGCGCGGCGCCCGGGCCTGTCCGGAGAAGGCCATCACGATCGCGGAGGAGCCGACCGCGTGATGCGCGGCCCGTCGGCGACCCACCCGGGCCGCCGACGGGCCGACGTCAACTCGCGAGCCTGGTGTCGAGTTGCTCGTCGGCGGTCAGGATCGCCAATTGCAGGTCCCGCAACGCCCGCCCCGGCTCCAGGCCCAGTTCGCCGTTGAGCGTCTCCCGGGCCTGCTGGTACACCCGCAGCGCGTCCGCCTGCCGCTCCGAGCGGTACAGCGCCAGCATCAACTGCCGATGGAACACCTCACGCAGCGGGTGCTCGGTGGTCAGCGCGTACAGCGGGCCGACCAACTCCCGGTGCAGGCCCAGTTCCAGCTCGGCCTCCACCAGCAACTCGGTGCATTCCAGCCGGGCTTCCTCAAGCCAGGTCATGAACCCGCGGATCAGCGGGCCCTGGCCGTACGGCTCCCCGAGCGCCGGCCCGCGCCACAGGTCCCGGGCGGCCCGCAACGACTCGGACGCCTGGTGGTAGGCGCCGACCCGCAGATGCGCGCGCCCCTGTTGCACATGGCGCTGGAAGGTCCACAGGTCGAGGTCCTCCGGCGCCATCCGCAGCAGATATCCCGGTGCCCCGGTGACGATCGGGCCTTCGGGATCGTCCGGCCTGCCGATCAACCGCCTGAGCTGGGACACGTACACATGCAGTGCGGCTGTCACCCGGCGAGGCGGATTCTCGCCCCATATCTCGTCGATCAGTTGATCTATCGAGACGACCTGATTGCCTCGGATGACCAGTGCGGCCAGCAGTGTGCGCAGTTTGGGCGCGCTGATCGGGGCGCCGTTGCCCGCCTCGTCGATGACGTGCAGTGGGCCCAGGATCGAATATCGCATGACTTCCCCCATGGGTTTCGGTCGAGGCGGGCGGTCCGGCCGGCGTGGCCGGCCCGGGCGGACCGCACTCGACGCGATGACGAATGGTCGGGGTATCGCGCGCCGTCGGGCGACGTCCCGTCGAGACCCGGTGCCGGCCGGACTCGGACGCCGGCGGCCATATACGGAGCCTCACCACGATTGTGTCTCGCCCGGACCCCGGTCACGCCCCCCGGGCACCCCAGCATGCCCCCAGCCATCCGCCCACGGGTGGCACCGAAACCGGTATGGGAAACCACCGGGGCGGGGCGGATCCGAGCACGAACGGCGGCCCGGGGATTGAAGACACGCTCCAGGCCCGGCGGACCCCGGCCCCCGGCCCCGGGCCGCCGGGGCAAGGACGCGGGACCGGCGCCGCCGCGGCCGGTCCCGGTTTCGTCGGTGGGTCAGGCGCTCTCGGTGCCGTCCGTCTCCAGAGTGTCGCCCAGCTCGGCGCGGGAATTGATGCCGAGTTTGCGGTAGACCTGGCTGAGATGCCACTCGACGGTCTTGACCGTCACGAACAGCGTGTGGGCGATCTCCTGGTTGCGGTATCCGGCCGCGGCCAGGTCCGCGACCCGGCGCTCCTGGGGTGTCAGACCGGTCTGGCCGGTCCGGCGCGGCTGCCGGCCCCGGGTGCGCGAGGTGATCGCGTCGAGCTCCTCCCGGGCGCGGGTGACCAGCGCGGTCGCCCCGCAACTCTCGGCCAGGTCGGCCGCCTCGCGCAACCGGCAACGGGCCTGCATGTGCTGGTCGTTGTGCCGGTGCGCGATGCCCAGTTCGAGCAGGGTCAGGGTGTGGTCGGGCACCGCCGGGGTGGTGCGGATGTGCTGGAGGGCCTCCTCCAGGATCCGTACCCGGTCGGTACCGCGCGCGGTCTGCGCGGTGGCCCGCAACGCGCCGGCGATGGTGCGCGGCGCCCCGAACGCGCGCCCGGCGGGCACCTGGGTCTCGGCCAGCGCCCGGGCCTCGTCGGTACGGCCGAGCCGGACCAGCGCGGTGACCGCGTCGATGGTGGGCAGGAACGCGACCGGGGTCGGCGCGGTCCAGCGATGGAAGAGCGCCCTGGCGTGCAGGATGTCGTCGAGCGCGTTCTCCGAGTGCCCCTGGGCCAGCCGTACCCGCCCCCGGGCGACCAGCAGCGGCAGCAGGGTCAGGGTCTGCGGCGTGTCCAGGTCCGGCGCGTCCTCCAACAGCCGCGCCGCGCCGCTGAGATCGCCCCGGACGGCCAAGGTCGACGCCAGCGCGGCGGTGGCCAGGCACAACACGCTCCCCGGCGGTGGCGGGGCGTCGGCGGCGACGTCCGGATGGATCGCCCGCAGGGCCGTGCGCGCGTCGGTCTCGGCCTCCGCGAGCATGCCGCGCTGCCAGCGGACCCAGGCCCGCGAGGCCCGGGCGGCGTCCGCGGCCAGGGTCAGGTTCTGATCGCGCGCGTCGGAGAGGACGCGGGTGAGCAGCGTGTCCGACTCGGTCAGCCGGTTGCAGTGCGCGAGCGCCCCGGCCAGCAGCAGGATGGGATGCAACTCCCCGTCCGGCCCGGTGACCAGTCGTCCGTACGCGAAGCAGCCCTGGGTGAGCGCGTGTTGCACGCGTTCGACGATCTGTTGGGCGGGCCTGCCCTCGCTCAGCGCCCGCACGGTGTCGGCGGCGATGAGCACCCGGCGGATGTCGGCGCAGACGCAGTCGGGCCCCCATCGTGTGGTGGGCACCGGGTTGGTGGCCGGGTCGTCGCACTGGTGCTCGCCGGCCCACTCGCCGAGGCCGGCCACCTCGCGGGCGGCGACATGCCGGGTGGCGGGCATCAGTTGGGCGACCACGGTCAGGGCCATGCACACCCGCAGGAAGCCCTCGCCGTCGGGGTCGGAGCCGTCCGTCGGCAGGACGGCGGCCAGTTCCTCGCGCAACCCCTGGAGCAGTGTGATCGCCTCGTCGTGCCGGCACGCGGCCACCAGCGCCGAGGCCAGATCCACACCGACCCGGGCCCGGGCCTCGGGATCGGGCGCGGCGTCCAAGGCCTGGGCCAGTCGGCGGCAGGCGTGCCCGCCACGCGCGCGCAACTCGGCCCGGCCCAGTGTCGCGGACAGCGCGGGCACGGTCGCGGGCGGCGCGGGTTCGTGCAGGGCCCGGCGCAGATAGCGCACCGCCGCCCCGGGATCACCGTGGGCCAGGGCGCTGCGCCCGGCCACCGCCAGGACGTCCGCGACCCAGGGATCCGCGGCCGGCGGTACCTCCATCAGATGGTCCGCGGCCTCGCCCGCCGCCTCACCCTGCAACGTGCCCGCGCCGGTCAGCGCCCGCGCGGCCCGCACATGCGCGCGGTGGCGCAGGCGCAGCGGCAGATCCCGGTACAACGTCTCGCGCACGGTCGGGTGGACGAAGCGCAACGGCGAACCGGGGTGCACCATGCCCAGTTCGACCAGGACGCCCACCGCCTCGGTGGCCTCGGCCCGGCTCAACCCGGCGATCTGGCCCACCAGTACCGGATCCGCGGTCAACCCCACGACCGCCATCGCCTCCGCGAACACCGCGACCGGGCCGGGCGACAGCCGCAGCCGGCGCACCACGCTGCGCGAGACGCTGCCCGGCGCGAGCCGGGAGACCCGGGCCACCACGTCCCCGCAACGCCCCTCCTCGGCGGGGGCGTCGATCCCGTCCTCGGCGGGGACCGTACGCACGGACACCGCGCGCCGGGCCTCGCCGCGCTCGGCGCCGTCCCCGGGAGCCGGCCCGGGCACACCGGTGCCCAGGCCGCCGAACGCCGGGGCGGGCTCGCTCCGCCAGGTCACCGGGAACGTGCCGCCCGCCCGGGAGGTGAACACACCGGCCCGCCCGTTGCCGGCGACCGGCCCGTCGGCGCGCGTTCCGGATCCCACCTCGACCAGCGCGCCCCGCGCGCGGTCCTCGGCGCCCAGGACCGCCTCGCCGGCCCGTACGCTCCGGTCGACGGCCTTCCCGAAGGCCACCGCCCCGGTATCGCCGCCGGGTGCCGAACCGGCCCACGGGCCCACCGGGACGGACACGCGACGGGCCTCGCCCGCCCGGGACAACACCCGCGCCCCCTCGCCGTCGGGGCCGGCCGGTTCGGGAACGACCGCGGCGGGCAGGCCGGGAGCCTCGACCGGAACCACGCCGTCCGCCTGGAGTTCACCCAGCAACTCGCGCAGGAAGAACGGGTTGCCACCGGTGGCCTCGTGGCACAACCGGGCGAATCCGGTGCCCTGATCGGCGCCGACCACGCGGATCACCAACTCGCGCACGCCCGTCTCGGTCAACGGCTCGGCGCGGACGACCCGGGCCAGCGGCGAGGAGACCATCGCGCGCACCACGTCCGCCTGCGGTCCCCAGCGCATCGACTCGGTGGCCACCGCCACGACCACGGGCAACTCGTCCAGCCGGGTGGCCAGATAATGCAGGAAACGCAGGGACGACTCGTCGGCCCATTGCACGTCGTCGACGACCAGCACCAGCGGCTCGCGGTCGGCGACATTCACGCACAGCCAATACAGACCGTGAAACAAAGCCTGTCGTTCGGCCGCGCTGCCCGGCCCGTCGTCGCCACCGAGCGGAAGCAGACCGCCGGCGTATTCGAACAACGGAGCCGACAATTCCGCCGCGCCGGACCACATGGCCGCCCGCAGCTCCGGCGGCGCGCAGGCCAGCAAAGGCTCGAACAATTGGCGCACGATCCCGAACGGAAAACTCTCCTCGAACCGCGAACCCCGGGCCTGGAGAATCCGGAATCCGCCCGTCGACGCCTCTTCGCGCAAGCCCAGGAGCAGCGACGACTTTCCGGCCCCGGCCGCGCCCTCCACCAACAACAATCGGCCGCGCCGGTCCCGGCAGCCGGTCAGCAGCTCCCCGAATATCGCCAACTCGCGTCCGCGTTCCACCAATCCGACCGTATCCCCGTGCATAACGGCACAACTCCATTCCCCCGCGCACACCAAATTCACCCCGGGCACATGGCACCGGGAAGGATTCGCCGACCTCGCCGATGTGGCGTGGGGCGGCGTGTTCGACCGCACCCGGAAACGGGGGCGGTCGAATGCGACGTCGAATGTCGCGATCCGATGCCTTGGGGAGGATCACCGTCCACCGGGGCGGGCGGATGGGGCGACTCCGGCTGATTCGGACGCGAGACGAGTGGCCCTACGGGCGCGGACAGTGCCCCGGACAGCAGTGGTCGGAGGTGGTTCCCGCGTGGATCGCTGAGGTGGAGCGGTGTCGAATGAAGCGCATCACGATGACCCCTCGAGTGCTGTCAACGTCCTCGGCTGTAGGCCCCGGGTCGGTCGGGCCCGCAGGGTTCAGGTGCGGGATCAGGCTAACCCGACACTCTCTCCGTTTAGCTGTTCGATCCGCCCCGCACGCGGTTTTCGGTCACCCGCCAACCGGACGTCTCTTCGCTCCGGGCACTCGTGGGCGCCGGATCAGCCCTGGTCCGCGACGGCCGGACGGCCAACGACCCGGTGATCACACGAGTCGTAACGCAACCGGCCGTGGCCGGTCACCGAGTGCAGATCTTGTCTGAAAATCCGCTCCGGGCGTGACCGAGCGTCCAACGGGCGGACACGCTGGGGAAACCGGACGGAAACAGAGGACGCCCTCCCCGTGGGTCCGTCGCCCGAGGGGCGAAGAACGAACGAGGAGGGCGAAGGTGCGACGCGGACGCCGCGCCGGTGCTGCCGGAGGCCTTGGGTGACGGGCCGTCAGTCCACGATGGACGGCTCGCCGCGAGCGGACGACGCGTTCGCCGCCGGCAGCGCCGGGAGCTGTGCGGACGACCCGGCGCCCGGACCGCCGCGCGGATCGGACGAGGAACCCGGGCCACCGCCGGAATCGGAACCGGCGGCCGGTCCGCCGCGGGAGTCGGGCTCGGCGGCCGCCTCGATCGGGGCGGGCCGCCGCCTCGGCCGGGCGAATCGCGCCATCGCGGGCTGCTCCACCACGGCGTGCAGGACCGCGCTCAGCGCCAGCGCCACCAGGAGCAGCCCCGCCAGCACACCGAACGCGCCCGGGGTGCTCCAGGTCCGGTGCAGACCCAACCAGCGATGCCCGTAGGACAGCACGAGTTGGTGCAACAGGTAGAACGCGAACGAGATCTCGCCGAGCCGAACCACGAACCGACTGCCGAGCCACGACCGCGCGCCGCGCACGTCGGCCGCGGCCACCGAGGAGATCAACAGCGCGATCGGCACCACCATCACCGCGACGATGGAGAACAGCGTCGACGCGTGCTTGAGCCCTACGAACGCCCCGATCGCCAGCGCCAGCGCGGGCAGCCGACCGAGCGGGATCCACCGACCGGTCAGCACGATCCGCGCCATCAGCATGCCCAGCACGAACTCCAGCATCCGCACCGGCGGGAACGCGTACACGAACCAGAACCTGGGGAAGGACACCGACACCGGCGGCGGGAACATCACGCCGCCCTGGATGAGTTCGGCCACCAGCGGCATCACCGCCACCACCGCCGCCACGCCCGCCGCCGCCGGCCACAGGTAGCGGCCCGGGATGCGCTTGATCCCCACCAGCAGCAGCGGGAACGAGAGATAGAAGAACAACTCGCAGGCCAGCGACCACGTGGGCGGGTTCACCCCGAGGAAGATCTCCAGGTCGGGAATCCAGGACTGGATCAGCAGCAGGTTCGGGACCAGGACCCTCGCCTCGAGCACCCGATCGGTGGTGCTCAACAAGATCGCGGCGAGGACGACCGCGACCACCGTGTTCGGATACACCTTCGCCGCGCGTCGGCGCCAGAAGGCCCGGGCGGTGTCGCCGGCCCGAGCGGACCAGGTCAACACGAAGCCGCTGAGCACGAAGAAGAAGGCGACCCCCACATATCCGGAACCGCGCACGACGTCATTGAAGTCGGCGCTGAAACCGGCGTCCCGGAACAACCGCTGATCCGAGGCGTGCGCGAGGAACACCATCAGTGCGGCGAAGAACCGCATGCCGGTGAGAGAGGGCAGCGTGCTCTGTTTCTTTGCGGAATCGATTCCGGTCATGGATCGCCATTCCTGTCGGCGGCCCGGCAACGGCGGGCGGTACGGGCGGGGAGCCGATCGACCGCGCCGAGCGCTCCGGGCCGAGCCGGTATCACGCGGCGGTCGGTTCGAGCGTGCGGTCGCGGGCTTAAGCCGTTCTTTGCTCGCGCTAATCCCGCCCTTGGGACTCGGCAATCGACCGAAAGGCGGTCCCAGGCAGGCCCGATGCGGCACCGGACGCCGCACCCGCCGGGGTACCGTGTACAAAGGCCGTTCGGCCCCCGACGTATCCTGGACGCCCCGTTTCCAGGATTTCGGCAACCGTGCAACCAGGGGATCGGCGATGACGACTGAGCAGCCCCCGGCACGTGCGATGCGCGCGGACGCCCGGCGCAACTACGAACGGCTGATCGTCGCGGCCGGCGAGGCATTCTCCGAGCACGGGCCGGACGCGCCGCTGGACGACATCGTGCGCCGCGCCGGGGTCAGCCCCGGCACGCTGTACCGCAACTTCCCGACCCGACACGCACTGCTCGAAGCGGTGTTCCACGACGGCGTCGAAGGGCTGTGCGGCGAGGCACAGGCCCTGCTGGGGGCACCTGTGCCCGAGGAGGCGCTGGCCACCTGGCTGCGCTCGGTGATCGCCTACGCGACCACCTACCGCGGGCTCGCCGCGTCGCTGATGGCCACCATGCTCGAACAGGAATCCACCGCGTCCTCGTGCCACACCCGGATGCGCTCGGCCGGCGCCGCGTTGCTCCTGCGCGCCCAGCAGGCCGGCACCGTGCGCAAGGACACCGACATCTCCGACCTGCTCAAGATCGCCAACGGCATCGCCTGGGCGATCGAGCAGGCCCCCAGCGACGCGGGCCAGACCGACCGGCTCCTCGAACTCACCATGGGCGGCCTGCGCACCGCCGCGGCCACACCGGCGCGGGCCGGCTGACCGACCGGCGCCCCGCGCCGACGGAGAACCCGGGCCTGTTCCCGATCGCGGGAGCGAGCACCCGGGCATGCTCCCAGTCGCGGGAGCGAGCACCCGGGCATGTTCCCCGGTCACGGCAGCGAGCAGCCGTCGACGGACCCCGGCCACGGCACCCGAGCACCTGGGCACGTTCTTGGTGACGGCAGCGAGCACGCACACCCGGGTACGGCGTCCCGCGACCGCATCGGTCGCGGGACGCCGTACGCGTACCGGGAGTTCGCTCAGACGGCGGCCGGGACCGGCTCGCTCGCCTCGATCTCCAGCCGCAGGAACCGGGCCAGCGCGCCGGGCGTCGGATTGTCGAACACCGCCACCGTGGCCAGCTCGACCCCGATCGCGGCACTGAGCAGATTGCGCAACTCCAGTGCGGTGAACGAGGAGAAACCCAACGCGACGAAGTCCTCGTCGGCGTCGATCGCCGCGCCCGACCCGTGCCCGAGCAGCGCCGCCACGTGCCCGAGCACGATGTCGAGCAGCACCCGCTCGCCCTCCGCGTCGTCGGCCTCCAGCACCCGCCGCCGAACCTCGACGGACCGATCACCCGCGTCGGCCGCCGCCCCGGCACCGGCCGGGCCCGACGGGGCGCCCGTCGCCGCGAGATCGCGCACCAGCGCGGCCGTGCCCACCGCCGGGAAACGGGCCGACAGGCGATCCCACGCGACATCCGCGACGACCAGGCTCGGCACGTCCCGATCCGGCGCCTGAGCCAGCGCCTCGAACAACGCCTCGATCGCCGGCTGCGGCGCCACCGGCCGCAACCCGTCCGCCTCGGCCGCCCCCGCACCGGTCGAGACCCACGGACCCCACGCCACCACGCCGGCCGGCAGCCCCCGCTGCCGGCGCGCGTGGGCGAGCGCCTCCAGGTACGCGTGTGTACCGGCGTCGGCCGGATCCGGCGAGGTGCCCAGCAGGCCGGCCAGCGAGGAGAAGAGCACGAACGCGGACAGGTCCAGGTGCTCGGTGGCCCGATCCAGGTTCGCCGCCGCCGACCGGTGAACGGCCTCATCCACGACGGTGATTGCCTCGTACTCGGCGGTCGGGGCGGGGGCCGTGTGCAGCACCGCCGCCAGCGGGTGCTCGGCCGGGACCAGCGCGAGCAGCCGCGCCGTCTCGGCCGGATCCGCCGGGTCGCACACGGCAACCGTCACCCGCGTGCCCAGGCCGGCCAACTCCCCCTCCAGCGCCGACGTGTCACCCGGGACGGCCCGGGTGAGCAGGAGATGATCGGCGCCGCGTCGGGCCAGCCACCGGGCGACCTGGGCACCGAGGGATGTGGTGCCCTCGGTGATCAGCGTGGTGCCACGCGGCTTCCAGCCGTCGCCGTCTACCGCCCGCGCAACGGGCGCGGCCCGCACCAGCCGGCGGACGAACACCCCGGCGGCCCGAATCGCCACCTGGTCCTCGATGTCGGCATCCGCCAGTACGCCGGCCAGCCGCGCCGTCGCCCGCTCGTCCGGCCGCTCGGGCAGATCCAACAGGCGGACCGAACCCGGACCGTCCGGTGCGCCCGTACCCGCCGCCCGGGCCAGGCCCCACGCGAGCGCGCGGTCCGGCCGGGCCGGCGCGGCGTCGCCACGGAGCGCGACCGCGTCGTGGGTGACCAACCACAGTGGCGCCTTGATCCCGCTCTCCGCCAGCACCCGCACCAGTCGACCGGCCGGGTCCGGGTCGACCGGCGCCAGGGCCAGCACCCCGTCCGGGTCGCAATACCGCGCCAGGGCGGCGGGCAACGCGTCCACGTCCGGCGCGCCGTCCGCGGCGACCGGGACCTCGATCCGGATCGGCTGCGTGCCATGCCGACCGAGCGCGGCGAACACGTCGTCGGCGGCCGGATGATCCGCCGGCGCGAGCAGCAGCCACGTGCCCGACAGCACCGCATTCGACGGCTCCGGTACCGGCTGCCAGACCACCCGGTGCCACCACCGGCGCTGCCGCCGCCACGCGGTCAGCGCGGGCAACAACGCACGCAGGGCGGCCTGTCCGTCGGCATCCACGTGCAACGCGTCGGCCAGCGCGTCCGGATCGCCGTTCTCCACCGCCGTCCAGAAGCGCGCGTCGGCCGGTGCCTCCGCCACACCATCGAACCCGCCGTCGACGCCCGGGGATTCCGGTACGTCCAGCCACAGGCGCTGCCGCTGGTAGGCGTACGTCGGCAGGTCGACGGGCGGCGGCGGACCGGCGGGTCCGGTGAGTACCGACGGCCAGTCGACGGACACCCCGTGCAGGTGGGCGGTGGCCAACGCGGTGGCCACGCTCCGGGCCTGTGGGCGGTGTCCGCGCAGGAGCGGGACGAACGCCGATTCGCCCCGGGCACCGGACTCGTCCCGGCGGAGCGCGTGCACGGTCTCCTGCGCGAGGGTGGTGAGGGTGGTGTCGGGTCCGAGTTCGATGTAGGTGGTGACGTTTTTGTGGTGGAGGGTGGTGATGCCGTCGTGGAAGCGGACGGCGTGGCGGATGTGGTTGGTCCAGTAGGTGGGGTCGGTGAGTTGTTCGGTGGTGGCGATGGTGGCGGTGGTGTCGGAGACGATCGGGGTGTGTGGGGGGTGGTAGGTGAGGCTGCTCGCGATCGTGTGGAACTCGTCGAGGATCGGGTCCATGTGGGGTGAGTGGAATGCGTGGCTGACCTTGAGTTCCTTGGTCTTGCGACCTTCGATGCGTGCTTGTTCGGCGATGTGGAGGCAGAGTTCGCGGTCGCCGGAGATCACGGTGGCGTGGGGTGCGTTGTGCGCGGCGATGGAGACGAGGTGTTGGTGTCCGTCGAGGAGTTCGGCCAGTTCGTTCGGGGCGGCGGTGATGGCGATCATGGTGCCGCCGGTGGGTGCGGTTTGCATGAGGCGGGCTCGTGTGGTGACGAGGGTGGCGGCGTCGGGGAGGGTGAGGACTCCGGCGAGGTGTGCGGCGGTGAGTTCGCCGATGGAGTGGCCGATGAGGTAGTCGGGTGTGATGCCGTGATGGGTGAGGAGGTGGTGGAGCGCGATGTGCAGGGCGAACAGGGCGGGTTGGGTGTAGCGGGTCTGGTTGAGGAGTTCGGGGTGGTGGTCGATCACCTCGCGCAGTGGCTTGTCCAGGTGCGGATCGAGGTGGGCGCAGGCGTTCTCGAACGCCTCGGCGAACACCGGGTGAGTGACCCGTAGTTGACCGCCCATGCCGGGCCGTTGGCTGCCCTGGCCGGTGTACATGAACGCGACGCGACCCGCCGCGGGGGTGTGGTGGTGCCGGAGCGTCGTGGTGCTCACCTGGCCCTGGGCCAGTGCGGTGAGGCCGAGTAGGAAGTCCTCGCGCTTGTCGGCGACGACGGCCGCGCGGTGGTCGAACGTGGTCCGCCGGGTGGCGAGTGTGTGCGCGACGGCGATCGGGTCGATCTCGGGATGCGCGTCGATGTGCGCGTGCAGGCGCTGCGCCTGGTCCCGGAGCGCTTGCGGGGTACGGGCGGAGAGCAGCCACGGGACGGGGCGGGCATCGCCGGCCGCGGTGGTCGGATCGGCCGCCGGTGCCGTGTCGGGTTCGACGGTGGGTGCCTGCTCGATGATGAGGTGGGCGTTGGTGCCGCTGATGCCGAAGGAGGAGACGCCGGCGCGGCGGGGGTGGTCGGTGTCGGGCCACGGTTTTGCCTCGGTGAGCAGGGTGACCGCGCCTGCGGTCCAGTCCACGTGTGGTGACGGCTCGTCGACGTGCAGCGTCTTGGGCAGTATGCCGTGCCGCATGGCGAGGACCATCTTGATCACACCGGCGACGCCGGCGGCGGCCTGGGTGTGGCCGATGTTGGACTTCAACGAGCCGAGGTAGAGCGGGTGTTCGGCGGGCCGGTCCCGGCCGTAGGTGGCGAGCAGTGCCTGTGCCTCGATCGGGTCGCCGAGAGTGGTGCCGGTGCCGTGCGCCTCGACGGCGTCCACCTGATCGGCCGTCAGTCCGGCGCCGGTGAGGGCCTGCCGGATCACCCGTTGTTGGGAGGGGCCGTTGGGTGCGGTGAGTCCGTTGCTGGCGCCGTCCTGGTTGACGGCGGAGCCGCGCAGGACGGCGAGGACGGGGTGGCCGTTGCGTTCGGCGTCGGAGAGCCGCTCCAGCAGCAGCAGCCCGGCACCCTCGGCAAAGCCGGCGCCGTCCGCCGCCGCGGCGAACGACTTGCACCGCCCGTCGGGCGCGAGACCGCGCTGGCGGCTGAACTCGACGAACAGGCCCGGGGAGGCCATCACGGTGACGCCGCCGGCCAGGGCGAGCGTGCATTCGCCCTGACGCAGCGCGTGGGCGGCCAGGTGGATGGCGACCAGGGACGATGAGCACGCGGTGTCGATGGTCAACGCGGGCCCTTCGAGGCCGAACGTGTACGACAGGCGCCCCGACGCGATGCTGCTCGCACTGCCGTTGCCGATATATCCCTCGAACTCCTCGGCCGCGTGCTTCTGGAGCCGGGACCCGTAATCGCTGTACATCACGCCGGCGAACACGCCGGTACGGCTGCCGCGCAGCGAGGTCGGCTCGATCCCGGCGCGCTCGAACGCCTCCCAGGCCGTCTCCAGGAGCAACCGGTGTTGCGGGTCGGTGGCGATCGCCTCGCGCGGACTGATCCCGAAGAACTCCGGGTCGAAGTGGTGCGCGTCGTACAGGAAGCCGCCGTCGCGGGTGTAGGAGGTGCCGAGCCGATCGGGGTCGGGGTGGTAGAGCTCCTCGACCCCCCAACCCCGGTCGGTCGGGAAGCCGCCCACCGCGTCGGTGCCCTCGGCGACGAGCCGCCACAGGTCGTCGGGCGTGCGGACGCCGCCCGGATAGCGGCAGCTCATCGCGACGATCGCGATCGGCTCGCGGCCGCGACCGGCCTCCTTGGCCTCGACCTCCTGGAGCCGACGGCGGGTCTGGTGCAGGTCGTTGGTCACCCACTTGAGGTAGTCGACGAGCTTCTCTTCATTCGTTGCCATCGGAACTTCTCCTCGACAAGGAGGCGCACGTAGCGCGGGGCGCGCGGGTGGGGAGGCCTGGGTGGGTGGTCGGATGGGCGGCTGGGTGGTGTGGGTCGCGGTGGTGGCGACATGGGGGGAGAGGAGTGGGTCGGGGCGGACGGCGAGGTGCCGTGGGATCGGGCCGCGCGTGAGGGAGGCCTGGGTGGATGGGTGTGGGCTATTGGAGGGAACGGCCGAGTTCGTTGTCGATGAAGGCGAAGATGTCGTCCGTGGAGGCGGTGTCGATGCGGTCGGTGACGTCCGCGTCGGCGGTGGTCGCGGGGGCGGTCCAGCGGGAGAGCACCGCTTGCAGGCGTTGGGTGATGCGACCGCGCGTGGCCTCGTCCTCGGTGGCTTCCAGGCGCGCCAGGCTCGCCTCGAGGCGGTCCAGGTCGGCCAGCGCCGGCGCGGACGGCGAGATGCGGGGCGCGAGGCCGTCCCGGAGGTAGCCCGCCAGCGCGACCGGGGTCGGGTAGTCGAAGACCAGCGTCGCGGGCAGCCGCAAGCCGGTCGCGCCGTTGAGTCGGTTGCGCAACTCGACGGCGGTGAGCGAATCGAAGCCGAGATCGTTGAAGCCCTGATCGGCGACCACCGCTTCGGGACTCGCGTGCCCGAGTACGGCCGCCACCTGGCCGCGCACCAGGTCGAGCAGCAGCGCGGTCTGCTCGGCATCGGACAACCCGCTCAACCGGTCGGCGAGTGGCTCCGCACCGACGGCCGACGTGCGTCGACCGGGCAGCCGGATCAGCTCGCGCAGGATCGCCGGCAGCGTGCCGTCGGCGGCCTGCGCGCGCAACGCGGCCGGGTCGAGCCGGGCCGGCAGCAACGCCGGCGCGCCGAGTGCGAGCGCCGCGTCGAGCAACTCCAGCCCTTCCCGCGTGTCCAGCGGCAGCAGCCCGCCTCGGGTCACCCTGGCCCGATCGGTGGGGTCCAGGCCGCCGGTCAGCGCACTCGTCTCGGCCCACAGGCCCCACGCGAGCGACGTGCCGGCGAGCCCCCGGGCCCGACGATGGTGGGCGAGCGCGTCCAGGAACGTGTTCGCGGCGGCGTAGTTGGCCTGCCCGGGATTGCCGAAGCAACCCGCCGCCGAGGAGTAGAGGACGAAGTGGCTGAGGTCGTGGTCGCGGGTGAGTTCGTGCAGGTGCCAGGCCGCGTCGACCTTGGGCCGCAGGACCGCGTCGAGATGCTCTCCGGTGAGACCGGTGACGACGGAGTCCCGCAGCGTGCCGGCGGTGTGGATGACCGCACCGAGCGGGTGCCCGGCCGGGATCGCGTCGAGCACCTCGGCGAGCGCCGCGCGGTCGGCGGTGTCGCACGCGGTGATGGTCACGGTGGCGCCGAGGCCGATGAGTTCGTCGGCGAGATCGGCGGCACCCTCGGCCGCCGGACCGCGTCGGCTGGTCAACAGCAGGTGCCTGGCGCCGTGTTCGGTGACCAGGTGCCGCGCGGCCAGCCGGCCGAGCGTACCGGTCCCGCCGGTGATCAGGACCGTGCCCTCCGGGTCGAGGACGCGTGGCGCCGGGTCGTCCCCGCCGCTCGCCGACCCGGCCCGAGTCAGGCGCGGGACCAGAATTTTTCCGTCCCGCAGGGCCAGTTGCGGTTCGTCGCCCGCGACGGCGTACGCCAGGGCCCGGCGCGACCCGGCGCTGCCGTCGGTGTCGACCAGGGTGAACCGGTCGGGGTGCTCGCTCTGCGCGGACCGGAACAAGCCCCAGAGAGCCGCGCCCGCCAGATCGGGCGTGTCCTCGCCGGACCGGGTGGCGACGGCGCCGGTGGTGACCACCACGAGCCGGCTGTCGACGAGCCGCTCGTCCGCCAGCCACTCCTGGAGCAGGGCCAGCGCCTCGCCGACGGCCGTACGAACCGCCTTCGGCGCGGCATCCCCGTCGAGCGCGGACCCGACCGGCGCGAGGACTACGCCCGGCAGCGAGCCCGGAGACTCGTGCAACGCCGCACGCAGCGCGGCGAGATCGGCGTACGAAACGCCTTCGACGTCGGTGTGGTCGATCCGGCCGTCCGTACCCAGGGTGACCCAGGCACCCGCCCCGACCGGACCGGCCGGTACCGGCTGCCAACCCAGTCGGAACAGCGAGTCCGTCCCACCGCCGCCGCGCGCCGAGGCGAGCTGCTCGGGTGAGAGCGGACGTACCGTGAGGGATTCGACGGTGACCACCGGGGCGCCGGTGCGGTCGGCGACCTCCAGCGCGACAGCGTGCTCGCCGACGGGGGTGAGCCGCACCCGGACCGAAGTCGACGCGGTGCGGTGCAGCCGTACCCCGTTCCAGGAGAACGGGAGCACCACCGGCCGGGTCACCTCCGACGCGCTCGAATCCACCACCGGCTCCGGTGCCGGGGCCAGACCCATCGGGTGCAGTGCGGCGTCGAGGAGCGCGGGATGCAGGCCGAAGCGGGAGACGTCGGTGTCCGGGGGCAGGTCGACCTCGGCGTACAGCTCGTCGCCTAGCTGCCAGGCGACCCGGAGTCCTTGGAAGACCGGCCCGTAGCCGAGGCCGTGCAGCGCCAACCGGTCGTAGTGGTCCGACACATCCAGCTCGACCGCACCGGGCGGAGGCCAACTCGTCGCATCGAACGCTGGTGCCACAGAAGCGAATTCGTCCGCAGTGAGTGCGCCTACGGCGTGTCGGGTCCAGGGTTGCTCGGTGTTCGGGTCGTCGGTGCGGGAGTGGATGGTGATGGTGCGCCGGCCGGTGTCGTCGGGGGCGGTGAGCGCGACTTGGAGCTGGACGGCGCCCACGGTGGGAATGACGAGGGGGCTCTCCAGGGTGAGCTCCTCGAGGGCGACGGTGTCGGTCGCCTCCACCGCGTGCAGTGCGAGATCCAGGAAAGCGGTGCCCGGCAACAGGATGGTGTCCAGGACGGCGTGGTCCGCGAGCCACGGATGGGTGCGGACCGAGATCCGCCCGGTGAACAAGTGCGTTCCGGCGTCGGCGAGTTCGACGGCGGCGGTCAGCAGCGGGTGATCGACCGGGTGCAGCCCGAGCCCGGTCGCGTTCCGGTCCGAGGGCAGCGACTCGAGCCAGTAGGACTGGTGTTGGAAGGCGTAGGTGGGCAGTTGGGGATCGTCGGCGGTGGTGCGATGAGCGGGGATGTGTGAGGTCAGTGCGTGGTTGGTGCCGTGGGTGTGGAGGGTTGCGAGGCTGGTGGTGAAGTGGTGGTGGGTGCCTTGGTTGCGGCGGAGGGTTTCCACGACATGGACGTTCCGTCCTTCGGTGGTGTCGGTGATGGGGTGGGTGAGGACGGGGTGGGGGCTGGTTTCGATGTAGGTGTGGTGGCCGGTGGTGGTGAGTTGTTCGATGGTGGGTTGGAGGAGGACGGGGTTGC
>NZ_JBSFEO010000058.1:0-74981 GCF_053594475.1 Embleya sp. NPDC001921
C
Organism: Embleya sp. NPDC001921; assembly: GCF_053594475.1. NCBI lineage: Bacteria > Bacillati > Actinomycetota > Actinomycetes > Kitasatosporales > Streptomycetaceae > Embleya > Embleya sp. NPDC001921. The sequence continues at coordinate 2 of NZ_JBSFEO010000058.1, forward strand.
ACCGTCTCGCCGTCCCGTCGATCCAGGCGCGGACGGACCACGACCCCGGACGAGTGCGGGCCCGCGGCACGTCGTGGGCGAGATCCTCAGCCGGCGATGTTGCGATCGGCCACCACGTGGTGGATGTGCACGTGGACCACCTGTTCGCCGTCGACCGGCTCGCGCTCCACCACCTTGTCCGCGCCCATGTACCGCGCGGCGATCCGACTCGGCCAGACCCGCAGATCGGCCGGATCGGCCGAGATCCGCGCCTCGCCCTCGACCACGACATACGCGTACGGCGGCCGATCGTCGTCCACACACAGGCTCACCCGCGGATCGTTGGCAAGGTTGCGCCCCTTGACCGAGGACCCGAACGTGGTGAAGACAAGCTCGACCGTGTCCCCACGATCATCGAGATCGAACCAGATCGGGGCCACATGCGGCCGACCATCGGGGCGTACGGTGGCGAGCTTCCCGGTGCGCGGTCCTGCCAGCAGAAAGGCCCGCCACTGAGTCTCGGTCATGCGTTCCATGCCCCGAGTCTCGCCGCAAAACGCCCCGAATCCCGGTAGCCCCGCCAAACGCACCCCGACGATCACCGCACGACCCCCGAAGCCCACCAGCCCCGACCCGCCCTCACCCGGAGACCTACCACCCGGCGCGTCAGCGCCCCCGACACAGGCGAGACCTCATGATCGACGCGCGAAGCGCGGAGAGCGGCGGAGCCGCAGACCTTCGACTTCGTGGCCCGGAGCGAAGCGCAGGGACACGAAGTCACGAGCGAGGCGCCGCTTTTTCTCGGAGGAGCTTGCGGGGGAGAGAAAAAGCGGTGCCTCGCGAGCCGGCGACGAAGTCGCCCGACAAGCAGCAGCGCCACCGAACACGATTCCGGCCGCCCGGGCTCGCCGCCCCCACGACCCGGCCTCTCCCCTCGCGAGCCGGCGACGAAGTCGCCCGACAGATCAGTCGTGCAGTCGCTCGCCGCTCTTGGTGGAGAACAGGTGGGTCTCGCCGACGGTCGGGACCACGTGCAGGACCCCGCCCTTCTCCGGCACCTCGCGCCCGGGCACCCGCACGACCAGCGGCTTGGTCTCGCCGTCGATGGTGACCGAGCCGTAGACGAAGGCGTCCGAGCCGAGTTCCTCGACCACGTCCACCGAGACCGCGAGGCCCTTGCTGTCCTTGGACAGTCCCTCGGCCGAGTTGATCTTCAGGTGCTCCGGGCGCACGCCCAGGGTCACCTTCTTCGCGCCCTCGGCCACGGCCGCCTCGCGCGCCTCGCGGGAGACCGGCACGACCGCGTCGCCGAAGCGGATGCCGTCCTCGGCGAGGTCGACCTCGATCAGGTTCATCGCGGGCGAGCCGATGAAGCCGGCCACGAACACGTTGGCCGGGCGGTCGTACATGTTGCGCGGGGTGTCGACCTGCTGGAGCAGACCGTCCTTGAGCACCGCGACCCGGTCGCCCATGGTCATCGCCTCGACCTGGTCGTGCGTGACGTACACGGTGGTGATGCCCAGGCGGCGCTGGAGGCCGGCGATCTGGGTACGGGTCTGCACGCGCAGCTTGGCGTCCAGGTTGGACAGCGGCTCGTCCATCAGGAAGACCTGCGGCTCGCGGACGATCGCGCGGCCCATCGCGACGCGCTGGCGCTGACCGCCGGAGAGCGCCTTCGGCTTGCGGTCGAGGTACTCGGTGAGGTCGAGGATCTTCGCGGCCTCTTCGACCTTCGCGCGGATCTGCTTCTTGTCGACACCGGCGATCTTGAGCGCGAAGCCCATGTTCTCGGCGACCGTCATGTGCGGGTACAGCGCGTAGTTCTGGAACACCATCGCGATGTCGCGGTCCTTGGGCTCCAGGTTGGTGACCTCGCGGTCGCCGATGTGGATCGAGCCGCCGGTGACCTCCTCGAGACCCGCGAGCATGCGCAGGGAGGTGGACTTGCCGCAACCGGAGGGGCCGACCAGGACCAGGAACTCGCCGTCGGCGATCTCCAGGTCCAGCGCGTTCACGGACGGGCGCTCGGCGCCCTTGTAGGTACAGGTCGCCTGCTTGTAGCTGACCGTGGCCATGGTGATGTGTCCTTCCACCGGCAGGAACGTGCCGGACGATCCGAGTGGAGGGTGAGGTACCCGGTGCTGGGCTGCCCGGGTCGCCCCGGGCAAAGTGGTCTAGTCCACTGTGCATGAACTAGCGATCACCGTACCCGGGCGCACGGCATCTGTCAGCAGTCCCGATCGTCCGAAATGTTTTGCGCAGGCCGCAAGGCCCTGCGAAATCCTGCTGAAACTGTCACTAGGCTGCGGGCATGAAGGCTCGACTGGCGGACATCGCAACGCAGGCAGGGGTCAGCGAGGCGACCGTGAGTCGGGTCCTGAACAGCAAACCCGGGGTCGCGGACGACACTCGGCGGGCCGTCCTGACCGCTCTGGACGTGCTCGGCTACGAACGTCCCGCCCGCCTCCGGCGGCGCAGCGCGGGCCTGGTGGGGCTGTTGCTCCCGGAGTTGGACAACCCGATCTTCCCGGCGTTCGCGCAGGTCATCGAGCGGGCGCTGGCGCACCACGGCTACACGCCGGTGTTGTGTACCCAGACCCCGGGCGGGGTCACCGAGGACGACTACACCGAACTGCTCCTGGAACGCGGGGTATCCGGGATCGTGTTCGTCTCCAGCCTGCACTCGGACTCGGGCGCGGACCTGTCCCGCTACCTGCGCCTGGTCGAGCGCGGTCTGCCGATGGTGTTCGTGAATGGCTTCGCGCCGGGGGTGGACGCGCCGTTCATCTCCAGCGACGAGGCGGTCGCGGTGGAACTGGCGATAGGGCACCTCGCCTCGTTGCGGCACACCGCGATCGGGCTCGCGGTCGGACCGGAGCGGTACGTGCCGACCGCGCGCAAGATCGCCGGCTTCCGGCGTGGGCTCGCCGAGCGGTTCGGCGTCGAGGACGCGGACGCGGACGGCTGGATCGAACGCTCGCTGTTCTCGGTCGAGGGCGGTCAGGCGGCGGCGGGCGCGCTGTTCGACCGGGGTGCGACCGCGATCGTGTGCGGCAGCGACCTGATGGCGCTCGGCGCGGTACGGGCGGCGCGCGAGCGCGGGTTGCGGGTGCCGCAGGACGTCTCGGTGGTGGGCTACGACGACTCGCCGCTGGTGGCGTTCACCGATCCGCCGCTGACCACGGTGCGCCAGGCGGTACAGGCGATGGGCGCGGCGGCGGTGCGCGCGCTGCTGGACGAGATCGGCGGGGGTCGGGCGCCGCGCACCGAGTTGATCTACCGGCCGGAACTGGTGGTCCGCGGCTCGACCGGGCCGGCCCCGGACCGCCGTCGCCGGCCGGGCGGATAGGGGCGCGAAAAAGGGCCGCCGGCCGCGTTTCCGCAGCCTGCGGCCCCATCGAGCCCCGAGTCGGGTTCGAACCGACGACCCCGCGCTTACAAGGCGCGTGCTCTGGCCAACTGAGCTATCGAGGCGTGTACCGGACCATTTTGCACCGTGGCCACCCGGCGGGCGCAACCACCTTAGGGCTTTGTGACACGGGAGTGTCCGTGTTAACGCGCGGTGATCGTGGGGAACAGGAGACACCTGCCCGGAAACGTCCGGGTCGGCGGTACTTTGTACGGCTGTCGGGTGGTCCGCTGGAGGAACCATGACGATCGTTTCCCTGATCATCGCGGGCATCATCATCGGCGCGTTGGGGCGCCTCTTCCTTCCCGGCGACCAGAAGATCGGCTTCCTCGCCACGATGGCGGTCGGCATCGTGGGCACGTTGATCGGCTACGGCATCGCCGCGGCCCTGGGCGTCGAGGACACCAGGGGGATCGACTGGATCCGCTGGATCATCAGCATCGCGGTCGCGGTGTTCCTGGTCTCGCTGGTGGTGAAGTTCACCGGAAAGGGTGCCAGGCGCTGATTCCCTCGCACCGCCGATCCCCTCGCGCAGCCGATTCCGGCGCACGGGCTACGACGGGAGAGGCCCACCGCGGGGGCGGAGCCGAGCGGCTCCGCCCCCGCGTCGTGCGTGTTCGGCGGGCTGCGATCATGCGCGCATGGCTGGTGGAGTGTCGATGTGGCCGAATATCGCGACGGCCGACCTGGTGGACGCGCTGGAACTGACGCCGGCGGACCTCGCGGACTCGGGCGGGCCCGGCGCGGTGACCACTTTCGGTGCGCGCAACATCGTGACTCGGATACCGCGCACGCTCGGCGCGCAGGTGTTGGCGCAGACCGTGGTGGCGGCCGAGCGGGTGGTTCCGCACATGGCGGTGCAGACGCTCCAGGGGGTGTTCCCGCGTGCGGGGGATCCGGCCGAGCCGGTGGAGGTGCGGGTCGAGCGGCTGCATCAGGGCCGGTCGGCGGCGATGCTCCAGGTGGGCTTTCGGCAGGGCGGGCACGAGCACTACCGGGCGTTCGTGACGCTCGGTGTGGTCGGGCCCGAACTGGTACGGCACGCGGACCCGTTGCCGGCCGAGGTGGTGGGACCCGAGGACTGCGCCGAGTTGCCGGTGTCGATGTTGCCGTGGGAGGTGCGCACGGTGGGCGGGCCGGCCGCGCTGGACCCGGACCTGGCCGGGCCGCCGTGCTTGGACCTGTGGACGCGCTGCACCGGGGTCGCGGACACCGCGACGATGGCCCGGGCGATCCTGGCCTGGTCGACCGAGGGCTTTTTGGGCCCGGTGGCGCTGCGGCCGTATCCGCGCGCCGAGATCGAGCGGCGGGGCGGGCGGGCGATGTCGGTCGCGCTGGCCCAGAACATCACCTTCCACGAGGGCTTCTCCGCGCACGAGTGGCTGCTGCTGCGGTGCGCGAGCGAGTACGCGGGCGACGGGCGCATGCACGGGCGGATCCGGGTGTTCACCCGGGCGGGACGCCTGGTGGCCTCGGTGACCGCGGACGGGCTGATGCGGCCGGGGCCGCGCCCGTAACGACCTGTATCGGCCCGGGCTCAGTCCAGGCTTCGGTAGCGGCCGCGGAAGTGCAGCAGCGGCGGGCCCTCCGGGTCGGGCAGTGCCGTGGTCAGCACCTCGCCGACGTACAGGACGTGGTCGCCCGCCTCGACCACCTGGTGGGTGCGGCATTCCAGGGTGGCCAGTGCGCCGCCGACCAGCGCGGCGCCGGAGGCCCGGCCGCGGTCGTGCGGGATGTCGGCGAAGATCAGCCGGTCGCTGATCCGGCCCGGGATCGCGAAGCGGGCGGCGATCCGGCTCTGGCTCCGGGACAGCAGCGACACCGCCCACAACGGCTGTTCGTCCAGCACGTCGCGCATGCGCGCCTCGCGGCGCAGGCTGATCAGCACCAGCGGCGGGTCCAGGGACACCGACATGAACGCGGTCGCGGTCATCCCCACGTCGTCCACGGGACCCCCGTCGCCGGGATCGCCCTCGACGGCGGTGATCAGCACCACGCCGGAGGCGAAACGGGACATCGCGGTCTTGAAGGCGGCTTCGTCGACGGGCTGCGGGGGTGGCACGGACACGGCTCCAGGGTATGCGGGCCGGGCGCCCGACCCGGGATCGGCCTCGCCGGTGGGCCGGGTCGGGTCGGTCGCGGCCGACGGGCGCGTTCGCTCCCCGTCGGCCGCCCGGTCGCGCGGTCGGGTCGCCCGGTCGTGTCGGCGGTCGGTGTCGGGCCCCGCTCGGTCCGGTCCGGCTCGACGCAACGGCCCGCCCCGGTCACCGGTCGGCGGTGATCTCCCGGGTCAGGTCCTCGCGCCGGGTGGGTCCGGACGGGAGCTCGTCGGCGTGGAAGAACCGGACGGGGTGTTTGTGCGCGGCCAGACCGGCCTTCGCGCACGCGGCACGCAGCGTGGCGGGGCCCGGTACCCGGGCGGGATCCTCGGCGACCACCACGGCGCCCAGCAGTCGGCCGTCGGTGGGGTGCGGCAGGCCGATGACCGCGATGTCGCGGACGTCCGGGTGGGCCTTCAGGACCCGTTCCACCTCGCCCGGGCCCACCGCCTTGCCGTCGATCCGGATCAGCTCGGCCGCGCGGCCGGTCACCGTCAGCACGCCGTCGGCCTCGTCGAGCACGGCCAGGTCGCCGGTGCGGTACCAGCCGTCGGCGAGCACCTCGACCGTGGCCGCCGGGTCGTCGGCGTACCCGTCGAACAGCAGCGGGCCGCGCACGCACATCTCGCCGTCCGGGTCGAGTGCGACGTACTGCAGCGGGCCGGGGATCCCGCAGGCGCCCGGGTGGGCGAACAGGTCCGGGCCGGACAGCGCGGTGAGCGGGCCGGTCTCCGGCGTGTCGAGCACCACCCGTACGGTCGCGTTCGGCGCGATCCGGGCGATCTCCGCGAGCACGGCGGTCTCGGTCGGTTCGGTGTCGGCGAACCGCAGCGTGGCCAGCGCCTCGTCGTCGGCGGGCCGCTCGGGCGCGGTCTCGGCCAGCGCTCGCCACACGGTGGGCGCGGCGGTGAGCCGGGTCGCGGCGTGTTCGCGCACCGCCGCGCGCAGCGCGGCCGGATCGCCGCCGGGCACCAGGACCAGGGTGTCCCGGGCGTGCCACTGGGCGAGTGCGAGTGTCCAGGTCCGGGCGTCGTCGAGGTCGGCCGCGAGCACGTGCGCCCCGCGCGATTCGGCGAGCGCGCCCGGGTGCGAGCGCAGCACCAGGACGCGGTGCGAGAGCAGCGCGCCGCGGCGTCCGGCGGGCGCGATCAGGCAGGGGTCGGTCTCGGCGGGCTCGACGTCCGAGGGCTCCGGGAGGTCCTCGGGGTCCTCGTCGTCGAGGTCGGCGATGAGCGCTTCGGCCGTCGCGGCCGAGTCCAGGACCAGGGCGGGCGCGTACGCGCCCGGGTGGGCGGGGTCGGCGGGGACGAGCACCGCGCCCAGCCGGGCGAGCGCCGCGAACAGCGGTACGGCGGCGATGCCCGGCCCGGTCGAGATCGGCCCGCAGCCGACCCGGTCGCCGGCCTCGACGCCGAGCGCGAGCAGTCGGCGCAGTCCGAGTTCGGCCGCCGCGTCGACTTCGGCGAAGCTCAGCGAGCGTTCGCCGAGCACGATCGCGATCCGGTCCGCGGCGGCGCGGGCCGCGTTGGCGAAGACCTCCCCGACGACCAGACCGGTCATGGGCCCAACCCCTGTCGCTCGACGCGCGATGGTGTTCGCCGTATCGGCCCTCCGCGACGCGCGCGCAAGATCGTACGGAGACCTGACGGACGTACGGTAGGGACTCCGCCGTCCGCTGGGAAGAGAGGTTCGCGATCATGCTCCGGATCGACTGTGCCTCAGCTCGCTGACGCATAGCGAACGGCCCGTACGGAATCTGATTGGTCGTCAGGTCGGCGTGGCGAACCCCGGGTTAGTTCCCGAAAATGGGCTCCCGCCTCGTACGATGCGCGGTGGATGCCGGCGGAGGACGCGATTCCGGGGCGGCTCGGCGGTCCGACTCGATACGGTATGAAGCGTGAGGTGGCTCACAGTGACAGTCTGATCGATGACGGAACGTCGCCAATGCGAAGCCCGCTGTGATTCAGTTTCTCTGGTAAACGGACGATATCTGTTCAGAAGACACCGGCGTCGACCCCTGGGGGAGACCCATGACAGCCGAGACGGAGACCCACGTCCGGTTGGCGACTTTGCGCCTTTTGAACCGCGTCGTCGCCGACCTGAACGCCACGCGCGACCTCAAGGACACCCTCCAAGCCGTCGTCGACGGAGTGGTTTCGGGCCTCGGGTTCGGGGTCGCCGCGGTCAATCTCGTCCGCGCCGACGGCGACCTGGAGGTCGCGGCGGTGGCCGGCAACGACGAGTTGCGCAAGGCGATGGCCGGCCAGATCGGCTCGCGCGAGGGCTGGGATCGTATTCTGGCCGCCGCCGAGCCGTGGGGTCCGCTGCGCTTCCTCGGGCACCGCACGGGGCTGGCCGACGTGGGGGACGTCCCGAGTTGGATACCCGACCTGCCGATCGGCGACCACCCCGAGGCCTGGCATCCGCGCGACGCGTTGCTCGCGCCGCTGCACACGCCCGAGGGCGACCTGGTCGGCGTGTTGTCGGTGGACCTGCCGGTGGACGGCCTGCGGCCCGCGCCGTGGCGGCGCGAGGTGCTCGGGATGTTCGCCGCGCAGGCGGCGATCGCGGTGGACAACGCGCGGCTGCGCAGCGACATGCAGCGCGCGGTGGCCCGGCTGGAGCGCGAGCAGTTGGCGCTGCGGGCCAGTGAGGAGAGCTTTCGGCAGGCCTTCGAGTACGCGCCCAGCGGCATGGTGATGACCGGGGTGCGCGGGCACGAGCAGGGCCAACTGCTGCGCGCCAACGACGCGTTGTGCCGGATGCTGGGCTACCCGGCGCCGGTGCTCAAGCGGCTCGGGCTCGGCGCGCTGGCGCATCCGGAGGACCGCCCGCTGCTCGGCGGACACCTGGGTGGCACGGTTCCGGTGGCGGGTTGTACCGAGCTGCGTCTCGCACGCAGCGACGGCACGTACCGCTGGGTCTCGTTGCGGACCTCGCAGGTCGCGGACGGGCTCGGCGACCTGCGGTTCGGGTTGACCCACGTGGAGGACATCGAGGACCGCAAGCAGCGCGAACAGGCGCTCGTGCACGAGGCCAGCCACGACCCGCTCACCGGGTTGCCGAACGGGCGCGAGCTGCGCGCCAGGCTGGCCGCGCGGTTCGGCCTCGATCCCGGAATGCCCGCCGCCGACCCGGACGGGGCGGTCGCGGCGGTCGGCTCGGTCGGCGAGGGGCGCGAGCCGTACGCGGACGAGTGGGCGGTGCCCGCCGGCGCGATCCTGAGCATCCCTGAGGGCGCGGTGGTGGTCGTGGACGAACCGCCCGCCGCCGAGCGCCGGGGCGTCGCGCTGCTGTTCTGCGACCTGGACGGGTTCAAGCACATCAACGACAACTTCGGCCACCACATCGGCGACGTGGTGCTCAAGGCGGTCGCCGAGCGGCTCACCGCGGCCGTGCGCGAGGGCGACACGGTGGCTCGGCTCGGCGGCGACGAGTTCGTGGTGCTCGCCGACGGGATAGGGCGTGAGGAGGCCGAGGAGATGGCGGTGCGGCTGCGTCGCGCGCTGTCCGTGCCGATTCCGGCCGAGGGCCTGGCGGTGCCGCTGGAGGGCGCGAGCTTCGGGATCGGCTGGGCGGAGGAGGCCGCCGAGCCCGAGGATCTGCTGCGGATCGCGGACGAGCACATGTACGCGAACAAGCGCCGTCGCGACCGGGCCCAGCGTCGGGCGGGCTAGACCGCCGAGCCGGGGAGCCGGGGCACCGTCGGAGCCGGGGCACCGTCGGCGCCGGCCGGGCCGCCCGGTTCGGGAGGGCGGCGGTCGGCGATCCGGCCTTGGCGCGGGCCACCCCACGATGGCGGACGTATTGCGCGCCACGGGTGAATTCGGTCACCGAATCGGTGCGAGTTCACAGTCGGGTGACACCGGCGTGAACGGACCGGGAACGGGTCTGCGACCGGTCGCCATACGCATCAGTAGGGCCTTTTCGTGACAGTCCCGTCACTCGGACAACGCCACTTGTCCCGCCCGTCGCCCGTTAGTGTGATGCCTGGTATTGACAAAGCTTGGCCTGGCGAACGTAGGGAGGACTACCCGATGACGGCGGGTACCAACGGTGAACCTGAAGACCCGTACGGGTACCTCTATCGGCCGGCGCCGGGTGAGGAAGCGGCCGAGGGGACAGGGACAACCGGTGCGTACGGTTCTTCCGCCAATCGGATGATGCCGCAATACGTGCAGGTCGGGCAGATGAGCTACCCGCCGGCCGCGCACACGCAGCCCCAGGTGGCGATCCCGGCGCAGCACGAACACGGCGGCGCGCAGCCCCCGCCGCAGTCCCCGTCGCCGCGCGGCGGCAGCGGCGGCGGCGGTGGACGCGGCGCGGTGATCGGCGCGGCGGTGGCGATCGTGCTCGTGATCGCCGTGATCGCGGGCGTACTGATGACCCGCGGCGACGACAAGGACGACAAGGCGAAGTCGCCGACCACGCCCAGCGGCGCCCAGAGCTCCGCGGCCCCGTCGCAGACCACGTCGCCCTCCAGCGCGCCGTCGACGGCACCCGGCGGCAAGTTCGCCGTGCTGGAGGCGGAGGAGGCTTCGCCCGGCGGCGGCGCGGTCCAGGTTCCGGGGGTGGCCAACTCCTCGGGCAAGGGCATGCTGGACATGTCGGCCTCGGGGTCGAGCATCAGCTGGAAGGTGGAGGTGCCCAAGAAGGGCACGTACTACCTGGCCGTGAAGTTCCTCAACGCGGGCTCCGAGCAGCAGAATCTGTCGATCCTGGTGAACGGCAAGGACACCACGAACAAGGTGAAGCTCAAGAACTACGGCACGTCGACCAGCGTCACCGGCACCTGGAACATGGTGCAGCTCAACGAGGGCTCGAACGACGTCTCCCTCACGTGCGGGTCCGGGGACAGTTGCAAGGCGGCCCTGGACCAGGTCTGGTTCGAGAACCAGCAGCCGAACCTCAAGTAGCGGGCGAGACGTCGACCCGGTCGCCGGCCCGCAGGCCCAGCAACCGGGCCGCGTCGCCGCCGTTGACCGAGATCGCCAGCAGTTCGGCGGAGTCCTCGTAGCCGACGAGTTCCCCCGGGGGCACGTCGCCGAAGGTGCTCCGCAACGGGACCCGACGGGTGTGTCCGCCCACCTCGATCCGGAGCTCGTCGGCTCCGGCGAAGTCGGAGAGCGTGTAAGCGAGTTGCACGTTGCCGAAGTGGTCCACCGCGAGCACCTCGCCGGGCACCGGCTCGGGCAGCCGGACCGGGTCGGCCACGACCGGGCCCACCTCGGCGACCGGCGTGCCCAGCGCGAGGTGGGCGGCCACGGGCGCGAACACGTCGCGGCCGTGGAAGGTGCGGGAGACCTTCGCCAGGGTGAGCGCGGGATCGGCGATCTCGCGGATCTCCCGCACACCGCCCAACTCGCGCGCGGCCCACAGGAGCAGGCCGTTGTCCGGCCCCACCAGCAGGTGCCCGCCGGCGCGCAGCACGATCGCCCGGCGGGCGGTGCCCACGCCCGGGTCGACCACCGCGATGTGCACGCTGCCCGCCGGGAACCACGGCAGGGTCTGCGCCAGGACGAGCGCGCCGCGCCGCACGTCGCCGGGCGGCACCAGGTGGCTCACGTCCACGACGGGTACGTCCGGCGCGATGCCGGCGATCACGCCGTGGCAGGCGGCCACGAAGCCGTCGGCGAGCCCGTAGTCGGTGGTGAAGGTGATCCGGCGGGGGATGGCCATCCCCGGAATCTATCGAGCGGCGGCCGGGTTCTCCCCGAGCACGTCGGCGAGTTCGGCCAGGATCCGGCGCTTGGGCCGGGCGCCGACGAACTGCCGCACCGGTTCGCCGCCGCTGAAGACCATGAAGGTCGGCATGGACAACACGCCGTAGCGGGCCGCGGTGTCCGGGTTGCGGTCGACGTCGAGCTTGGCCACGGCCAGGCCCGGCTCCTCGATCGCGATCTCCTCCAGCACCGGGGCCATCTGCCGGCACGGGCCGCACCAGTCGGCGGTGAACTCGACCAGGGTCGGGCGGTCGGCGCCCAGTACGGCGGTGTCGAAGTCGGCGTCGGTGGCGTCGTGCACGTTCGTGGTCATCAGGACTCCTTGGTGAGCGGGCCGGCGGTCAGCGCGCAGCGGGGCTCCGGTGGGTCGGGCAGGCCGGCGGCGGCCGAGGCGGCCGGTGTCGGGGCCGGGTCGGCATCCGCGCTCGCGGCATGCGGGGGCGCGGCGTCGTCCGTCGCGCCGTGCGCGCGCTCGGTCTGCTCGAGTTGGGCGGCCAGGTGGGCCCGGATGCCCCGCATGCGGTCGATGCACGCGTCGAGCTCGGCGAGTTTGCGGCGGTAGACCGCCACCGACGCGGGGCACTCGTCGCCCGCGTCGTGCCCGGCGCGCAGGCACTCCACGAACGGGCGGGTCTCCTCCAGGTCGAAGCCGATGCCCAGGAGCGTGCGGATCTCGCGCACCAGTCGGGCGTCGTCCTCGTCGTAGTCGCGGTAGCCGCTGCTGTTGCGCCGCGCCGACAGCAGGCCGCGTTCCTCGTAGTAGCGCAGGGTTCGGGTGCTGGTCCCCGCGCGCTCCGCCAGTTCTCCGATGCGCATGTCCGAAACGGTAGACCTTGACGTGGACGTCAAGGCCAGGGCGTTCGGCGACCGGGTCGGGGACGACGAAACGCCGGGCCGGCGTCGGGGCCGGCCCGGCGTACGCCGAGGGATCGGTCAGCTCGGGCTGGGGCCCGTGGGGTGGGTGTCGGGGGCGGTCTGGCGGTGCACCGGGGCCCGGCCCGCGGGCTGGCCGGGCGGCACGTCGCGGGCGATCTCCGGGATGTCGAGTGTTATCGGCTTGCCCGGGATCAGCAGGTGCCTCTCGCCGTGGTGCAGTATCGCCAGCTCGTCACCCTCGCGCAGCGTGTACGTGGTGTGCTCGTGGGTGGTCTCCACCCGCAGCCGGGCGCCGCGCACCGACAGGGAGAAGGCCAGGCCGGTCAGGCCGACCGGGAGGCGCGGCTTGAAGGACATGCACTCGCCGTGGTCGCGCAACCCGCCGAAGCCCGCGACCAGCGCCGTGCAGGTGCCCGCGAGGGAGGCCATGTGCAGGCCGTCCTTGGTGTTCTTGGCCAGGTCGTGCAGGTCCATCAGGGCGGCTTCGGCGGTGTAGTCCAGAGCCAGTTCGAGATGGCCGACCTCGGCCGCCATGACCGCCTGCGTGCAGGCCGACAGGGACGAGTCGCGCACGGTCAGCGCCTCGTAGTAGTCGAAGTTGCGGCGCTTCTGCTCGTCGGTGAACGCGTCGCCGCGCACCTGCATCGCCAGCACCAGGTCGGCCTGCTTGACCACCTGCTTGCGGTAGATGTCGAAGTACGGGTAGTGCAGCATCAGCGGATAGTGGTCGGGCGGGGTGTTCTCGAAGTCCCAGATCCGGTGCTTGGTGAAGCCGTCGGCCTGCGGGTGCACGCCCAGGTCCTCGTCGTAGGGGATGTACATCGCGTGCGCCGCGTCGCGCCAGCTCGCGGTCTCCTCGGTGTTCACCTCCAGCGCGCGGGCCTCGTGCGGATGGCGCGCGACCGCGTCGGCCGCGGCGAGCAGGTTGGACTGCGCCATCAGGTTCGTGAACACGTTGTTGTCGGCGAGCGCGCTGTACTCGTCCGGGCCGGTCACCCCGTTGATCCGGAACCGGCCGGCCGCGTCGTGGTGACCGAGCGAGCGCCACATGCGCGCCGTCTCGACCAGGATCTCCAGGCCGAAGTCGCGCTCGAAGTCCCGGTCCCCGGTGGCGCGCACGTAGCGCGCGACGGCGACCGCGATGTCCGCGCCGATGTGGAACGCGGCGGTGCCCGCGGGCCAATAGCCGGAGCACTCCTCGCCGCGGATGGTCCGCCACGGGAACAGCGCGCCCTTGAGCCCCAGTTGCGCGGCCCGCTCGCGGGCCAGCGGCAGCGTCGAGTGCCGCCAGCGCAGCGCCTGGGCGACCGCGTGCGGCAGTCCGTAGGTGAGCACCGGCAGGACGAACACCTCGGTGTCCCAGAAGCAGTGCCCGTCGTACCCGGGCCCGGTCAGTCCCTTCGCCGGGATCGCCCGCTCCTCGGCCCGGGCGCCGGCCTGGAGCACGTGGAACATCGCGAACCGCACGGCCTGTTGCAGCTCGACGTCGCCCTCGACCTCGATGTCGGAGTTGTCCCAGAACCGCTTGAGCCAGCCGCGCTGCTCGTCGACCAGACCGTGCCACCCGGTGTACCGCGCGGCGGTCAGCGCGGCGGCGACCTGGTCGCGCAGGGCGGGCAGCGAGCGGGTGGAGGACCAGCCGTACGCGATGTACTTGACGATCCGCAGCTTCTGTCCGCGGTCGAGCACCGTGGTCACGCTGAACCGGGCCAGGTCGTCGGCGCTCTCGGTCTCCACGTACATGCTCTCGGGGCCATCGATCTCGTGGTCCATGCCGACCGCGACGCGCAGGCCGCTGTGCTCGGTGCGGTGCACCAGGATCGCCTTGCCGCCGTTGTGCGTGTGCTCCTCGGGCCGCAGCGGTGCCTCCAGCACCGCGGCCGCGCGCGGATCGGCGTTGGGCAGCGGCAGTTCCTCGTTGGTGACCAGCTCCGACTGGAGCACGATCCGGGCCGGGCCGTCTATCGGCTCGATCTCGTACTCGATCGCGGCGATCGAGCGCTGGGTGAGCGAGACCAGCCGCTTGGAGGTGACCCGGACGGTGCGGCCGGCCGGCGAGGTCCACAACGCGCGGCGGTGCAGGACGCCTTCGCGGAAGTCGATCGAGCGCTCGTGGTCCTGGGTCTGGCCGTAGCGCAGGTCGAACGGCTCGTCGTCGACCATGAGTCGGATGATCTTGCCGTTGGTGATGTTGATCACACTCTGGCCGGATTCGGGGTAGCCGTACCCGGCCTCCGCGTAGGGCAGTGGGCGCAGTTCGAAGACGCCGTTGAGGTAGGTGCCGGGCAGGCCGTGCGGCTCGCCCTCGTCGAGGTTGGCGCGCAGCCCGATATGGCCGTTGGAGAGGGCGAACACCGACTCGGACTGGGGCAGGTGGTCCAGGTCGAGGGTCTGTTCGGTGATCCCCCACGGCTCGATCGTGTAGGGGTGTCCGGTGGTCATGCCGTGCCTTCCGCCGTGGTCCGCGTGCTCGACGCGTCGCCGGTCGCGCCGTCGAGCAGTTCGTCGAGATCCGATACGACCACGTCCGCGCCGTGCCTGCGCAGTTCCTCGGCCTGCCCGACCCGGTCCACGCCGATCACGTGGCCGAAGTCGCCCGCCCGACCGGCCGCGACGCCGGCCAACGCGTCCTCGAACACGGCCGCGTGCGCGGGGGCCACGCCCAGGGCCCGGGCGCCCGCCAGGAAGGTGTCCGGCGCGGGCTTGCCCTTCAGGTGGTCGCGTTTGGCCACCACGCCGTCCACGATCGCGTCGAACAGGTCGTGGATGTCGGCCGCGCGCAGCACGTCCTCGCAGTTCGCGCTGGAGGACACCACGGCGCACGGGAGTCCCGCCGCGCGCGCGGCGTGCACGTAGCGCACCGAGCCGGGGTAGACCTCGACGCCCCGGTCGTGGATCAGTCGCAGCACCAGTTCGTTCTTGGCGTTGCTCAGCCCGTGCACCGTGAACGACCCGGGCGGGTCGCCCTCGTCGCCCTCGGGCAGTTCGATGCCGCGCGACTCCAGGAAGGAGCGGGTGCCGTCCAGCCGCGGCTTGCCGTCCACGAACGTGTCGTAGTCCCGTCTGGGGTCGAACGGGGTGAAGCCGGCGCCGTCGCGTTCGCGCAGGAAGTGGTCGAACATCTCCTTCCAGGCGACGCCGTGCACCTTGGCGGTCTGGGTCAAGACCCCGTCGAGGTCGAAGAGAAGCGCGTGGATGGTGTTCGGCAGCCCCAACATGGCGGATCTCCTGCCCCCGATGCGGGGTGGTTATCCGTGCGGTGATCTTTTCGGATGACGCCTGGGACGAGATGGCGTGTCACGTGTGGTGCTTGAGCACGTTTTGACCGAAATGATGTTGAATTCCACACGTGGCACGCGTGGGGCGGCTACCGGACCACATGGCCCGCATTGACCAGAAGCATCTGGCCGGTGATGGCTTTGGCGCGGTCCGACAGGAAGAAGACGACGGCCTCGGCCACGTCGGCGTCGGTGGCCATTTCGGGCAGGGCCATCGGCGCCACCAGGCCGGCGAGGACGTCGGCGGCCGGGACGCCCGTCGCCTGCGCCCGGTAGTTCACGAAGTTCTCCACCGGCGGTCCCCACATCCAGCCCGGCGCCACCGAGTTGACCCGGATCCGGTACGGGCCGAGCTCGTGGGCGAGCGCGTACGTGGCCGAGGTGAGCCCGCCCTTGGACGCGGCGTACGCCATCTGCGGGGCCTGCGGCGGTGGCACCAGTTGGGACTGGGTGGCGATGAAGACCACCGCGCCGCCGGCGGCCTTGAGCGCGGGCAGTGCGGCCTTGGTCATCGCCAGGCTGCCGACCAGGTTGACCTCGACCACGTGGCGCAACTCGGTGAAGTCGGTCGCCTCCAGACCGCCGAACACGGTGTCCAGGGCGGCGCAGTTGACCAATCCGTCCACCGCGCCGAACCGCCGCATCGCGAGTTCGACCAGCGCGTGGCAGGTCTCGTGCTCGGTGATGTCGGTCACCGCCCACGCGACCCGCTCGCCGGTGGGATCGACCTCCTCGGCGGTCTTGACCAGGTTGGTCTCGGTGCGCGAGCCGAGCACCACGTTGGCGCCGTCCCGTGCGGCGGCCAGCGCCACCCGGCGGCCCAGCCCCGGGCCCACGCCCGAGACGATCACCGTTTTGCCGTCCAGGATCATCCGGAGCTCCGCCCACTCGACCCGGCCGAGCCGGAGGCTTGGCTGATGCTGCGTCAGATTAGTTTCGGGGCAAGGGCTTTGGCCAGACCCGGGCGGCGGGGCGGGTGAACGGGGCCGGGAGGTGTCCCGGATCGCGCATCCGGACGAACCACCCGGCTCCGCCCATTGCAATGTCCGACCGATGACCCTATTTTCGCTATCCGCCGACTGGCACGTGTCGAATCGCAGGGTGCATTCCGTCCGATTCACCCCTCCGTACACGTTGTTCGACCCGAATTTCACCCACCGTTCGGTTGGGTCGGTAACGGGTTCGCGCGGTCGGTTCCGCTGCACGCACGAGACCCGAGGTGTCGAGCCCGCGTGGTTCGGCGCTCCTCGGCGTGCCGACCTTCTTGCCTACGGAGGACGAGAATGGCCATTTTCGGCAGGAAACACGTGTTCACCCTCGCGGCCGGCGCCACCGCCGCCGCACTGCTCGCGGCGAGCGCGCCCGTCGCCGCGGCGAGCGACGACGCGCGCGGCACCCAGGCGCCGCGCAAGCTCAGCATCCTGATGGGCAACGACGACGGTCACCAGGGCCCGTTCATCCGCGCCCTCCAGCGGGCGCTCAAGGCGGCCGGGCACGACGCGGTGATCGTCGCACCCGCCACCGACCAGTCGGGCAAGGGCACCGGCATCAACGCGACGCCCGGTTCGATCGTCAAGGCGGGCGAGGTCGAGCCCGGCATCTGGTCGGTCGAGGGCACCCCCGCCGACGCGATCTCCTTCGCGCTGGCGAACGTGTACCGGGACCGCAAGCCCGACCTGGTGGTCACCGGCGTCAACCCGGGCCAGAATATCGGCGTGACCACCAATCACTCGGGCACGGTCGGCGCCTCGATCACGGCCGCGGAGAAGGGCGTCCCGGCGGTGGCGTTCAGCGCCGAGTACAGCACCGCCGATCCGCGCAACCCGTTCCCGCAGATGGCGCAGGCGATCTCCTTCGCGACCCGCCTGGTGGACCGGCTCGCGGCCACGACGAGCCGGAACGGGCCGGTGCTGCCCGCGCACACCACGCTCAACGTGAACTACCCGGCCAAGCCGACCGGCCGGGTGGAGACGACGAACGTGGGCGAGGCCGACGCGCTGTCCGTGAGCTACGTCAAGGACCCGTCCTGCGACACGTGCTACAAGCTGAACCTGGGTCTGGCACCCGGCGCGACCGAGCCGGTGGGCAACGCGGACACCACCGCGCTCGGCAGGGGATCGGTGTCGATCTCGATGCTGGACGCGGACTGGACGGTGCCGGGCTGGCAGCGGGGACAGCAGATGCGCGTGGTGGACGCGGTCGGCGTGCACCTGCGCCTGTCGGGCCTGAAGGCGTGACGCCGCGCTGATTCCGGGGGGTGGGGTCGGTCCCGCGCGACCCCACCCCCGTACGGCCGGCGCCGATCGGGCGCCGGCCTGGGGTTTCACGTGGAACCCGGGGGCTACTGGCCGCCGGAGGCGTCGTACTCGGTGAGCAGGGCGACCAGTTCGTCGTGGGTGATCCCGTCCGGGAGCGGCGTGGGAGTGTGTCGCAGCGGCGGGTCCCAGCCGGACTCGGTACGCCGGCGGACCACCTTCGCGGGTACGCCGGCGACCACGCTGTGGTCGGCGACGGTGCCGCGCACCACGGAACCCGCGGCGACCACCACGTTCCGGCCGAGCTTGGCGCCGGGCAGGATGATCGCGCCCGCGCCGATCCAGCTTCCCGGGCCGATCTCCACGGTGTCGTTGATCGGCCACTGGGTGCCGATCGGCCGATCCGGGTCGGCGTAGCTGTGGTTCTGGTCGGTGATGTAGATGTACGGCCCGGTCCACACGTCCTCGGCGATGGTGATCGAGCGGTGTCCGACGATGTGGCTGCCGCGACCGATCGTGCACCGGTCGCCGATGGTCACCACCGCCGCCGTGCCCAGATCGTGCCCCGGGGCCAGTCCGGCGGACAGCGTGACGTGCTCGCCGATGACGCAGCCCGCGCCCACCGTGATCCACTGCTCGCCGAACACCGAGCCGACCGGGAAGGCGAGCTTGCTGCGCGCGCCCAACTGTCGGAAGCGGTACGGGCCGGGCTGCTCCGCGGTGATCGAGGCCGCGCGTTGCAGCGCGCGCCAGCCTCGGTGCGCGGCGCGCGACACGGCGCCCCGGGCGTGCCCGCGCAGGGCTTGCGACAGCGACATGGAGATCACGGTACCGACGCCCGCGCGGACGTCGGCCGGGCTTGGGACGAACGTCACGCCGGGCCGATCGAGGCCGCTCGGGGGTTGGCTTCCGACGGCTTCTGTAACAGTGTTACCGACGCCGGTGGCCGTGTCGCCGGCAGCCGCGCCGGTGCTTCCCGGTGTCGGGTGGGCGAACCAGTCAGGGAGTGGACATGCGCGCCGTCGTCATCAACGGAACCCGGGACGTGAGTGTGGAGACGGTCCCGGACCCGGTGCTCACCGGTCCGGACGGGGCCATCGTGCGGGTCGAGGCGAGCGCGGTGTGCGGTTCGGACCTGCACTTCTACGAGGGCGAGTTCCCGGCCGCCGGGCTGCGGCCGGGGCACGAGGTGGTGGGCACGGTGATCGAGACCGGCGCCGACGTGGGCCGGATCGCGGTGGGCGACCGGGTCCTGGTCTCGCCGGTGCTGGGGTGCGGACGGTGCGCGGGTTGTGCGGTGGGCAACCCGATCGACTGCGTCGGCGGGGGAGTGCGGGTGCTCGGCGGCGACCTCGGGCTGCCCGGCGGACATGCCGAGGCGGTCGCGATCCCGGCCGCCGACGCGTGGTTGTCGCCGGTGCCGCGGGATATCGCCGCGGACCACGCGGTACTGCTCACCGACGCGCTGCCGACCGGCTGGACGGCGGCGACCCGGGCCGACATCACGCCGGGGGCGACGGTACTGGTGATCGGGCTCGGGCCGGTGGGGCTGTACGCCCTCCAGGCCGCGCAGGTGCTCGGCGCGGGGCGGATCCTGGCCGCGGACCGGGTGCCCGAGCGATTGGCGATGGCCGAGCGGCTGGGCGCGGAGCCGATCGACGGGACCCGGGGCGACCTGGTCGAGCAGGTCATGGCGGCGACCGGCGGGCGGGGTGCGGACGCGGTGATCGAGGCGGTCGGTCAGGACGCGACGCTGGCCGCCGCGATCTCCTCGGTGCGTACCTCGCGCACGGTCTCGGTGGTCGGCGTGGACGCGAACTTCGCGTTCCCGCTCGCGGTTCCGCTGCTGATCATCCGCAACGTCACGCTGCGCTTCAGCACGGCGCCGGTGGCCGCGACCTGGCCCACGCTGATCCCGCTGATCCGGCACGGGCGGCTCGAGCCGGTGGACGTGTTCACCCACCGGCTCCCGCTGACCGAGGCGGCGAGTGGGTATCGCACCTTCGCCGACCGCACGGACGGCTGCCTCAAGGTGTTGTTCGACCCGACTCGCTGACGTGTGCTCACGGCCTCGCCGGTGGGCCGGGCCGGGGCGCCCCGGCCCGCCGGGGAGGGTGCCTTCGTCCGCCCGGATGGGCGTACCGCCGACGTGCCCACCGCGAAGTCATGTCCTATTTACCCCACTATGAGAGCCGGATGCGGCGACCTCTGCAGGGAGTGGACGGATGAGCGGCGGCGGAATGGGTGTTCCCGGTGGGCTCGACGGCCTCTTGGGCGGACTCCTCGGTGGACGGGGCGGCAGCGGCCACCAGGGACTCGTACGGGTCGTGCTGGGCATGCTGACCAAGCAGGGCGACTCGGGCGGCCTCGGCGCGCTGATGCGGCGCCTTCAGGCGGGCGGCCTGGGCGACCAGGCCAAGTCCTGGGTGGAGACCGGACGCAACCAGCCGGTGAGCGGCAAGGAGATCACCGACGCGCTCGGCGAGGACGAGATGGTCCGGCTGGCCGGCGAGGCGGGGATGACCAAGGAGGAGACCGCGGCGGCGCTCGCCGCGACGTTGCCCGGGGTGGTGGACGCGATGACGCCCGAGGGCGAGTTGCCGGCCGCCGGGCAGATCGACGCGCTGATCGATCCGGCGGCTGCCGCGGCGGGTTCGGGGCCGATTCCCCCGGCTTCGGCGGCGGGCTCGGTTCCGGCCCCGGTCTCCGGCGAGGCGCCGGTCTCGGGCGAGGCGCCGGTCTCGGGCGAGGCCGCTGTGGGCGAGGCCGGGTTCGAAGACGAGTCGGCGGCCGAGCCGGAGGCGGGGGGCGTGCCCGCGGAGTCGGGGGATGTGCCCGCGGAGTCGGGGGATGTGCCCGCGGAGGAGAGCGAGCCCGCGGCGGGGGGTGAGGTCGGGTCGGAGGGTGAGGCCGAGTCGGAGTCGGACGCCGAGCCCGGGTCGGCGGCCGAGGACCGGCCCGCGTCGGATGCCGAGGCCGAGGCCGAGGCCGCACCCGACGCCGAGTCGGAGTCGGGTGCCGAGTTCGGGGCGGGTGCCGAGCGCGGGTCGGCGGTCAGGCCCGAGAAGCCGGTGTGAACTCGCAGTCCATGTGTTTGATGCCGTTGATGAAGCTGGACCGCAGTCGCCGCGGCTCGCCGACCACCCGGATGTCCGGCAGCCGGGTCAGCAACTCCCGGAACAGCAGCGTGATCTCCCGCCGGGCCAGGTGCGCGCCCAGGCAGAAGTGCGGCCCGCGGGCGCCGAAGCCGACATGCGGGTTCGGGTCGCGGGTGATGTCGAACCGCCCCGGGTCGGCGAACACGGCCTCGTCGCGGTTCGCCGACCAGTAGTACAGCAGCAACTTGTCGCCGTCGCGGACCCGTTTGCCGTTCAGTTCGGTGTCCCTGGTGGCGGTGCGCCGCATCCACACCACGGGCGAGGCGAGCCGGATGATCTCCTCCACGGCGGTCGGCGCGTACCGCTCGAAGTCGCCCAGCCAGAGCCGCTGTTGGTCCGGATTCTCGGTCAGCAGCGACAACCCGTGGGAGATCGCGTTGCGGGTGGTCTCGTTGCCGGCGGTGAGCAACAGGATGAAGAAGGAAGCGAGTTCGTCCCCGCTCAGACTCTCCCCGTCGATCTCCGCGTTCACCAGTGCCGAGGTGACGTCCTCGGTGGGTGTGCCGCGCCGGAACTCGGCCAGGTCCTTCATCAGTTCGGCGAGCTGGGCGCCCGCGGTGAGCAGCGCCTCGATGTGGCCGCCGCCCTCCTGCGGGACGTACTCCGGGTCCGCGACGCCCAGGATCACGTTGGAGCGGTCGAAGACGAAGCGGTGGTCCCGCTCCGGCACGCCCATCATGTCGCAGATGACCCGCAGCGGCAGTCGGGCCGCGACGTCGGTGACGAAGTCGCACGAGCCGCGTTCGGCCACCTCGTCGACGATGGTGCGGGCGGTGCGGTCCACGTCGTCCGCGAACTTCTTGATCATCCTGGGCGTGAACGTGCGCGCGACGATCCGGCGCAGTCGCTGGTGCCGGGGATCGTCCATCTCGATCATGGACCCGAAGAACTCGCCGAACCCCGGCGGGAAGTCGGGGATGTGGGTGGCGCCGCGGCTCGAGCAGAAGTCCTCCGGGCGGCGGGTCGCCTCCGCGACGTCCGCGTGTCGGGTCAGCGCCCAGAAGCCGGGGCCGGGCTCCAGCGGGCTCTCCGGTTCCGGGTAGTACGGCATCGGCCACGAGTCGCGCAGCCGTGCGAAGCCCGCCTCGCGGTCCGCCAACGGGCCCGACCAGAAGTCCAGGTCGGTGAGCGGGACGTCGGTGGGCCAGGTCCTGGGATTGGGGTCGGTCGTGCTCGGTCCAGCCGCCTCGGCTGCCATGCCGTCACTCCGATCACGCGTTGTTACCCGCGGGTTCGGATATCAGTGCAGCACACATGCGTCCGCCGATCCAGGGCTCTCAGGTGGTGATCGCGCCGCCGTTCACCTGGATCGTCTGGCCGGTGATCCAGGCGGCCTCGTCCGAGGCGAGGAAGACGCAGGCCGCGCCCGCGTCCTCGGGGGTGCCGAGCCGGCCCACCGGGATGTGTGCGGCCTGGTCGGCGGTGTGCGCGAGTTCGCGGCCGCTGGGGCGGGGGTCCATCAGGCCCAGCGCGATGGTGTTGGCGGTGACGCCGTCGCGCGCGCTCTCCATCGCGAGGTGGCGCATGAACGCGATGGCGCCGCCCTTCGCGGCCCCGTACAGCGAGATGCCGAACTTCTGCCCGCTCACGCCGGCGGCGGAGGCGATGGTGATCACCCGGCCGAAGCGGCGCGCGCACATCCCGTCCAGGACCGCCTTGGTGCAGGCCATCACGCCGAACAGGTTGACGTCGGCGAAGCGTTGCCAGTCCTCGGGCGCGCTCCGGCGGAACACGGTCGGGCGAAAGCCCTCGGCGCCGCCGTTGCCCGCGTTGTTGACCAGGATGTCGATCGGCGCGACCGCCCGCTCGAAGGCCCGTACCGCGGCGAGCGCCGCCCGGGCGTCGGTCACGTCGAACACGGCGGCGAAGGCGCGACCGCCGGCGGCCCGGATCGTCTCCGCGGTGTGCTCGGCGCGCTCGGCGTCGAGGTCGTTCACCGCGACGATCGCGCCCCGCGCGGCGAGCAGCCGGGCGATGCCCGCGCCGACGCCTTGGCCCGCGCCGGTGACCAGTGCCGTCCTGCCGTCGAGTGCGAACACGCGGGTCCCCCGGGGTGGTCGATGGGCTCGACGACGGCGGGTTCTCGCGGCGTCGATCTTGACGCGCGCAGCCAACCATCGGCCCCTACACGTGTCAATGCTGGACTCCATCAATTACCTTCTGTGAGGTCGGCGTGCGCACCTAGACTGTGGAACGCCCGCCTCCGCCATACGAAACCGTATGGCGTTGTTCCCCTCCTGGAGGACTCGTCCAGTGCCCCCGTCAGCCGAGTCGCCCACTCCTCCGGAACGACACGAGTCGCGGCACCACGTCCAGACCGCGCTGGAGCGCCTGATCCGGCTCCAGCAGAGCCGCCGCGTGCACGGCGAACTGACCAGTGCCTCGCGCGCGCAGGTCTCGCAGCCCGCGGTGGTGCTGCTGACCCGGTTGCAGGCGGGCGGCGGCGGGCTGGCGATCGGGGACCTGGCCAAGCTGGCCCGGATGGACATGTCGCTGGTCAGCCGGGAGCTGCGCAAGCTGGAGGCGGACGAGCTGGTCACCCGTACCACCGACGCGCGCGACGGTCGGATCACCCGGGTCGGGCTCACCCCCAAGGGGCGCGGTGTGGTGCGCCGGCTCCGCCGGGTGCGCGATCGGCACTTCGAGGAGGCGCTGTCCGGCTGGACGGACGAGGATCTCGCCACGCTCGGCACGCTGATGGGCCGGTTCGTCGACGACCTCTCCGCCGTTCGTTTCCGCGAGGCGGACGAGCCCGGCTGAGGTCGGCCGAATCCGACCGGGCCGCGAGCCGATTCCCGGCCGGGCTCGACCGAGGCGGACGAGCCCCGTTGACGCGCCGGGGCGAGCCGGGACGACCGAGCCGCGGGCCGATTCCCCGGGCACGTCCCCCACTTCCCCTTCCGCGTGTCCCACCGTCCCCATCCGCCCCCTTTGCGCGCGACTCGGCTGGACACGGTCCGCGCGTCCACCAGACTGTGACGCGGGACCGGGTGGTTGTCGTTCGCCGGGTCGAACTCGCGTGCCCACAAGCGCGCGTGCCGACGTGCGGCGGGTTGGACGAAGAGGGAAGAAGGGGACGCACCGTGGGAGAGCTGCACTGGGCCGGCCACGACCGCGCGGGCGTCGCGTGAGCGTGGTACTGCGCGGCACGGGAGCCGCGCCCGGTTCGGCGGTCGGCCGCCTCGTGCCGGCGCGCGTCGCGGGATCGGGCGGCGCGATCGCCCCCGCCGCGCCGACCGGCATCCCGGAGGCGCTGGACACCGTGGCCCGGCACATGGACGACCTGGCCGGGGCCTTGCGGACCCGAGGGCGGTCGGCGGAGGCCGACATCGTCGAGTTCGCCGCGTTGATCGCGCGCGACCGGGAACTGCGCGACGGCGCGGCCCGGCAGCTCGCGGCGGGCCTGGCACCGATCGACGCGCTGGCCGAGGCCGTGCGCGAGTTCGCGGACCTGGTGGCCGGCTTCGACGACGAACTGCTCGCCGAGCGCGCGGTGGACGTGCGCGACGTGGGCCGTCAGGCCGAGGCGCTGCTCCGCGGCGAGGACCCCACGAGTGGGCAACTCGCGGGCGGAGCACCGGCGGTGCTGGTCGGCGCGGAACTGGCCGCGATGGACCTGCTGCGCGGCGCCCGACCGGCCGCGGCGATCTCCGAGCGCGGTGGGCAGACCGGGCATCTGGCCATCGTGGCCCGCTCGTTGGGGATCCCGCTGGTGCTTGGCATCCCGATCGCGGCGCTGGCCGAACTCGCCGAGGACCTGATCCTGGTGGACGGCGAGGCGGGCACGGTCGAGGCCAACGCCGGTGCGCGGGTGCGGACGATCCCGGCGCAACGGCGGGTGCCCGGGGGCGGCGCCGGTCAGGCGATGACCCGGGACGGGCGGCGGATCCGGGTGCGGGCGAACGTCGCGACCGTCACGGACGCGCTCGCGGCGGTCGAGGCGGGCTCCGAGGGGGTCGGCCTGCTGCGTACCGAACTCCCTTTCCTGGCAGAGGAGTCCGGCTGGCCCGACGAGGAGCGGCACGTGGCGATGTTGACGCCGGTGCTGGCCTCGGTGCCGCCGGGGCCGGTGGTGGTGCGCACCCTCGACTTCACCGGCGACAAGCGTCCGCCGTTTCTGCACGACCGGCGGATCACCCTGCCCGGACCGGACGCGCTGACCGCGCAGCTGCGCGGGATCATGCGCGCGTCGGCGGATACCGGCGTCGAGGTCGCGCTGCTGCTGCCGATGGTCGACCACCCGCGGCGGATCAAGCACGTCCGGGGTCTGCTCGCCGACGCGTGCGCGCACCTGGGTCTCGCGCCGCCGCCGCTGGGCGCGATGGTGGAACTGCCGCAGGTGCTGGACCAGGTGGACGATCTCGCCGAGCACGCCGACTTCCTGGCCCTGGGCACCAACGACCTGACCTCGCGGCTGCTCGGGCTGAGCCGGGACGACCCGCGCCTGACGCCCGCCTCGGCGGCCGACCCGGCGGTGCTGGACGCGATCGCGCAGACCATCCGGGCGGGGCACGCGCGCGGTCGCGCGGTCTCGCTGTGCGGCGACGCGGCGGCGGATCCGGTGGTGCTGCCGCATCTGGTCCGGCTCGGCTGCGACGCGGTCTCGGTGGCCCCGACCGCGCTGGCGCGGGTGCGGGCGGCGGTGCGGGCTTGCTGACGTGCGGTGTCGGGAGCGGGAGCCGGGCCACAGTGTCCGAAGAGTGAGATCTCTGTCCGTATATCGGGATTGCCCGACGATTCGATGGGGCTGATCGTTGCCGGCTCGGATAATGCGGACATGGGAAAGACATATACGCGGATAGAAGACCGCCTGCGGAAGTTCATCGAGGCGCAGCCGGTCTTCTTCGTGGCGAGCGCGCCGCTCGCCGAGGACGGGCACGTGAACGTGTCGCCCAAGGGCCGCGCCGGCACGCTCGCCGTGCTCGACGAACGCACTGTGGCCTACCTGGACTTCGGCGGCAGCCACGCGGAGACCATCGCGCATCTGCGGGAGAACGGCCGGATCACGCTGATGTGGTGCGCGTTCGAGGGGCCGCCGAAGATCGTCCGGGTGCACGGGGTCGGCGAGGCGGTCTTCCGCGACGACCCGCGCTTCGCCGACCTGGTGGCCCGGTTCGGCGACGCGGACGCGAGTGGACTGCGTGCGGTGGTGGTCGTGCGGGCGAACCTGATCAGCGACACCTGCGGCTACGCGGTCCCGTTCATGGACTACCGCGAGGAGCGGACGCTGCACGAGGAGTTCATGTCCCGCAAGACCGACGAGGAGTTCGTCGAGTACACCGCCGGCAAGCCCTACAACGTGGCGAGCATCGACGGCCTGCCGGCGGTGCCGCTCCCGATGCCACTGCGCGGCTAGGTACGCCCTGGGGCGTGTCTTCGATCCCCCTGCGATCGCGCCCGGCCGGGTTCAGCCGGGATACGGGCCGCCCGGCTGTGTCGGCGGGCCGGCCGGGTACGGATTCGGCGCCTGGCCCGGATATCCGACGGGCGGAGCCGGGGGGTGGTTCGGGACCATCGGGGGCTGCGGTGCCTGGCCCGGGTACTGGTGCTGCTGCGGCGCGTACTGCGGGGGCACCTGCGCGCCGTACGGCTGTTGCGGCGCCCCGGAGGCCGCGTACGCGTCGGTGAGGAAGCGGAAGATCCACTCGCCCTCGGTGCGCCACGGGCGCGGGAAGTTGAGCTTGGCGGGCTTGTCCCGGCCGGGGAACAGGAAGTACATCCGGCTCCAGGTCGCGTTGATCTTCAGGTCGGAGAGCAGCGCGCCGGCCTGCGCGTGGGTCAGTGCGTAGGCGAGTTCCTTGGGCCGGCTGGACAGCGCGCTCGCGCGGTGGAACATCACGCCCTGCCGGGTGACGGTGAGGAAGTAGTAGTCGGACATCGACGCCCCGATCAGCGCGCCGATCGCGCCGAAGAGCGCGAACAACATCGGGTTCGGGCCGCGCACCACGAACATCGTGGAGAGTGGTTGGTCGCCCGGGTTGGCCGCGGCCACCGCTTCCGTGATCTGTGCCTGCATCGTCGCCTTGCGGACCGCCATGCGCGTCACCTCTCCCCGTGGGGCCGCCGCCGCCGACGCGACGGGGCGATCAGAGGTTAGCGGCGCGGCCGGGGCACGGTGGTCGCGGGCGGGCAAAGAATCCCGCGCCCGGCCGGCGCGAGACCCGGCGCGGGATCCGGCGCGGGATCCGGCGCGCGGGATCCGGCCCGCGACCGGGCGGGGCCGGGCGCGATCGGGATCGGTGGCTTCCGGTGAGCGGAAGAGGAGCAGCGTCCGACCTGCCCCGACCGGGCACCTTGTGGGGTAGGACATCGCAGCCGCCGCCACAGGGGAGACCGGATGAACGGGCTCAGGGACGTCTATCTCGTGGACGCCGTACGAACGCCGATCGGGCGCTACGGCGGCGCGCTCGCCGGGGTGCGGCCGGACGACCTGGCCGCGACCGTGCTGCGCGCACTGGTCGACCGCTCGCCCGGACTGGACCCCGCGCGGATCGACGACGTCGTGCTCGGCGCCGCCAACGGGGCCGGCGAGGACAACCGGGACGTGGCGCGGATGGCCGTGCTGCTGGCCGGCCTGCCCACCTCGGTGCCCGGCGTGACGGTCAACCGGCTGTGCGGATCCGGCCTGGAGGCGGTGATCCAGGCCGCGCGCGCCGTCGCGGTCGGCGACGCGTCGATCGTGCTCGCGGGCGGGGTCGAGTCGATGTCGCGCGCGCCGTGGGTGCTGGCCAAGCCCGGCAAGGGCTATCCGGCCGGCCACGAGAGACTGCACTCGACCACGCTCGGCTGGCGGCTGGTCAACCCGCGGATGCCCGCCGAGTGGACCGTCGGCCTCGGCGAGGCCACCGAGGCACTCGCCGCGAAGTACGGGGTGAGCCGACCGGCGCAGGACGCCTACGCGGCCGCGTCGCACGCCCGGGCCGACGCCGCGTGGACCGCCGGCGCGTTCACCGACGAGGTGGTGCCGGTCGCCGGCGTCGAACTCTCCCGGGACGAGTCGATCAGGCCCGGCAGTACGCCCGAGGTGCTGGCGACGTTGAAGCCGTCGTTCCGGTCGGACGGCACGATCACCGCCGGCAACGCCTCGCCGCTCAACGACGGCGCCGCCGCGGTCCTGGTCACCGACGCGGCGGGACTGCGCGAACTCGGCCGCGAACCGCTGGCCCGGATCACCGCGAGCGGTGTGCACGCCGTCGAACCGCGGTACTTCGGCATCGGCCCGGTCGAGGCGGGCCGCCGCGCGCTGGCCAAGGTCGGTCGCGGCTTCGCCGACCTGGACGTGCTCGAACTCAACGAGGCGTTCGCCGCCCAGGCGCTGGCCTGCCTGGGCGAATGGGCCGACCTGGACCCGGCCTCGGTCAACCCGCTCGGCGGCGCGCTCGCCCTCGGCCACCCGCTCGGCGCGTCCGGCGCCCGGGTGCTGGGCACGCTCGCCCACCAACTGCACCGGCGCGGCGCCGGCTTCGGGATGGCCGCGCTGTGCATCGGCGTCGGCCAAGGCCTCGCCGTCACGCTGGAGAAGTGAGGACCCGCCCATGAGCAGCCCACAACCGCGGCCCCTCGCCGCCCCACACCGTCCCGACGGCGGATCGTCGCGCCGGCAACCCCCGCTCAGACTTCCGGAGTTCGACTTCGGCGCCTACAAGAGCACCGAACTGCGCAGCCCCCGACAGCCGTTGGTGCTCGCGCCGAGTGGCGACACCGAACTCACCGGGCCGGTATTCGGCGTCGACGACGTACACCCGCTCGACTTCGACCTCACCCGGCAACACGTCGGCGAACCGCTCGGCGAGCGGATCATCGTCACCGGCCGGGTCCTCGACGCATCCGGCCGCCCGCTGCGCGGGCAACTCGTCGAGGTGTGGCAGGCGAACGCGGCGGGGCGCTACCGGCATCGAGGCGACCAACACCCGGCGCCGCAGGATCCGAACTTCACCGGCGCCGGGCGCTGCCTCACCGACGCCGAGGGCAACTACCGCTTCGTCACCATCAAGCCCGGCGCGTACCCCTGGCGCAACCACCACAACGCCTGGCGTCCCGCGCACATCCACTTCTCGCTGTTCGGCACCGCCTTCACCCAGCGCCTGGTCACCCAGATGTACTTCCCCGGCGACCCGCTGTTCGAGTACGACCCGATCTTCAACTCGGTCCGCGACGACAAGGCGCGGCGCCGGATGATCGCCGCGTTCGACATGGGCACCACCGAGAACGAATGGGCGCTCGGCTACCGGTGGGACATCGTGCTCGGCGGCGCGAGCGCGACCCCGACGGAGGATCGATGAACACCTGGCCGACCGACGCGAACGGCGGCACGCCGAATCGGGACGGCGGGCTCACCCCGTCGCAGACCGTCGGGCCGTTCTTCGGCTACGCGCTGCCCTACGCCGGCGGCCCTGACCTGGTCCCGGCGCACACCCCGGGCGCGATCCGGGTGCACGGGAGTGTGTACGACGGTGCGGGCGCGCCCGTCCCGGACGCCGTCCTGGAGATCTGGCAGGCCGACCCGGCGGGCCGGTTGCCGCGCGCGCCGGGCTCGTTCGCGCGCGACGGCGCCACATTCACCGGGTGGGGGCGCGCGGCGGTGGACCGGCTCGGGAGGTACACGTTCACCACGGTGCGACCCGGCGCACCGAGCGCCGACGCGAACCCGTACCTGGCGATGTCGGTGTTCGCGCGCGGCATGCTGCGCCGGGCGGTGACCCGCGTGTACTTCCCCGAGGACGACCGCCACGCGGACCCGCTCTTCTCGGTGGTTCCGGCGACGCGGCATGAGACGCTGATCGCGGTGCGGGAGGAATCCGGTTCCTACCGCTTCGACGTGCGTATCCAGGGCGAGCAGGAGACCGTTTTCCTTGCTGTTTGACGCTGAGTTCGACGCGCCTTCGTTCGACGCCGGGCTGCTGGAGCCGGTCCGGGCCGGGACCGCGGTCGAGGCGGTCACGAGCGACGCGGCGCACCTGCGGGCCCTGCTCGACGTCGAGGTCGCGCTGGCCCGGGCGCAGGCCCGGATCGGGCTGATTCCGGCCGGCTCCGCCGCGGCGATCGAGGCGGGCGCGCGGGCCGGGTTCGACCCGGTCGACCTGGCCCGCCGGGCACGCGGCGCGGGCAACCCGGTCGTACCGCTGGTGCACGACCTGACCGCGGCCGTCCGGGCGATCGACCCGGCCGCCGCCGAGCACGTGCACCTGGGCGCGACCAGCCAGGACATCGTGGACAGTGCCGCGATGCTGGTGGCCGCCCGCGCGCTGGAGACGATCCTGCCCGACCTGGCCCGGACCGCCGCCGCGCTGGCCGACCTCGCCGAGCGGCACCGGGGCACGGTGCTGGCGGGCCGCACGCTGGGCCGGCACGCGGTGCCGACCACCTTCGGGCTCAAGGCCGCCGGGTGGTGTGTTCTGGCGACCGACGCCTACACGCGCACCCGCGCGGTGCGTGCCACGCTGCCCGCGCAGCTCGGTGGCGCGGCGGGCACGCTGGCCGCGTTCGGCGAGCACGGGATCGCGCTGCTCGCGCCGTTCGCCGCCGAGCTCGCGCTGGCCGAGCCGGTGCTGCCCTGGCACACGCTGCGCACCCCGATCCTGGACCTGGCCGGCGCGCTCGCGCAGGTCACCGGCGCACTGGGCAAGTTCGCCGGGGACGTCGTGCTGCTCGGCCAGACCGAGGTGGACGAGGTGGCCGAACCGGCCGGCGCGGGCCGGGGCGGCTCGTCCGCGATGCCGCACAAGCGCAATCCGGTGCTCTCGGTGCTGATCGTCTCGGCCGCCCGGCAACTGCCCGGGTATGTGTCGACGCTGATCGCGTCGATGGCCGGCGCCGAACACGAGCGCCCGGCCGGCGCGTGGCACGCCGAGTGGCAACCGCTGCGCGCGGCGCTGCGGCTGGCGGGCGGCGCGGCCGAGACCGCGGCCGAACTGGCCGAGGGGCTGGAGGTCTTCCCGGACCGGATGCGGGCCGACCTGGAGCTGACCCGCGGGCAGATCGTCTCCGAACGGCTGGCCGTCGAGCTGGCCGCCGAACTCGGCAAGGCAAAGGCCCGGCGCCTGCTCGCCGACGCGTCCCGGACCTCGGCGCGGACCGGTCGACACCTTCGTGATCTGCTGGGGCCGTTGCACGAGGCGGATTTCGACCCGGCCGCCTACATCGGCTCGGCCCCGGCCCTGATCGACCGGGCGCTCGCGCACCATCGCACCGTGTTCCAAGAGAAGGACCAATGACGATCGCCACGCTCAACCACCGCTTCGACGGCCCGGCCGACGCCCCGGTGTTGATCCTCGGCCCCTCGCTCGGCACCGAAATGGGCATGTGGGACGCGCAGATCCCGGAGTTGTCCCGGGACCACCGGGTGCTGCGCTACGACCTGCGCGGGCACGGCACATCCCACCCGGTACCGGGCACGGCCTCGGTCGGCGACCTGGTCGGCGACGTGCTCACACTGGCCGACTCGTACGGCGTCAAGCGGTTCGCGTACGCCGGCGTCTCGCTCGGCGGCGCGGTCGGCCTGTGGATGGGCGCGCGGCATCCCGAGCGGCTGACCGCGCTGATCGCGTGCTGCACGTCGGCGCGCTTCGGCGAGCCGCGGGCGTGGCTGGACCGGGCCGCGACGGTGCGGGCGCGGGGCATGCGGCAACTCGCCGACACGGTGATCCAACGCTGGTTCACGCCCGAGTACGTCGAGCGCGAGCCGGCCGCCGTACAGCGGATTCTGGACATGTTGTACCGGTGCCCGCCCGGGGGCTACGCGGGCTGTTGCGACGCGCTGGCGCACTACGACCTGCGGGCGGAGCTGGGCCGGATCACCGTGCCCACGTTGGTGATCGGCGCGGAGCGGGACCCCTCGACGCCGCTGGAGCACGCTCGTGAACTCGCCGCCGGGATCCCGAACGCGAGGTTGCTCGAGGTCGCCGACGCGGCGCATCTGGCGAACATCCAGCAGGCCGACGTGGTCACGTCGGCGATGCTGGCGCACCTGACGGCGGTGCGCGCGTGAGCCACGCGGAGGGTATGCGGGTGCGCCGCGAGGTGCTGGGCGACGCGCATGTGGATCGGGCGGTCGCGGGGACCACCGAGCTGACCGCCGACTACCAGGACCTGATCACCCGCTACGCGTGGGGGGAGATCTGGACCCGACCCGGCCTGGACCGACGCACCCGAAGCTGCGTCACGCTCACGGCGCTGGTCGCGCACAACCACATGGACGAGCTCGCGATGCACCTGCGCGCGGCGCGGACGAACGGGTTGAGCTGGGACGAGATCAAGGAGGTGCTGCTGCAGACGGCGATCTACTGCGGAGTGCCGGCCGCCAACAGCGCGTTCGCGGTGGCCCAACGGGTGCGGACCGAACTCGGCGAGTAGGCGGGCAGGGCGGCGGGGCCCGCGGCTGGCCGGGTCTCGTCCCTCGGGCGGGTCGGGGATTTGGCGGGTCGGGGGATGTGGGTTCCACTGAATGGAAGTCCCCGACCGAACGAGAAGTCCTCGACCCCGGAGGTGTGCCGATGACACCCGTCACCGTGGCCGGCAAGGTGATGGCCATTCTCGGGGCGTTCGCGGCGGGGGACGGGCGCTTGACGCTGACCGAGGTGTGTCGGCGGGCCGACCTGGCCCTGGCGACCGGGCATCGGCTGGTGGCCGAGTTGGTCGGCGGGGGCTTTCTGGAGCGGCTGGACGACGGGTCGTACCGGGTCGGGGTCAAGCTGTGGCACATCGGCGCGCAGGCGCATGCCGCGACCGACCTGCGGGATCTCGCGTTGCCGCACATGGAGGACCTGTACGAGGCCACGCACGAGAACGTGCAGCTCGCGGTGCTGCGCGACGGCAAGGCGCTGTACCTGGAGCGGCTGCGCGGCACCCGGTCGATGCCGATCGTCACCCGGGTGGGCGCCGAACTGCCGCTGCACGCCACCGGGGTCGGCAAGGTGCTGCTCGCGTACGGGCCGCGGCGGCTGCGTGAACGGGTGTTGGCCGAGCCGCTCGCCGCGCACACGGCGCGGACCCTCACCGATCCGGTTCGGCTGCGCGAGTGTCTGGCCGAGGTCCGGCGTACCGGCGTGGCCACCACGTCCGGTGAGATGACCGTGGGCGCGCACTCGGTGGCGGCGCCGATCCGGGATCGGCACGACACGGTGGTCGCGGCGCTGTCCCTGGTGACCGGACGCCGTACGGCCGACCTGCGGCGGCTGATCCCCAGCGTGACGACCGCCGCGCGGGCGCTGTCGCGGGATGTGGCGCAGCACTGGACCGGGAGCGGGGACATCGGCGGGGACGCGGACGAGGGTGCGGGCGGGGACTGTCACCCACGTGGGTGACAGCCGCCCGTGCCTCCGGAGGTCCGGCGCGCTCCCGCCCGGTCGGCCGCGGCCTCGGCCCGAGCAGAACCACCGAGCCGGGCCACCGACCGATCAGAGCTTCAGCATCGCCTGGACGAAGGACCGGTACTTGTGCAGCGCGAGTCGCAATTGCTCGGTGTCGTCGCCGGCCGCGCGCCGTGCCTGCTCCAACTCGGCCCGCCGGGCCTGGATCGCGTCGGTCACCAGCTTGGTGATCTGCGCGGCCACGTCGTCGGCGTCGGAGACCGCCTCCGTCGGGCTGTCCACGAAGGTCGCGAGCGTGTCCCGGAAGCGCGTGTTCAGCTCCTCGCCGGTCTCCCGGTCGAACAGGGGCTCCGCGGCGGTACTCGTGCGCCGCGTCGACTTGCGCGCGGTCGGCGTGCGATGGGACGAGGCGCGGGTGCCGGCTCCCGCCGACGGCGCGCTCTTGACCGCGTTCCGCGCCGGGAGGACCGTCGTCCCGTAGGGCTCCACGTCGTCGTGCTGTCGGTGGGGGAGGCCGGCCACGGCGGGCGGCTCGGTGGGTGCCGGCGGGATCCCGTCGGAGCCCGGGCCGGGGCCGTCGGTGACCCGGGCCTGCCGGGCGGCGCGGTCACGCTCGTCACGTTCGACGACGGGCGCGTCGTCCCGGCCGGGACCGGAAGCGCCCGGCCCGCTCGGGGTGTTGTGCTTGCGCATCGGTATGGGTCCTCTCGTCCGGTACGACTGACTGTGGCGCCGTTCCTGCGAGCGCTCCCCCGTTCAGGACCGCTCTCCCCTTTGTCCATGACTACCCACTGTCCATGGCTACCCAGGCGGATGCCCGGTCAGTGGGTCTCCGGCTTCGAGGTGTCCAGCCGAGGCGGCTGCGCGTCCTTCTCGGCCGCCCAGGTGCCGGCGCGCTCCTCCGGTTCCGGGTCGGCCGTACGGGGAGCGGTCGTCGTCGCGGCGCTGTGCCGCGGCTGGTAGGGCTGCCCGAGCAGGTCGTCGAACAGGGCCCGGTGGTGGATCATCGCCTGCCGGAGATCCTCGGTCCCGGCATGGCCGGCCTCGCTGCGGCGGGCGATCTCGTGTGCCTGGCGGTAGTGCTCCAGCGTGTGGCCGTGCTCGACGGACAGCAGTTCCATGCGCTTGTCGTGCGCGCCGGTCGGGTAGCCGCGCTCGTGCATCAGCCGGGTGATCAGCTCGTCCGCCTCCTGTACCGCGTCGTCCGGAGCGTCGACGAACCGCTCCTGGACCGAGGTCCACTCGGCCGCGTACTTGTCCCGCGCGCCCGGGTCCAGCGGCTTCAGGGTCAGCTCGCTGTGCCGACGTTCGCGTTCGACCAGGTTGCGCTCGGCCTGGCGCCGGTCGCCGTACTGCTCGACGGCCCGGTCGTACTCGGGACCGAATCGAGTCTGTAGGTGCCTGCGCCGCAGCATGGGACGGCCCACGAAGACGGCCGCGGCGGCGAGGACGACGACGATCACCACGATCAGGATGACGGTCGCTGTCGTGTTCACGGGAACTCCCAGAGGGGTCGGGTCTCGGATCGTGCCTTTCGGTGGAACAGCGGACGCACCCCGTATATCGGGGTTTTCCACTCGTGCTCGGCATCTCATGCCTTGCCGGGTCCGGCGGGGCCAAACTCCGGTGGGGGACCGGGTTTCCGGCCACCGGAAGGCGAGGACACCCCCGGTGTCCGCGATGGGCGAGCCTGGGCGAATCGGTACGGCGGCGTGAGGAGCGGGCGGATGCGGACACGGGTCGCGATCATCGGTGCGGGGCCGGCGGGACTGCTCCTGTCGCAACTGCTGCACAACCGCGGGATCGACTCGGTGCTGTTGGAGGCGCGTGGTCGGGAGTACTGCGAGCAGCGCCAGCGCGCGGGCATGCTGGAGCAGGCCACGGTCGACGTGCTGCGCGAGGCCGGCGCGGCGGATCGGCTGGAGCGCGAGGGGCTCGTGCATCACGGGATCCACCTGCGCTTCGCCGGCGAGAACCGGCACATCGACTTCCCGAGTCGGACCGGTGGCAGGTCGGTGACGGTCTACGGGCAGACCGAGATCGTCAAGGACCTGATCGCCAAGCGGCTCGACGAGGGCGCGCGGCTGTACTTCGACGCGCCGGTGACCGCGATCGAGGGCATCGACGGCGACGCGCCGCGGGTCCGGTTCGTCCGGGACGGGGTCGAGGAGACCCTCGACTGCGACTTCGTCGCGGGTTGCGACGGATTCCACGGGGTCTCGCGGCCGGCGATCCCGGCCGACGTGCTCAGGACCTACGAGCGGACCTACCCGTTCGCGTGGCTCGGTGTGCTGGCGGACGTCGCGCCGTCCACCGACGACCTGATCTACGCGTACAGCGAGCGCGGATTCGCGCTGCACAGCATGCGGTCGGCGCGGGTGAGCCGGCTCTACCTCCAGGTGGACCCGGACGCGGACCTCGCCGACTGGCCGGACGAGCGGATCTGGGCGGAGCTGCGGGAGCGGTTGGCGCTGCCGGGATGGACGCTCGACGAGGGGCCGATCAGTGATCGGGGCATCACGCCGATGCGGAGCTTCGTGGCCGAGCCGATGAGCTTCGGACGGCTGTTCCTGGCGGGCGACGCGGCGCACATCGTGCCGCCCACGGGGGCCAAGGGGTTGAACCTGGCGATGGCGGATGTCCGGGTGCTGGCGGACGCGTTCGGGCGGTGGTTCGAGAGCGGGGTGCGGGAGGGGTTGGACTCGTACAGCCAGACGTGTCTGCGGCGGGTGTGGCGGGCGGAGCACTTCTCGTACTGGATGACCACGTTGTTGCACCACGATTCGGGCGCGAGCGCGTTCGATGGGCGGGCGCAGGTTGCGCACCTTCGGTATGTGGCGGATTCGTCTGCGGCGATGGACTCGCTGGCGGAGAACTATGTCGGGTACACGTGGGCCGAGTGAGGTGGGTTGGCCTCACGCGCTCAGATGGACGGGCTGTTTCGCCTCATGCGCCGGCGGGGCTGTTTCGCCTCAAGCGCCGGCGGGGCTGATTGGCCTCATGCGCCGGCCGGGCCTGGTTGGGCTCGGTTCTGGTGGGGGTGTGCGAACGCCGGCCGGGGTGTGGTTGGCCGGCCGGCGTTCGGGGGGTGAGGGTCAGACGCTTACGCCGAAGTCCTTGGCGATGCCTGCGAGGCCGGAGGCGTAGCCCTGGCCGAGGGCGCGGAACTTCCAGTCGGTGCCCGCGCGGTAGAGCTCGCCGAAGAGCATCGCGGTCTCGGTGGAGGCGTCCTCGGAGAGGTCGTAGCGCGCGAGTTCGACGTTGTCCGCGGCGTTGAGCACGCGGATGAACGCGTTCCGGACCTGGCCGAACGACTGCTTGCGGTTGTCCGCGTCGTAGACCGAGACCGGGAAGACGACCTTGTCGACGTCCGCGGGCAGCTGCGCGAGGTTGACCTTGATCTGCTCGTCGTCGCCCTCGCCCTCGCCGGTGCGGTTGTCGCCGGTGTGCTCGACGGTGCCGTCCGGGGTCTTCATGTTGTTGAAGAACACGAAGTGCTGGTCGGAGTAGACCTTGCCGGTCGTGTTGACCACGATCGCGCTCGCGTCGAGGTCGAAGTCCTCGCCCGTGGTCGTGCGCAGGTCCCAGCCGAGGCCGACGACGACCGCGGTCAGGCCCGGGGCCTCCTTGGTCAGGGAGACGTTTCCGCCCTTGCTCAGGCTCACGGCCATGGGTGTTTCCTTCCAGAGGATGTATGACGTCGCGGACGACGCTACTGCTACTGATCCGGACGTGCAGCAGGCACGCCTAAGTTCCCGAACACGCCGAAAGGGGCCGTCAAGGTGGCGGTGATCACGGGGCGGAAGTCGGCGCGAGGTTATTGACGGTTCGTCAGTTCCGCCGTTCAATGGCGAATACAAACAGGGATATGACTATTAGTCATATCCAGCTTTCGACCCCTGGGGGCTGCCATGTCCAGCGCAACGACGCCGTCGGCCGGGATCGATCAGGCGCGGATGCGCCAGGTCATGGGCCACTTCGCCACCGGCGTCACGGTGGTCACGGCGGTCGACGACGGCGCGCCCGTGGGCATGGCCTGCCAGTCGTTCACGTCGTTGTCGCTGGAACCGGCGTACATCTCGATCGCCCCGGCGCTCACTTCGACCACCTATCCCCGGATCCGCGCGGCCGGCCGGTTCGTGGTCAACATCCTGGCCGAGGACCAGCAGGACGTGTGCCGCGCGATGGGCCGCAGCGGCGGCGACAAGTTCGCGGGCGTCGACTGGACGCCCGCCGGCAACGGCGCGCCCCGCCTGGCCGGCGCGGTCGCCTGGATCGAGTGCGACATCGCGCACGAGTTGCCCGGCGGCGACCACGTGATCGTGATCGGCGCGGTGACCACGCTGGACCTGCCGCGCGACACCGCCCCGCTGATGTTTCACAAGGGCCGCTACGCGCGCCTGATCGCCGGCTAGCCGCACCCGCCGGCCGGCGGTACCGGTCGGCCGGCCGCGCTCACCGGCCGGCGTCGGGCAGCAGCCCGTCCGCCATGGCCACCGTGACGGCGGCGGTGCGGTCGTCGACGCCGAGCTTGTTGAACGTGCGCAGCAGGTGCGTCTTGACCGTGGCCTCGCTGATGTACAACCGCCGCCCGATCTCGGCGTTGGTCATCCCGCGCGCGACCAGCCCGAGCACCTGTGTCTCGCGCGGGCTCAGCGGGTCGCGGACCGGTGCCTTCAGCCGGGTGACCAGCTTGGCGGCCACGGGCGGCGCGAGCACGGTCTCACCCCGCGCGGCGGCCCGGACGGCGGCGGCCAACTCCACCCGTGGGGTGTCCTTGAGCAGGTAGCCGGTCGCGCCCGCCTCGACCGCGCGCACGATGTCGGCGTCGGTGTCGTACGTCGTCAAAATCAGCACGT
Organism: Embleya sp. NPDC001921; assembly: GCF_053594475.1. NCBI lineage: Bacteria > Bacillati > Actinomycetota > Actinomycetes > Kitasatosporales > Streptomycetaceae > Embleya > Embleya sp. NPDC001921. The sequence continues at coordinate 37,946 of NZ_JBSFEO010000058.1, forward strand.
GCACTCCGGGCAGCTCGCGGACGATGCGCCGGGTCGCGGCGACCCCGTCGATGCCGGGCATCCGCAGGTCCATCAGCACCACGTCGGGCCGCAGTTCGGCGGCCCGGTCCACGGCCCGGGCACCGTCCTCGACGGATCCGACCACCTCGAAGTCGGACTCGGCCGCGAGCATGCCCGCCAGCCCCTCCCGGACCACCGGATGGTCGTCGGCGATGAGCAGCCGGATCACCGAGGTACCTCCACCCGTACGGTCGTGCCACGGCCGGGTGTCGAGACCACCTCGACCTCGCCACCGACCTGTGCGAGCCGCGCCCGCATGCCGGGAAGACCGTATCCCCCCTTTCCCGGTCCCGGGTCGAAACCCCGCCCGTCGTCCACCACGGTCAGCCGGGTGGCGAACGGACGATAGGCCAGTTCCACCGCCACGGAAGCGGCCTCGGCGTGCTTGCGGACGTTGGCCAGGGACTCCTGGAGCACCCGGACCAGCACCACCTGGACCGTCGAGGACAGCTCGTGCTCGGCGCCGGTGACCGTGAACGTCGTGGCCGCGTCCAACTCCTCGCCGAGTCCGGCGACCGTGCGACCGAGCACGTCGGCGATCGGTTCGGCCCGGTCCGCGCCCTGCGCCGGCCCCTGGGCGGCGACCAGCGCGCGTGCCTCGGCCAGGTTGTCCCGGGCCACCCGCTCGGCCAGTTCCAACCGCTTGCGGGTGGCGGCGGCGTCCGAGTCCACGGTGATCCCGGCGGCCTGGAGCAACATCAGGATGCTGGTGAAGCCCTGCGCGAGGGTGTCGTGGATCTCGCGCGCCATCCGCTCGCGCTCGACCCGCACGCCCGCCTCGTGGTGCGTTTGGGCAAGTTCGGCCCGGGTCGCCTCCAACTCGCGCAACAACCGGCCGCGCTCCTGCACCTTGTCGGCGAGCCAGTTGATCAGCCGGGCCATCAGATAGCTGAACCCGAGCACGATCGCCATCTCGACCAGGATCGCGACCACCCTGCCGTGCTCCCAGTGCGCCTGCCGGGCCTGGAGCGCGCCGTTCATGCCGAAGAGGTAGACGCTCGCCAGCATGGCCGGGAGCATCTTGTCGATGAACGTGAAGGTCAGTGGCACGAGCACGTACATCAGCCCGATACCGTCGGGATCGGCCAGGCTGAGCGCGGTCACCCCGGCGTAGGCGAGCACCAGGTGGGCCCGGCCGCGCCGGTCCCAGTCGTTCGGATCGATGCCGGGCGGGAGCATCACCCGGAACGACACCGGCAGCACCACGAGCACCGCGACGCACCACGGCGGGCGGCCCGCGCCGAACTCGGCGGCGGTGATCGCGGCGAGCACGAAGTACGCGTAGTGGTAGGCGGTGAGCAGCTTGCCGCCGAAGACGGTCTCCTCCTCGTCGGGCCGGACGGAGGCGGGCTTGCCCGGCGCGCCCGCCGCACCGATCGCCCCCGCCCCGCCGGTCGCGTCCGCGGGGTTTGCCGTGTTCACCGTTCGTTCCCGCTCCACTCGAAGGTCCGGATCCACACGACCAAGGCGATCACACCCCATGCGGCCAGGACCAGCGCCACCCGAGCGAGTTCCCAGGTGCCGGCCACGAGCAGCACCGCGACCTGGGTCAGGCTGACCAGGAACACCCGGACGATCTTGCCGAGCAGGTAGGCCGCCGGCGGGATCGGCGTCCCGCGCAAGCGCTTGAGTGCGCCGTCGTGGCGCTCGGCGGCGACCGAGAGCGCCGGCCCCTGGAAGCCGGCCGAGACGATGCCGACCGCGATCATCCCGGCCGCGTGCAGTCGGCTCTCGGACACGTTCGTGCCCCGCACGTGCCACCGCCGATGACGCCCAGCAGCACCGGCAGCAGGACCGGCATCCCGAAGGTCACCGCCATCTGCGCGCGCTGCCGGGCGAACTGCCTGAGTTCCGGACGGGAGCGCTCCACGACGATCGCCGACATCGACATCACGCGGCTTTGATCAGGTCGAGGTAGACGTCCTCGAGCGAGGGGCGGGTGACGGTCGGCTCCGGTACCTCGCCGCCGTAGCGCGCGGCCAACCGGGCCACGTCGGCGGTCGGTTCGGCGCTCTCCACCGTGTGCGCGCCCTCCGCGTCGCGCCGGCGCGGCACCGCGCGGGCCGGATGCCGGCCACCGAGCCGCTCGGGCGAGTCCACGTCCACGATCCGGCCGTCCCGGATCACCGCGATCCGGTCCGCGAGGTGCTCCGGCGCAACCCCCGCACCGTGATCGCCACTTCGTCGCGCCCGCGGGCCGGGTCCGTTCGCCGCATCGTCATGGCTCGACGATGTCGGGTGCGGGGCGGGCGCCGGGACGTACGAACGACGGACACCGCCTGTCCATCGAACGGTGGACAGGCGGCGCGAGGGCGCCACCGCCGACGAGGTCCACCCGACGGCGGTGGCCGAGGCGGAGCGGGCCTTCGCGCAGTCGGCCGACGGGCCGGCGGGCTTTTGCCCGGGGCGGGTGTGAGCCGTACCGCGCCGCGAGTGTGACTCTTGCCGCTCTTTTGGGGCAATCGGGCGGTGGCACCATGGCAGGACCCGGGGGAATCGCTCGTGAAGGGATTTCGGATGACTGTGCAGTCGCAGGCGGCGGCGGATCGGAACCCGACCGGAGAGCCGGCAGCCGCGCTCTTCGATCCCACCGTGGCCGCGCCGCCACTGGTCGACGTGGCCCGCTTCGGCTTCGAGGGACCGCTCGCCGCGACCGCGGCCGCGTGGTCCGAGGACGCGGTCTACTGGGAGTACACGAAGGCGGCCAATCCGATCGGCGCCGGCTACACGACGCCCGTTCCGGTGGAGCGCTTTCCGGCCGCATTGCACACCGGCGGCGAGACCCGGGTGGTCCCGCTCGACCTGGCCGAGCCGATGCGGATCGCGGGCGGTCCGGCGACCAGCCCGGCGCTGCTGGCCAACTTCGTCCGGATCAACGCGGGCGACCGACTCGCGGTGCGGCCGAACGCGACGTCGCAGCTCTACTACGTGATGTGCGGCCGGGGCATGTCGCTGGTCGGCGGGCAGGCGGTGGAGTGGGAGAAGGGCGACTTCCTGGTCCTGCCGGACCTGGGCGAGATCACCCACCACGCCGCGCAGTCCGCGGTGCTGTACTGGGTGCACGACGAGCCGTTGCTGCGCTACCTCGGCGTCACCCCGAACCGGGCCCGGTTCCGGCCGACCAAGTTCTCCCGGCACCGCGCGGTCGAGGAGCTCACCCGGATCGCCGAGGCGCCCGGCGCCAACGCCAAGAACCGGGTCAGCGTGCTCCTGAACACGATCGACCAGGACCAGACGCTGACCGTCACGCACACCCTGTGGGCGATGTTCGGCCTGCTCCCGGTGGACCAGATCCAGCGCCCGCACCGGCACCAGTCGGTCGCCCTGGACCTGATCCTGGACTGCGAGCCGGGCTGCTTCACGCTGCTCGGCGACCGGTTGGACGAGCGCGGCGAGATCCTCGACCCGCAGCGGGTGGACTGGGAGCCGGGCGGCGCGTTCGTCACACCGCCCGGCAAGTGGCACGCCCACCACAACGAGTCCGGCAGCCCCGCGCATCTGATCCCGATCCAGGACGCGGGCCTGCAGACCTACCTGCGCAGCCTGGACATCCGCTTCAGCGATCGGCGGTAGGGCGCCGCCGGCGGGCCGGTGGTCAGCTCAGGAGCCGCGCGACGAGTTCGTCCCGACGGTGCACGCCGGCCTTGGCGAACAGGGACTTGAGATGGTCGTTGACCGTGTGGCGGGAGATGCCCAACGCCGAGGCGATGTGCTTGTCGGGGCATCCTCGCGCCACCAGGTCCAGGACCTCGCACTCCCGCCGGGTGAAGGCGTGGCGCAGCGCGAGCGCCGGCAGGATCTGGCGCGCGGTGGCCTGTTGGAGGACGACGACGGTGCGCGTGTCGTCCAACGCGGAGCCGTGCAGGTGGAGCCATCGCCCGGTCGGCGTCTGCAGGCACGTGGCCGCTTCGGACCGGGCGGCGGCGGTCAGGCCGGTCTGGACCACCACATGGGGCAGGCCCGAGTCGCGACATACGGGCGACGCGCCGGCCAGTTCCACGAACCACGAGTACGCGGCGGCGCTGATCGTGTCGGGGTGACCGCGACGATCGAGGACGACGACGCCCGGCGGCAGCGGCGTACTCGTGGGCGGGACGGCGGGCACGGGCCGGCGCAGCGCCTGCGAGATCATCGGCACGAGCCGGCCGACCCGATCCGCCTCCCGGTCGGCGAACGGGCGATGCGGGCGCCGGCGCAGCAGGACGAGGCCGGCCAACAGGGTCCGGCCGGTGCCGATCGCGATGCGCATCTCGCTGATCACCCCGGGCGGCCCCATCTCGTCGTGCGGGAGCGGGCCGCAGTCCCGGGCGAGGGCTCCGTCGCCGCCGAGCACACGGGCGGGGCACGGGGCACGCTGCAGGTCGCGAAAGCCGTACAGGTCCCGTTCGAAGAGCCGACGGCAGTCCCCGTGGCTGTCCCGGCCGAGGTGGAAGGACGGCACGACGCCCTCGGGGGCGATGCCCAGCAGACGCCGGCCGTCGAACTCCACCACCCGGCCCAGGGCCGACGCGATGCCCTCGCCGAACTCCGCCGGGCAGGTCACATGGTGCGCCAGATCGGTGATTTCCCCTGAAACGCCGGTCATACCGGCAAGGGTCGCGACCCTTTGGAGCGTTGTCCAGTACCGATCAACTGGACGACTCGCCGCGCGGGTTCATCACACGCATGAGGCGAGGGTGGGCAATCTCGGTGTGTGCGGACCGAGTTGCGCACCCTCGCCTCGGCACGTCATGGATGGATCGAAGGCCGGTTCCGGATCCGAGGCCGGAGGGGTCCGGCCCCGTCTACCGTCCGGTCGCGTCCCGGTCGAGGTTGCGGCGCAGGAACTCGCCGGTCAACGAGTGCTCGGCGAGCAGGAGTTGCTCGGGGGTGCCCTCGAAGACCACCGTTCCGCCGTGCTTGCCGCCGTCCGGGCCCAGGTCGATCACCCAGTCCGCGCGGCCGACCACGTCCAGGTTGTGCTCGATCACCAGGAGCGTGTTGCCGCCGTCCACCAGCCGGTCCAGCAGCGCGATCACGGTGTCCACGTCGGACATGTGCAGGCCTGTGGTCGGCTCGTCCAGCACGTAGACACTGCCGGTCTTGTGCAACTCGCCCGCCAGCTTGAGTCGTTGCCGCTCGCCGCCGGAGAGCGTGCTGAGCGGCTGGCCCAGCGTGACGTAGCCCAGGCCGACCTCGACGAGCGCGGCCAGGTGCGGCCGGATGCGCTTCTCGGTGAAGAACTCGTGCGCGTCCTCGACGGTGAGCGCCAGCACGTCGATGATCGACTTGCCGCGCAGCGGGTACTCCAGCACCTTGTCGTCGAAGCGACGACCCTCGCAGCGCTCGCAGATCGTGGTCACCGGGTCCATGAAGGCCATCTCCACGGTGACCGAGCCGCGCCCTTGGCAGGCCTGGCAGGCGCCCGCCGAGTTGAAGCTGAACAGGCCCGGCTTCTGCCCGCTCGCCTTCGCGAACAAGGCCCGGATCGGGTCCATGATGCCGATGTGACTGGCGGGGGTGGAACGGGAGTTGGCCGCGATCGCGGCCTGGTCGATGACGATCGTGCCGGGGTGCGCGGCGGTGAACACCTCGGATACCAGGGTGCTCTTGCCGGAGCCCGCGACGCCGGTGAACACGGTCAGTACGCCGGTGGGGATGTCCACGTCGACGTGCTTGAGGTTGTGCAGATCCGCGCCGCGCACCGGGATGTGCCCGGTGGGGCTGCGGTAGTCGGTCTTGACCACCGTGCCCCGGTTCAGGAAGCGGCCGGTGAGCGTGTCCGACTCGATCAGCTCCTTGACCGTGCCCGCGAAGACCAGTTCGCCGCCGTGCGAGCCGGCGTGCGGGCCCATGTCGATCACGTGGTCGGCGACCGCGATCACGTCCGGGTCGTGCTCGACGACCAGCACGCTGTTGCCCTTGTCCCGCAGTGCGACCAGGAGTTCGTTCAGGCGGTGCACGTCGCGCGGGTGCAGGCCGACGCTGGGCTCGTCGAAGATGTAGGTCATGCCGGTGAGGCTGGAGCCCAGGTGGCGGACCATCTTGAGCCGCTGCCCCTCGCCGCCGGACAACGTCGAGGTCTCCCGGTCCAGGCTGAGGTAGGACAGGCCGATGTCGACGATCCGCCGCAGCGCCGCGGCGGCCGCCGCGGCCACCGGGCCGCCGATCGGGTCCTCGATCCGGGCCAACACCTCGATCAGGTCGCCCACTTCGAGCGCGCAGTAGTCGGCGATGTTGAGTCCGTGGATGCGCGCGGCGAGAACGGCCGGGTTGAGTCGGGCGCCGGCGCAGTCCGGGCACGGGCCCTCGGTCAGGTAGGTCTCCACCGTCTCGCGGGTCTTGGCGCTGAGCGAGGAGGTGTCGCGATTGAGGTAGAGCCGGTCGAAGCGGGTGTACAGGCCCTCGAAGGTCACGTTGGCCGTGCCGTCCGGGGTGACCCACTTGAACTTGATCACCCGGTCCGGGTCGCCTCGGGTCAGCAGTGCGAACTCGGCATCGGTGTAGTCGGCGATCGGCTTGTCGTTGTCGAACAGGCCGGACGCCTGGTAGAGCCCGACGGCCAGCAGGCCGAGCAGGAACGCGCCGTCGTTGATCGACTTGGACCGATCCAGCAGGCGGGTGTAGTCGGCCCGTACGGTCCGACCGATGCCGTCGCACGTGGTGCACATGCCGCCGGGGTCGTTGAACGAGTACATCCCGGGCGTGCCGGCCGAGGGCTCGGCGACGCGGGAGAAGAGCACCCGCAGGAGCGGGTTGATGTCGGTCATCGTGCCGACCGTCGAGCGCGAGTTGGACCCGATCGGCTTCTGGTCCACCACGATGGCCGGGGACACGTTCTCGATCGCGTCGGCGTGCGGGCGTTCGTAGCGGGGCAGGAACTTGCGTTCGAACGCCGAGAAGGTCTCGTTGAGCTGCCGCTTCGACTCGACGGCGACGGTGTCGAAGACGATCGAGGACTTGCCGGATCCGGACGGACCGGTGAAGACGACGATGCGGTTCTTCGGGATGCGCAGCGAGACGTCCTTGAGGTTGTTCTCGCGCGCGCCGGTGATGACGATGTCGTTGATCATGCGGCTCCGTAGCTCTTCGGCTCTTCGATGGCGGACCAGGGCGGGTGTCCGGATCGGACCGGACCGCGTGTCTGCGGGCGGGGAGGGGACGCGGCCGGGTCCGGCAGACTACGGGATGGCACCGACATCGCGGGTGGGCCGATGGGTGGGGACGGGGCCGACCGCGTGTGGCGGGGCGACGCAGCCGGGTGGGCCGACTCGCCCGGGTGCACGAGCGCGTCCGGGCTCGCCGGATCGGCGACGGGATCCTGGCGTGATCGGTCGGGCGACGAGTTCTTCGAGCCGGCCGCCGAACCCGGGCGGGCCGGAAAGAGCCTGAGGGTCCCTCGACTCGGCGCGGGAACGGAACCCGATGTCCTGAGGTGTCGTCACTTTCCATATGACGAGGGGGATTCCGTCGCGCGGGCAGGTTGGGGAGCCACCGCGCAACGATGAATCGGGGGGCTTGTCCTTCCATGTGTTGGGGCCGACCCGCGTTTTGGGCCCCGACGGGTGCGAGTTGAACATCGGACCGAGGCGGCAACGGGAGTTGTTGACCCTGCTGTTGCTGCGGCCCGGGGTGGCGGTCCCGGTGGACCGGCTGGCCGAGGAGTTGTGGAACGGGCGTCCGCCGCCCGGCGCGCGATCCACGTTGCACGCGTATCTTTCCGGCCTGCGCCGGGTGTTGGAGCCCGGGCGGCGGGCGCCCTTTCGGGTATTGACTACGCGCGATGACTCCTACGCCCTGGAGGTGCCGGTCGGGGGGCTGGACACCGGCCGGTGGCGTCGGCTGGCCGAGGCGGCGCGGGCCGCGAGTGCGGCGGGGGCGTACGGTCGGGCCGACGAACTCTTCCGCGCGGCGGTGGCGTTGTGGTCGGGTGACCCGTTCGCCGAGTTGGTCGATCACGAGGTGGCCCAGGCCGAACGGGCGCGGCTGGCCGAGGAGCGCGCCGGCCTGTCGGAGGAGGCGGCCGAGTGCCGACTCGCGCTCGGCGCACACGCGTCGGTGATCGGCGACCTGATGGTATTGGTCCGGGAGTACCCGCTGCGCGAGCGACCGAGGGCGCAACTCGCCCTGGCTCTCTACCGATCGGGCCGACAGGCGGAGGCGCTGGCGGTATTGGAGGCCGGTCGGCGATTGTGCGCGGAGGAGTTGGGCCTGGACCCGGGGCCTCGGCTGCGCGAACTCCAGGCCGCGATCCTGCGACAGGATCCGGCGCTGGCCGGTCCCGAGCGGAAACCGGCGGCCTCGGTGTGCCGGGGCCGACGCGGCGTCGTCGTCGGACGACTGCGCGTCCCTTGCCCACACCGGGATTCGCCGCACCGGCGCTGGTAGCGGCCGGGCGGGGCGTCGGCACGGCGCCCCGCCACCGGGCCCTGCTCGGCGGCCGCGGGCTCCTCCGGTTCGTACGGGGTGTGCCCGGAGCGGGGGATGCCCGACCCGCGGGGGTGGTTCGGCCACGGCTGGGTCGGGTTCATGACGAGGTCGGGTCCGCACGGTGGTTCGGTCCACGGCGAGGCGGGTCCATGGCGGCTGGGGTCTACGGCGGCTCGGGCCTACGGCGGTGGTTCGGGAAGGCGGTGGTTGTACCAAGCCGTGGGGACGGCGGTCGGGGCGGGCCGGTCGTGCGCAGTCCTCGCGCGGGCCGAGCGTGGCGGGTGTCGCTATGCGAGAACCGCGTCGAGGCGAGCGGCTCGGGCCCGGAGGTCGGCGATCGGCAGGGGTTCGGCGAGGTCCGGGGCGAAATCGGCCACCGCTTCGTGGCAGGCCGCGGTGAAGTGCACGGTGCCGTCCTCGTCGATGCGCTCGACGCCGTCCCGGCGGCCCATGCGTTCGTTGTACATGATCGACTCCTCGGCGGTGACACCGGTCGGCAGGTCGAGGGTGACCGAGCCGTCGGCGATCCGTACCGGGTAGCCGCCGGGCAGGCCGTTGGGTGCGGGGGTGGACCAGCGCAGCGGGGCCGCTCCCGGCAACAGGGCCTCCAATACCGGAAGGGCGGCCTCCGAGGTGACCGGGTTGTAGCGAACTCCCGGTGCCAGCGCGGGTGCTCGGTAGGCGAGTGCGTCCTCGCGGCGCCCGTCCTCGTCGAGGTACACGCGGCAGCGTTCGTCCGGGTCGGCCGGCTCGAGGGCCTGCATCACGTCGAAGACCTGGGAGTGGTGGCCGAGGACGCGGATCAGCGGCGGCTCGGCGTGCGGGCGGGCCGCGTGCAGTGCGGTACGCACCCGGCCCAGCATCATCCCGACGTTGCCCAGCCCGAGCGTCGGAGCCAGGCCCAGGCATCGGAGGATCGGCCCGGTGACGTCCGGGAACGACAGGTTCGCGATGGGACCGGCATGGCCGGCGGCCCGCGCGGCGCGCATGACGCCCAGCACGACGGGCAGTTGGTAGGGCAGCCGCAGGCCGAGCCCGGCGGCGACGATCCCTCGCGCCGTGGCGTCCGCACGATCGGCCAGCGCCCACGGCCCACGCAGGGCGGCGCACTGCACGACCAGATCGGGCCGAGTCCGCCCGAGCAACTCCGCGACATCGTCGACCCGAAGCGCATCGAGCCGAACCCCCTCGACCACGCAACCCGGCGCGCCACCGATGCTCTTCGCCACGGCATCCACCGTGCCCTGCGACCGCCCGGCGACCACAATCCGCCGAACCCGGCCCCCCTCGACGAGCCCCGCCGCCAGCCGCCGACCCATGTCGCCCACACCGATGATCACCACAGTGCTCATCGGTCGATGATAGGCACCCAGGTATCCACAGGTCAGCCCTTCGGCGCTGCTCGGCGAAGCGACGGCGCACCCCGTCCGACGTCGGTCGCACGTGCGCGTGCGCCATGTCGGGCCGGTTGCGAGCGGTGCGCGGAGTCGCCCGGGCGGCTTCCGCACACCCGAGCACCACTGATCCCCAGATTTCATGCACAGCCTGTGGACAGTGCCCGACGTCCGCCCGGCCGCCATGTCCGGCTTCGTCCGCCGAACCCGCCCGTCCGCCCGTCCGGGGTCCGCCGTGGAACCCGACCCCGATCACTCCGTCACACTTTTTCCGGCCCTTCCGTCATGGAGGCAGGAGCCCATCGGGGCTCCACCCAGACCGGGAACCGAGCCCGGTCCGCACAACGGGAGCTGTCATGACGAAGTCGATCCTGGTCACCGGCGGTACAGGCACCCTGGGCCGCCTGGTCGTCCCGCTGCTGCGCGACGCGGGCCACCACATCCGGGTGCTCAGCCGCACCGGCGGCCCGGCCGCGGAAGGCGTCGAGTACGTGACCGCCGACCTGCTCGAGAACGAGGGCGTCGAAGCGGCGGTGGCCGGCGTGGACACCGTTCTGCACCTGGCCGGCGGCCCCAAGGGTGACGACGAGGCCACCCGCAACCTGGTCCGGGCCGCGAAGGACGCCGACGTACGGCACCTCGTCTACATCTCGGTGATCGGCGCCGACCGCGTCCCACTCGGCTACTTCAAGGCCAAGTTCGGCGCCGAGCGGGCGGTGGCCGAGTCGGGTCTGCCGTGGACCACGCTGCGCGCCGCCCAGTTCCACGACCTGATGCTGACCGCCGTCGACAAGATGACCAAGCTGCCGGTGGTACCGGTGCCGGGCGGGGTCCGGCTCCAGCCGGTCGACACGCGCGACGTGGCCCAGCGGCTGGTCGAGTTGACACTCGGCGAGCCGGCCGGGCTGGTGCGGGACCTGGCCGGCCCGAAGGTGTACGGGATGCGCGAGCTGAGCCGCGGCTACCTGCGGGCGCGCGGCCGGCGTCGGCCGATGATGCCGGTGCGCTTCCCGGGAAAGGCCGGTCGGGCGTACCGCGCCGGCGAGAACCTGACCCTGGAAGGCGCCACACTCGGTACCCGCACCTGGGAGGACTTCCTCGCCGAGCGTGTGAACGCGAACACGAACGCGAACGCGAAGCCGAACGCGGACGCGAACACGGGCGCGAAGTAGTCCGTGGCCGGGCCCAGGGCCGGACCCTACGCCGAGTTGGGCCTTCCACCGGAACGCGCGACACGCGCGCAACGCGCCACACCCACGGAAGGCCCCGCCCCGGTGCCCCGACTCAGTTCACCTGCCGCCCGCCCTCCCCCCAATACCGGGCCCGCAGCGTCTTCTTGTCCGGCTTGCCCAGCGGCGACAGCGGAATCGCATCGGCGAAGTCGATCGACTTGGGGGCCTGTACCGCGCCCTTGCGCTCCTTCACCAGCGCGATCAGCTCCGCCGGATCCACCTCCAGGCCCGGCCGGAGCACCACGACCGCCTTGACCGCCTCGCCCCACTTGTCGTCCGGCACGCCGACCACCGCGACCGCCGCCACCGCCGGATGCGCCGAGATCACGTCCTCGACCTCGCGTGGGAAGACGTTGAAGCCGCCGGTGATGATCATGTCCTTCTTGCGGTCCACGATGGTCAGGAAGCCGTCCGGGTCCGCCCGCGCGATGTCCCCGGTGTGCAACCACCCGCCACGCAGCGCCTCTTCGGTCTGCTCGGGCTTGTTCAGGTAGCCCGCCATCACCAGCGGCCCGCGTACGCAGATCTCGCCCGGCTCGCCCTGGGCCACCTCGTTCAGGTCGTCGTCGAGCAGCCGCACCGTCAGGTACGGGACCGGCCGACCGCACGAGGCGAGGCGCGCCGGGTCGTTCGGGTCGTGCTCGTCCCGGCGCAGCACGGTGATCGTCATCGGGCACTCGGCCTGACCGTAGTACTGGAAGAAGATCGGGCCCAGCCGCTCGATACCCTCCTTGAGCCGCGCCGGCGACATCGCGGAGGCGCCGTAGAACACGGTCTCCAGGCTGGACAGGTCGTGCTTGTCCAGGTCGGGGTGGTCCAGCAGTACGTACAGCATGGTCGGCACCAGCATCGTCGCGGTGATCCGGTACTTCTCGATCGCCGCGAGCACCTGCTTCGGATCGAAGTGCGGCAACACCACGATCGAGCCGCCGCGCAGCAGCGTCGGGATGAAGGCCGACATGCCCGCGTGCGACAGCGGCGTCGCGACCAGGAAGCGCACCTCGTCCGGCCAGTCCCACTCGGCGAGTTGGATGGTCGGCAGGGTCACCCCGGAACGGTACGTGGACATCACGCCCTTGGGCCGCCCCGTCGTGCCGCCGGTGTACGCGTAGCCCGAGACGTCCTCGGCGCTCACCTCCGGCGGCGTGATCGCACCCGGCTCGAACTTGGCGGCCAGCGCGAGCAGATCGACCCCGAGCCCGTCCGCGGTCGGCCCGAAGGCGAGCAGCTTCAGGTGCGGCAGCCGCTCCTTCAGCGCCGCGGCCCGCTCGCCGTACGGTCCCGGGTCGTAGATCAGCGCCTCGACACCGGCGTCGGCCAGCACGTACGCGTGGTCCTCCAGCGAACCCATCGGGTGCAGCGGCGTCGCGCGACAGCCGGTCAGCATGTTGCAGCCGGTCGCGAACAACACCTCGGGCCGGTTCGCGGACAGCACCGAGACCATGGTGCCCTTGACCACGCCCTGCGACGCGTACGCCTGCTGGTACCGGCTGATCTCGTCGCGGACCTGACGCGCCGTCAAGACGTCCTCGCCCGCCGGTCGGTCGGTCAGGTAGACGGCCGGCTTGTCGGCGTGCCTGGTCAGCGCGTGCAGGAGCAGATCGGGGACGAATACCGGGCGGTGCAGCGCGGCGGGCAGGTCGTACGACATCTGCGGCTTCCCCTCGGAGGCGGTGGACGATGACGGACGGCGGCGGACCGTGGCGGACGCCGAAGGCGTCGCCGTACGAGAACATGTTTTCGCCATCCATTGACCTCGTCAAGGAACCTTACCTATCGTTCGGCCGGTGGCCGACCTCGTTCCCAGGCCGAGAGGATGACCGTGTCGACACAGACCGTCAGTACTATCCAGTTCCCCTACAAGCGCACACTCGGACCGGTCATGGGCCGCTTCTTCTCGGAGCTGACCGCCCGTCGCATCGTCGGGATCCGCTCCGGTGAGCGGGTGATCGTGCCGCCCATGGAGTACGACCCGGAGACCGGGAACGAGCTCGCGCACGACTTCGTCGAGGTGGGTCCGGCCGGCACCGTCCGGTCCTGGACCTGGGTCGCCGAACCGATCGAATCGCACCCGCTGGACCGGCCGTTCGCCTTCGTGCTGGTGCGGCTGGACGGCGCGGACACCGACCTGGTGCACGTGCTGGACGCCGGCGGCGAGGACGCGGTGAGCACCGGCATGCGGGTCGCGCCGCGCTGGCGCGACGAGCCCGTCGGCCGGATCGACGACATCGTCTGCTTCGTGCCGGGCGAGAGCGCCGAGACCCCGGCGGGGGAGCCCGGCGAGGCGCAGGAGGTGACCACGATGGAGTACTTCTCCAAGATCACCTACACCGACGTGCTCTCGCCCACCCTGGTCCGCTACGCGAACAACCTGCGGGCCGGCCGGCTCACCGGCCAGCGCTGCCCGCAGTGCAACCGCGTGTTCCTGGGCCGGGGTTACTGCTCGGTGGACGCCATCCTGCTCGGCCCCGAGCTGGACGAGGTGCTGCCGGACCGGGGCGTGGTGTCCAACTACACGATCATCACCCCCACGCCCTACCCCGGGCAGAAGGAGACCGAGCCGTTCGCGCGGGCCTCCGTCGTGCTCGAAGGCGACGAGATGGTGATCGCGCAGCAGCAGATCCTGGACATCCCGGTGTCCGAGATCCGGGTCGGCATGCGGGTCCAGGCGGAGTGGATGCCCGAAGCCGAGCGGGACGCGGCGGAGATCACCAGCAAGGGCTGGGGCACGGTCTCGGGCTTCGTCAAGGGTTGGCGGCACACCGGCGAGCCGGACGAGCCCGCCGAGCAGTACATGAACCGGGTGTTCTGATGACGGCGCGTCACAACGCGGACGGCACCGGCCGGACCGGCCAAGAGGCGGGCGAGACAAGGGAGACGGCAGTGCGGCAGGACAGCGACATCGCGATCGTCGCGACCGCGCAGCTCCCGGCGGTGCGCCGGCAGGAGCTCACCGAGACCGAGATGTTGCTGATGGTCGTGGACGAGGCCCTGGGCAAGGTCGACCTCAAGCGCTCCGACATCGGGTTCAGTTGCCAGGGCTCGTGCGACTACATCTCCGGCGGCACGTTCTCGTTCGTGCCCAACCTGGACGCGATGGGCGCGTGGCCGCCGATCCACGAGTCGCACGTGGAGATGGACGGCGCGTGGGCGATGTACGAGGCCTGGGTGCGGCTCAAGCACGGCGACATCGACATCGCGGTGGCGATGGGCTCGGGCAAGTCCTCCACCGGCGACCCGGCCGCGATCTACCCGCAGGAACTCGACCCGTACTACCTCGCGCCGCTCGGTCTGGACCCGGTCTCGCTGGCCGCGCTCCAGGCCCGGCGGCTGATCGAGTCGGGCAAGACCACCGAACGCGAACTCGCCGAGATCGCCGCCCGCTCGCGGCGCGACGCGGCGGGCAATCCCAAACAGCAGGTGCGCAACGCCGAGCAGGACGTGGACAAGCTGCTCGCCGAGGCCTACCTGCGCAACCCGCTGCGCAAGAGCGACCTGCCGCCGATCTCGGACGGCGCGTGCGCGGTGGTGCTCGTCCGCGGTCCGCGCGCGGCCGAACTGACCGGGCGTCCGGCCTGGATCACCGGCCTCGACCACCGCAGCGAGGTGCACAACCCGGCGCTGCGCGACCTGACCGACTCGCCCTCGACCCGGATCGCCGCCGAGCGCGCCGGTGGTGTGGCGGGCGTCGAGGTGGCCGAGCTGATGGCTCCGTTCACCGCGCAGGAGGTGATCCTGCGGCAGTCCCTGGGCCTGGCCGACGACGTGCTGGTCAACCCCTCCGGCGGCGCGCTCACCGGCAACCCGCTGATGGCCACCGGCCTGGTCCGGATCGCCGCCGCCGCCGACCGGATCCTGGTCGACGGCCACTCGCGCACGCTCGGGCACGCCACGTCCGGTCCGGCACTCCAGCAGAACCTCGTCTGTGTCCTGGAAGGTGACAACCGATGACCCATGAGCGCGTTGCCGTCGTCGGCATCGGCCAGACCAAGCACAAGAAGCGGCGGGACGACCTGTCCATCGCGGGCCTCGTCCGCGAGGCCGCCCAGCGCGCGCTCGACGACGCGCGGATGACCTGGAGCGACATCGACGCGGTGGTGATCGGGAAGGCGCCCGACATCTTCGAGGGTGTGATGAAGCCCGAGCTCTACCTCGCGGACGCGCTCGGCGGGGCCGGGAAGCCGGTGTTTCGGGTGCACACCGCGGGCAGCGTGGGTGGGTCCACCGCGATCGTCGCCTCGCACCTGATCAGCAGTCGCGTGCACAAGCGGGTGTTGGCCGTCGCGTGGGAGAAGCAGTCCGAGGGCAACGCGCAATTCGGCCTGGGCGGCGGCAAGTCCGGATCGATCGGCGCGGGCGGCGCGTTCGCGCCCTGGATTCGGGCCTACATCCAAAAGTCCGGGGCGCCCGAGCACATCGGCTGGCAGGTGGCGGTCAAGGACCGGCAGAACGCGCTGCGCAACCAGTACGCGCACCTGCAACTCAAGGACATCTCGATCGACAAGGTCCGCGAGTCGCCGATGATGTGGGACCCGCTGCACTTCCTGGAGTCGTGCCCGTCCTCGGACGGCGCCGGCGCGATCGTGCTGACCGACGAGGCGGGCGGCGACGCGGCGGCGGCCGACGGCCGGGCCCCGGCCTGGATCCTGGGCACCTCGATGCGTTCCGAGCCGTCCTCGTTCAACGGCCGCGACCCGATCCGCCCGCAGGCGGGCGTCGACTGCGCGTGGGACGTCTACCGGCAGGCCGGGATCACCGACCCGCGCCGGCAGATCGACGTGGCCGAGTTGTACGTGCCGTTCTCCTGGTACGAGCCGATGTGGCTGGAGGGCCACGACATCGCGCCCGTGGGCGAGGGCTGGAAGATGGTCGACCGCGGTGAGACCGCGTTCGACGGCGACTTCCCGGTGAACCCGTCGGGCGGCGTGTTGTCCTCCAACCCGATCGGCGCGTCCGGCATGCTGCGCTTCCTGGAGGCGGCCCTCCAGGTGCGGGGCGCGGCCGGGGAGCACCAGGTGGACGGCGCGAAGGTCGCGCTGGCGCAGGCGTACGGCGCCGCGGCGCAGTACTTCGCGATGTGGGCGGTGGGCGCGGACAAGCCCTAGCGGCCCCGCGCCGCACCGGCGACATCGCGCGGGAACCCGGCTCGGCGCGACGGCCGAGGTGTCGAGCGAGGTGTCGAGCGAGGTGTCGACCGGCAAATGGTAAGGCTCCTTGACCTTGATTTGGTCAAGGAGCCTTCCTATTCTGGGGCCTTCACCCGGTGACCGGAGGTTCTGGCGATGAAGCCCCCCATCTGCGCGAGGCTCGGGATCGACTTCCCGATCTTCGCGTTCTCCCACTGCCGTGACGTGGTCGCGGCGGTCAGCCGAGCCGGCGGCTTCGGCGTCCTCGGCGCGCTCGCGTTCGATCCCGAGCAACTGGAGATCGAGCTGGCCTGGCTCGACGAGCACACCGACGGCAAGCCCTACGGCGTCGACCTGGCGATCCCGATGGCGTACATCGGCAAGGGCGGCGGCGACGCCGCGCTGCCGAGCAATCTGGAGAAGCTGATCCCGGAGCAGCACTGGAAGTTCGTCGACGAACTGCTGGAGCACCACGGGATCCCGGCGCTGCCCGCCGAGTTGACGGACAAGCCGGTCAAGGCCGCCGGGCTGAACGTGGACCTGGAGTCGCGCGCGCAGATCGAGGTGTCGCTCAAGCACCCGCTGGTCAAGATGTTCGTCAACGCGCTCGGCCCGCCGCCGGCCGACATCATCGACGCGTGCCACGCGGCGGGCGTCCTGGTCGGCGCGCTGTGCGGCAGCCCCCGGCATGCGCAGAAGCAGGTCGAGGCGGGCGTGGACGTGGTGGTCGCGCAGGGCACCGAGGCCGGCGGGCACTGCGGCGAGATCTCCACGATGGTGCTCATCCCGCAGGTGGTGGACACGGTCGGCCCGGACGTCCCGGTGCTCGCGGCCGGCGGCATCGGCGGTGGTCGGCAGATGGCCGCCGCACTGGCGCTCGGTGCGCAGGGGGTGTGGACGGGGAGTCTGTGGCTCACCGTCGCCGAGGCGGACACCCACGAGGTGGCCGTACAGAACCTGCTGGAGGCCAGGTCCACCGACACCGTGCGCTCGCGGGCGATGACCGGCAAGCCGGCCCGCCAGCTCAAGAGCGCGTGGACCGAGGCGTGGGAGGACCCGGCGAATCCCGACCCGCTGCCGATGCCGCTCCAGGGCATCATCTACAACGCGGCGTCCCGGCGGTTCACCCGGACGAAGAACAAGGAGCTCAACGGCTGGCCGGTGGGCCAGGTCGTGGGCATGCTCGACCGGGTGCGGCCGACGCAGGAGGTCGTCCTGTCCCTGGTCGAGGAGTGGATCGAGACGACCGAGCGGCTGAGCGCGTTCCTCGCCGACGACTGAGCGCGCCGCGGCGATTCGGATCCGGCGGCGACTTCGATCCGGCCGAGACCTGCCGGGCCGGGCGCGCGGGAGGACTCGCGTGCACGGCCCGGCGGTCGGCGGGCCACGGGAGTGAGTGACACCGGTCCCGCGCCTATGGGTATCGCGAACTGTCTCGGTATTTCCGCAACCTGAGCGTTTTGGGGGCGTCAGCGGCGAGATGTCGGTAAAATCCGCCGCTCTCGCCCTCGCTCTCGCTCTCGCCCTCTCGCCCTCGCCGGCGTCGGGCCCCGACACGTGTGCGGGTGCCCGACGCCGGCGGTTCGCCTACGGGGCGACCGAGTCCCACCCGGTGAAGCCCGACGGGTCGTGCCGACCGAATGTGCCGTGCTCGAAGATGCCCACACCCTCGGCGAGCAACGCGCCGTCGGGGCCGGTGAGTCGGGCGGAGGCGACGTGGTCGATCACGCTGAACGGGATGCGCCTGGCCACCTCGGGGTCCTTCTGCTCGTACACCGCGCCGTCGAGGTAGTCCTCGCCCTTCCACTGGCCGTGGCCCCAGTCCGGGTCGCCGCCGTAGCCCGCGCCGACATTGAGCGCGATGTACCCGTGGTTGTCCAGGTGCAACGTGAGCGCGTTGCGCTTGCGGTCGGTCAGGTGGATCGCGGCACCCTCGGGCATCCGGGTGCCGGACGTGTAACGCACGTCGAACTCGGGCCAGCCGAGTTGCTCGGGCGCCTTCCCGTCGGCGATCGGGAAGATCCGGATCGCCTCGGTCAGGAAGCGGTGCCCCTCGGCCGACTCCTGCGCGATGATCATCAGCGCCTGGTCGCCGAGGTGGATCGGGATCCAGTTCCACCAGAACCCGGCGGTCTGCGCGGGCCGCCCGGCCGGCGGTGCCTCGCCCGACGGGCGGATGCCCCACGAGCGGTCGCGCGAGCCGGACCAGGTCTGCGGGGTGACCGCGATCTCCTCGCCGTCCAGGGTCACCGTGCCGGTCCAGTCGCCGATCTGCACGAAGCGCGACGCGTCCAGGAGTGGCTTGAAGTCGCTGCGCTGCACGTGTCGAGGTTCCGGCAGCGGCGCGAACGGCGACGTGAAGGTGAGGTCGATCGAGATGCCCTGGTCCGGCGCGTCGCACACCACGCGGACGCTGGCCAGCGGCTCCAGGACCTCGATCCGGTACGGCCCGACCTCCTGCTTGAGCCGATCCGGGCCGAGCGCGCCGGACATCCGCACCGCGTGCTGGCGGCCGTCCCTGCGGATCACCACGTACGCGTCGATCACGCCCAGGTTCGGATAGACCCCCAGGCCGGTCGCGATCTGGACGCCGCCCGCGCGGTCGTAGGCGTGCATGATGCAGCGGTCGTAGAAGTTCCGGTCGGTCGAGCCGACCTCGCTGTGGAACAGCGGGACCTGGTGGACCGGATACTCGTCCAGGGGCACGGGGATCGGCATCGCATTCCTCCTGACCACGCGCCGACGTGCGCCGACGCGTTGGCGCTGGTTGAGACGTCGTGCGAGTCTGCGCCAAATCATTGACGCAATCAAGCGTCTTGGCTGCGGCCGACGCCCGCTCGTCGAGCGCGGTCGCGGGCCGGGCGGCCTCGACGGGCGCGGCGCGGCGCAGCGCGGTACGGCGTGGTGCGACGCGAGTTCGACGCGCCGCCGGCGCGGTGCCGCTGTGGCCGAGGTGCTGCCGGTGCGATGCCGGCGTGACGCCCTCTTGACGCCCGGCGGCGGCCCGTCGTGGCATCGGAGGTATATGGCGAGAAGAATCGGACATATCGGGCATATCGGCCATGTAGTCGAATCCGCCACTCGGTTGGTCCTTCAGACGTCGGTGCGGTTGCCACGCTCCGTGAGACACGTGTTACTGAAGTTGTCCATGTGTAGGGATACCGCCCGGACCACGCTGTCGCCCACCGTCGTGGGGGAGGGCGGTCGGGATGGAAGTCCGCGACGCGTCGGGAGAGATCATGAGCCATCAGCAAGACCTCGTCATCTGCCGCGAACTCGGCGACCGTAACGGCGAGGGACGGGCGTTGAACAACCTCGGCACCGCCCTCCAGTACGTGCGGCGGTTCGACGAGGCCATCGATGCCCACCAGGAAGACCTCGTCATCTGCCGGGAGCAGGCCGACCACCACGGAGAGGGCCAGGCGCTGGGCAATCTCGGTACCGCCTACCAGCAGGTGGCGAAGTTCGACGAGGCCATCGACGCCCATCGGCGGGCCGCCGCCCTGTTCGCCGATCTCGACGACCGGCACCGCGAGGCCCAGGTCCTCAACAACCTCGGCACCGCTCTCCAGGAGACGCGGCGGTTCGATGAGGCCATCGAGGCGCATCGGCAGGCCGCCGCCCTGTTCACCGAACTCGACGACCACCACCGCGAGGCCCAGGCCCTCAACAACCTCGGCATCGCCCTTCAGGAGGTGCGGCGGTTCGATGAGGCCATCGAGGCGCATCGGCAGGCCGCCGCCCTGTTCACCGAACTCGACGACCACCACCGCGAGGCCCAGGCCCTGAACAACTTCGGGTTTGCCCTTCAGGAGGTGCGGCGGTTCGGCGACGCCATCGAGGCGCATCGGCAGGCCGCCACCCTGTTCACCGAACTCGACGACCTGCACCGGCAAGGCCGGGCGCTGGACTGCCTCGGGGCCGCGTTGCACCAGGTGCGGCGGTTCGACGAGGCGGCCGACGCGCACGAGCGGGCCGCGACCCTGTTCGAGAAGCTCGGCGACCGGCACCGCGAGGGCCAGGCGCTGAACAGCTTCGGGGCCGCGCTCCAGCAGCTCCGGCGGTTCGACGAGGCGGCCGACGCGCACGAGCAGGCCGCGACCCTGTTCGGGCAGGTCGGCGACCGCCTCGGCGAGGGCCGGGCGCTGAGCGAGCTGGGTACGGCCCGCAAGCGGGCGCGCGGGGACGAGGACCGCCGGCCCGGGCTGTGGCGCAGACTCGCGGCGCGGCGCCGGGATCGCCAGGAACGACCGTTCGACGCGATCGCCGCACTCGGCCCGGTCCTGGAACCGACGCAGTAGCGAACGGCTCCACCCGGCCCATGCCCCCGGGACGGCTCCCCGCCGGTTCACGGGCACTGGTCCGCGCGTGGTCGTCGCGTCGAGCCGGCGCCCGGGCGGAGGAAAAGACGCGGAGGACGCGGAGGACGCAGAAGACGCCGAGCGAGGTGGCCGGAATTCCGCATTCCGGCTTCCTCGTTCGGCTTCCCCGTGTCGGGTTCGACTTCCCCGTTCCGGAATTCGGGCTTCCGGATTCCCGCTTTCTCGGGCCTGACGGGACGCCCCGGGTCGGCGCCGAAGATCGGCGTCCGAGGATCAGCGTCCGGAGTGGAAGTAGTCCCGCGGATCCCTTTCCGCCCCGCGCCGGCGCGACGCCCGTTGGCCGACCCGGTTCGCGGCCGATGTCGCACCGATCCGGTTGTCCTCCAGGCGGGCCAGTCGGGCGTCGAGTTCCGCCTCTTCCTTGATCTCGTCGGCGGACGGCGACAGCGCGACGACGAACAACGTGATCACCGTGAAAAGGCTGATCCCGGTGATCAACGGCGCGAGGAATTGGGAGGCCTCCACACCGTGCGCCATGCCGTGTCTGCCCTCGGTGCGCACACTCATCGCGGACATGCCGGTGTAGTGCATTCCGCTGACCGCCAGGCCCATGATCAGCGCGGCGCCCCCGGTCGCCGCGAATCCGCTCACGTTCAACGCGGCCCACAGCGCGGCGGTGGCCGCGACCACCGCGATCACGATCGACAGGCCGACCCGGAACGAGTCGTATTCGACCGAGCCGTCCAGGCTCATCGCGGCCATGCCCATGTAGTGCATGCTCGCCACGCCGCCACCGGTGATCACCCCGCCGAGGACCAGTCCCACCGCACCCGCGTCGCGCCGACCGGCGACCGCCATGCCGATGCCGACCACCACCACCGCGAGCACGAGCGACGTCATCGTCTTGGCCACGTCGTATCGAATCGGTGTCTCGCGCACGGAGAATCCGAGCATGCCGATGAAATGCATGACCCAGATTCCGGTGCCACCGATCGAGGCCGCGCCCAGTACCAACCAACGTGCCCGAACCCAACCGCGCACCGCGCGCGCCCGTGTCGTGCAGAGCAGCCCGAGAGCCGATCCGACGCACGACATGAGATAGGCGATGCCCGGGGTCACAGCTCCGTACGCGAAATGATCTACGTGTCCCATGCCGGCAAACCGCTCCGTTAGTCCAGGCCCCTTCGGAAGCGGGGAAACGTCATCGTCGAATCGCCGATGATAGGGCAGCCGGGCCGGTGGTTCTCAGGCGGGTTTGCGACATTCCGAAACGAAGATCGAGAACGTCACCGCCCGTACGCGGAGCTGGAATTCGGATAAAGATCCCGGTAGGCCGGGACCTCGCCGCCGCGCTTCGCGGCCAGTACGCCGTGCAGCACGGCCCGGGCGAATACGTCGGCTGCCGCCGCGTGGATCACGGTCAGCGCGGCGGCCTCCGCGTTGACCCCGTACGGCGTGCTCGGATCGGGTGTGGGCAGCGGCACCCGGGCCGTGGACACCGCGAAGACGGTGTCGCCGTCGTAGAGCGTGTGCACCGGTCGGATCGCCCGGGCCAGCCCGTCGTGCGCGACGCCCGCGACCTTGTGCGCCTGCGACCTGGTCAGCACCGCGTCGGTGGCCACGATCCCGATCGTGGTGTTGAGCGAGGGCGGCACCCGTGCCGACGCCGCGGCGCGGTCCAACGCGGCGGCGTGCTCGGCGTGTTCGGGCGGGGCGAGCGGAAACTCGCCGGGCAGGCCGAGACCGGCCGCGTACGGCAGCCCGCCGGTCGGGTCCACCGCCGAGCCGGCCGCGTTGACCACCGCGAGCGCGGCGACGGTGACCCCGCCGGGCAGCACCACGCTCGCGGTGCCGACCCCGCCGCGCAGTCCGCCGACCATCGCGCCGGTGCCCGCGCCCACACTGCCCATCGGCACCGGCGCGTGCTCCGGCTCGGCGTCCGCCGCCGCGATCGCCGCCCGACCCAGCGCCGCGTCCGGCCGTCGGGCCCAGTCGCCGCCGCGCCCGAGGTCGAACAACGACGCGGCCGGTACCACCGGCACCACCTGATGCGGCTCGGTGCCGACCGGGAACCCGCGACCGCGCTCGGCCAGCCAGGCCACCACGCCGCCCGCCGCGTCCAGGCCGAACGCGCTGCCGCCGCTGAGCACGATCGCCTCGACCCGGGGCACCAGGTTGCGCGGGTCGAGCGCGTCCAACTCGCGGGTGCCGGGCGCGCCGCCGCGGACGTCCACCGCGGCCACGAAGCCGCCGACCGGGCCGAGCAGGACGGTGGTTCCGGTCATCGCTCCGGCATCGGTGTAGGCGGCGTGTCCGACCCGCAGACCGGCCACATCGGTGATCGCGTTGCGCGGCCCGACCTTGTATTCCTCGACGTCGAACATGCAGCCTCCCGGGAGCGGTGAACCGTGCTGAGGTCCCTGTTCCCATGCTGCTCCATCGCCCATGTCTCAGAGTTCGAGATTCTCGTCTCAAGCTCTGAGAAAGCTTGTATGGTGCACTGATATCGACGTGGAGGTGGCGCGATGGGGGAGAGCCGGCGCTGGCTGATGCTGGCCATCGGGATGTGCGCACAACTGGCGAGTTGCGTGTTCCTGTACGGCCTCGCCTATCTCGTTCCGGTGCTGCGCGAGGACGAGGGCATGTCGCTCGCGCAGGCCGGCACGGTCGTGGCGTGCCCGACCTTCGGCCTGCTGCTGACCCTGGTGTTGTGGGGCGCCGCGGCCGATCGCTGGGGCGAGCGGCGGGTGATGGCGGTGGGCCTTGCGCTGGCCGGAGTCGCGATCGTGGTGGCCCTGGCCGGCGACGGCGCGGTGTGGTTGGCCGGTTGGCTCGCGGTGGCGGGCGCGTGCTCGGCGGCGGTCAACGCGGCCAGCGGGCGGGTCGTGCTGGGCTGGTTCGCTCCCGAGCAGCGCGGACTGGCGATGGGCATGCGGCAGATGGCGCAACCACTGGGCATGGTGGCCGGCGCCCTGGCCCTGCCGCCGATCGGTACCCACGCGGGCTTTCGGGCCGCCCTGGTCTTCCCGGCCGTGTTGTGCGTGCTGGGCGCGGCGCTGGTCGCGCTCTTCGTGCGCGATCCGGCCCGACCCGAGACACCGGCCGGCGCGAGCAGGCCCGCCTCGCCGTACGACTCGCCGATCCTGTACCGGATACACGCGGCGAGCGCGCTGCTGGTGGTGCCCCAGTTCGTGGTGGTGTCCTTCGCGTCGGACTACCTGGTCTCCGAGCACGGCTGGACCGCGACCACCGCCGGCCGCCTGCTCGCGGCCGTGCAACTGGTCGCGGCGGGCACCCGGATCGCGGTCGGCCGCTGGTCGGACCTGGTCGGCTCCCGACTGCGGCCGATGCGCACGTTGTGCGCGGTCAACGCCGTGGTGGTGGGCGCGCTCGCGCTGACCTCGGTGATCGGCGGACCGGTCGCGATCGGCTTCCTGCTGCTCGCCTCGGTGGCCACGGTGAGCTGGAACGGGCTGGCGTTCACGGCGGTCGCCGAGATCGCGGGCGGCGCGTGGGCGGGGCGGGTGATGGGCATCCAGAACACCGGCCAGAACCTGACCGCCGCCGCCGGACCACCCCTGTTCGGGATGATCATCGGCGGCCCGGGCGGCTATTCGGGCGCGTATACGATCTGCGCGCTGCTGCCGGTTCTGGCCGGGCTGTTGACGCCGGGTCAGGACTCCCGTTCGGAGTACGCGACCATGCCGAGCAGCAACACGTCGATGCCGAACGCGAAGCGCTCGTCGCCGTCGCCGGAGGTGAGCGCGTCGCTCAGCGACATCAGCGTGGGAAACCGCGAGGCCGGGAGCGACGCGAAGTAGTCGTGGATCCGCTGGTAGTAGGCGCCGCGCTCGGCGTCGGTCGACCCGTGCACGGTGCCCTGGCCGCCCATCTCCAGGCCGGACATCACGGTGTACATCGACAGCAGGTCGGCCGCGAACGCGCTGACCTTCTTGGACAGCCCGCCCGCGCGCAGGATGGCCAGCAGGCGCTCGGAGGAGTCGAGCGAGTTGGGTCCCATCGGCACCGCGCCGATCAGGGCGCGGCCGAGGTCGCGGTGTGAGGCGTACACGTCGCGGATCGCGAACATCGCCTCGCGCAGTTGCTCGCGCCAGCGCTCGGGGTCGGCGACCGGGATCCGGACCTCCCCGTTGACCCGGTCCACCACGAGCTCCACGAGCTCGTCCTTGTTGGCCACGTACGCGTAGAGCGACGCCGCGCCGGTGTCGAAGCGCTGGGCGATCCGACGCATGCTCAGCGCGTCCATGCCCTCCGCGTCGATGATCTCCAGCGCGGCGGTGACGATCGCCTCCTGGGTCAGGGTCGGCTTGCGCGCCGCCCGACTCCTGGGCGACGTGCGCCAGGGCGGCACGGGTACTTCGGGAACCTCGGACACGGCGCCACCTCCTCGATCAACCCCACACCGATCGCTCGGCTTACGAACACCGTACTTGACGCGAACACCGTTCGAAGCTAGAACGGTGTTCGAAGAGTTAACGGCGTTCGAAGCGCGAACAGTGTTCGCGTCCGAGGGGGAGACGATGGAAACCGACATCACCAGGACGGCGCCGGTCGCCGCCGAGCCGGCGGAGCGGCCGTCCTACCCGCTCCGGTGGATCGGCCTCGCGGTGGTCATGGGCGCCGACATCATGGATCTGCTGGACGCCACCATCGTCCAGGTGGCGGGCCCCGGCATCCGGGAGTCCCTCGGCGGCACCTCGACCCACCTCCAGTGGTTCTCGGCCGCGTACACGCTGGCGCTCGCGATGTTCCTGATCACCGGCGCCCGGCTCGGCGACATCCTCGGCCGGCGCCGGATGTTCCTCGGCGGGGTGGTCGCCTTCACCGTCACCTCGGCGCTGTGCGGCCTCGCCCAGTCACCGGAGATGCTGATCGGCGCGCGCGGCTTGCAGGGCCTGGCCGCCGCGATGATGGTGCCGCAGGCGATCGGACTGATCCGGGAGATGTTCGACGAGCGCGAGATCGGCGCGGCGTTCGCGGTGTTCGGCCCGGCGATGGGTCTGGCCGCGGTGCTCGGCCCGATCCTGGGCGGCGTGGTGATGGACGCCGACCTGTTCGGCCTGGGCTGGCGCGCGGTCTTCCTGCTGAACGTTCCGCTGGGTCTGTTCGCCCTCTTCGCCGGCTCCACCGTGGTGCCCCGACCCACCGCCCCGGCGGCCGGCGCGCGCCGGCCCGGTCTGGACGTGGTCGGCATGGTCCTGGTCACCGCCGCGCTGGTACTGCTCGTCTACCCGCTGGTCCAGGGCCGCGAGCAGGGCTGGCCCGGCTGGATGTTCGCATGCATGGCCGGCTCGTTGCCGGTGCTGGCGCTGTTCGCCTGGTACGAGGTGCGGACCAGTCGTGCGGGCCGCGACGCGCTGGTGGAGATCGGCCTGTTCCGCAACCGCGCGTTCACCGGCGCCCTCGCGGTCGGCCTGATGATGTTCGGCTCGATGATCGGCCTGATGCTCCTGCTCGGCGTCTACCTCCAGGTCGGCCTGGGTTGGAGCGCGACGCACGCGGCGCTCGCGCTGATCCCGTGGTCGCTGGGCTCGACCGTCGGCGCCGGCCTGGCCGGCGCGGTGCTCGCCGCCAAGTACGGCCGCCGGGTCCTGCACGCCGGCCTGCTGCTCGGCCTGGTCGGGGTGATCGGCATCGGCGCCACCCTCGCGCTGCACGACGGGCCGGTGGACGCCTGGGTCCTGCTGCCGGCGACGACGGTCACGGGCTTCGGCTTCGGTCTGCTGATGGCGCCGTTCTTCGGGATCGCGCTCGCCGGGGTCGGCGACCACGAGATCGGCTCGGCCTCGGGAGTGCTCAACGCGGTCCAGCAGCTCGCGGGCGCGCTGGGGGTGGCGCTGTTCGGCACGCTGTTCTTCGGCCACGTCGAGGACAACGTGGCCGCCGCGCACGGGGCGGACGCGGTGCGCGCGGTGTTCGACGACGCCTTCGCGATCGGCCTCGTGGGCAGCGCGCTCGCGCTGGCCGCGGCGTGGGGGCTCGCGTTCCTGATGCCGCGGTGGGAGCGGCCGCCGGGCGCGGAGGGCGGCGCGGGGCACTGAGGCCCGGCGATCCACGGCGCGCGTCGGCGCCGGACCGGCTGGACGAGCCGGTCCGGCGCCGACGCCCTCGCGGCGTCAGTGGCTGCCGGCGATGCCGTGTCGGGACGGGTCGCCGCCGAGCGACGATGCCCCGTCGCGGGAGAGCACCGAGGCCCGGCTGCGGAAGGCGTCCTCACGGGCCGCCTCCTGCGGGTGCCGCGAGCGCCAGTACGGGTTGTCGTGGGGCAGATGGCCGCTGACCCGCCCGTACAGGCCGAAGGTCATCACCAGCAGACCGACCACGAAGCTGAAGATCACGTTCGGCATCTTGAAGGACAGGTAGTTGATGTCCGAAGTGCCCATCAGGCCGAGATTGACGAACCCGCTGATCACGAACAGCGCGCCCACCACGATGTTCACGGTCGAGGCGGTGTTGCCGCCGATGATCGCGCCGACGATCAGGATCGCGCCGACCACGACCGAGATCAGGCTCAGCGCACCGTTGGTCGACATGCCGGCGACGTCGCGCCCGGTGGTGGAGAAGAAGCCGACGTTGTTGGTGAAGCCCAGGACACCGAACGTGATCAGCACGATTCCCATGAACCCGCCGCCGTAGCGGTAGACCTGCCCGAGCCGATGATCGACCGGCAAACCCTCGTCCAAGCCTGGCATGGCCGCCTCCCGGTATCCGGTTTGTGGAATAACTCCTCTTTATCCCTCTTCCCGGAAATACCGGATCGACGCCGCCGAAGATCACCCGGGCAGGACCCGGTCGCCGCCGGCGAGAAGCCCCGGGGACGGGACCCGCCCGCCCGCCGTCGGCCCGCTCAGCCGATCAACTCCACATGCGCCTCGCGGATCCCGTACACGAACGCGTTCGGCATCTGGACCACCGCGCTGCCGGGCACCGGGCGCAGCTCGCGCACCCGGGCGAGCAGTTCCTCGAAGAAGACCCGGATCTCCAGCCGGGCCAACGGCGCGCCCAGGCAGAAGTGGGTGCCGAAGCCGAAGGTGATGTGGTCGTTGGGCGTGCGCGTCACGTCGAACCGCTCGGGCTCGGCGAACACCGCCGGGTCGCGATTGGCCGAGCCGTACATGAGCACCACCTGGTGTCCGTTCGGGATCACCGTGTCACCGACGCGCTGGTCCCCGACCGCGACCCGGCACATGTTGTGGATCGGGGTGGTGTACCTGATGAACTCCTCCGTGGCCACCGCGAGGTCCGCGCCCGCGCGCAGCAGGTCCCACTGCTCCGGGTGCTCGATCAGGTACAGGAAGGTGCGGGCGATCACCGTGCGGGTGGTCTCCGCGCCGCCGTCCAGCAGCAGCAGGCAGTCGCTCGCCACATCGCCCGGGCCCACCGGCTCGCCGTCGATCCGCGCCGTGGTCCACACCGACATCACGTCGTCCGCCGGACAGGTCTTCTTGGTCTCGTACAGTCCCAGCGCCGACCGGATGAACTCGCCCGCCGCGGCCCGGCCGTCCTCGGTC
This sequence comes from Embleya sp. NPDC001921, assembly GCF_053594475.1. Classification (NCBI taxonomy): domain Bacteria; kingdom Bacillati; phylum Actinomycetota; class Actinomycetes; order Kitasatosporales; family Streptomycetaceae; genus Embleya; species Embleya sp. NPDC001921. The sequence continues at coordinate 66,021 of NZ_JBSFEO010000058.1, forward strand.
AGGTAGCGCGGTCCGCCGCCGAGCGCGATGGTGCGCTCGGACCAGTCCCGCAGCAGCGGCCAGTCCCGGTCGGGAAACCCGAGCAGCCGCCCGATCATCTTCGCGGGCAGTACGGACGCCAGGTCGCCGACCACCTCGACGGTGCCCTTGGCCACGGCGGCGTCCAGGAGTTCCACGCACGTCTCGCGCACGTGCGCCTCCCACTCGCGCACGCCACGCGGGGTGAACCACTTGCTCACCAGCTTGCGCCGTTTGTTGTGCAGCGGGTTGTCCAGGCCGATGATCGCCGGGTCGGCGGGCAGGTTGGGGCGGTAACCCCCCTTGTTCCGGTCGGAGTTGACGAAGTGCTCGCTGCGCGCCTCGACATCCTTGAGATCCGCGTGCCGAAAGACGCCCCACAACTCGTTGCCCGCGTCCCACGCGACGGGTTCGTGCTCGCGGAACCACGCGTAGTCCGCGTAGGGGCCGTTCGCGTACCAGTCGCCGTCGAGCAGGTCGAGCCTCGGTCGCGGGGTCGGCGTCGTCGTCATGGGCAGATCCTCCGGATCGCGTCCTGGGCCGGGGCGGGCTCGGGTACGCAATCACGAAGCGGGAGCGGAAACCATAGCCGCGCGGGCCGCCGGGCCGGGGCCGGGCCTGGCTGTGCCGCGGGTGGCGGGCCGTTACGCGGGCTTCAGCACGATCTGGCCGTTGGTCACCGCGATCTGCTTCGCGGCGAGCGGGCGAGGGGCCGGGCCGCCGAGGACCGCGCCCGTGCCGGCGTCGAAACTGCTGCCGTGGCACGTGCAGTTGATCTTGCCGGCCGCGACGTTGGCGACCAGGCACTGCTGGTGCGTACACACCGCGGTGAACGCCTTGAAGTCGCCGGCGGTGGGCTGGGTGACCACGACCTTGGCGTCGTCGTAGATCTTGCCGCCGCCGACCGGCACATCGCCGACCGCACCGAGCGTCTTGTCGCCGGCGGGGGCGGTGTTCTTCGCGTCGTCATCGCCGCCGTCGTCGCCACCACAGGCCACCAGGGTCGCTCCGGCGGCGGCGACGAGGGCGCCGCAGACCAGGACCCGGCGGGTGGGCTCGGCCCTACTCGTCGGCTCGGTGCTCGTCCGCTCGACGCTTGTCGGCTCGGTGCTCGGGTCGCTCGTTCGCATGGGGTGCCTCCGTCGTCGGTCCCGGCGCCGGCCGATCACGCGGCGCCGATGCAACGGAAACGTACGCGAGCGGCTCGTGGTTCGACGGATCGGTGAAGCGAACGGGTGCAACCGGTTCGAGGTCTTCCGAGAGGTCCCCCGAGAGGTCCCGCGGGAGGTCCCGCGGGAGGTCCCGCGGGAGGTCCTGCCGGAGGTCCCGCGAGACGTTCCGCGAGAGGTCCGCCGAGGCGTCCTCGACGGCTTGGTCCGCCGGGTCGGCGGGTTCGGCCGGGCCGTCCGGCATGGCGGCGACGGCGGATTCGGCGTCCGGTGCCGCCTCCGGCTCGTCCGGGTCGGCGGCGCGCTCCGGCAGGGTGAACTCGATCCGGGTCCCGTCGGTGTACCCGGTGTCCACGGCGATCCGGCCGCCGTGTTGTTCGACGATCCGCTTGGCCATCGCGAGTCCGATGCCGCTGCCGGTGTACGTCTCGCGCGGGTGCAGCCGCTGGAAGGCCGCGAACACCCGTTCCGCCGCCTCGGTGGGGATGCCGATCCCGTTGTCGGTCACGGTGATCCGCCATCCGTCGGCGACCGGCTCGGCGTCGATCCGCACCCGTGGCGGCTCGTACGGGCGCTGGAACTTCACCGCGTTGCCCAGCAGATGCTGGACCAGCGTGGCCAACAGCGCGGGATCCGCGTCCAGCACCGGCAGTTCGTCGTACGCCAACTCGGCGCCGGTGTCCTCCACCCGATCCGCCATGTCCAGCCAGGTCTGCCGGACCAGGTCGCCCAGATCGACCCGGGCGCTCTCCGCGCGCGAGCGGCCCACCTCGGTGAGGGTGACCATCTCGTCGATGAGCACCTGGAGTCGGCGGGCGTTGTCGATGGTGAAGTCGATGTACTGCCGGCCGCGCCGATCGAGCACGTCCTGGTAGCGCTCCTGGAGCATCCGGCCGAACGAGACGATCCGGCGCAGCGGATCCTGCATGTCGTGCGTCGCGGCGTGCGCGAACCGGTCCAGGTCCGCCCGGGCGAGCCGGGCCCGCCGGGCGTGCTCCTCCACCAGGGCCCGCAGTTCCTCCCCGGCGTGGATCAGATCCCGGGTCTGCTCGCGTTCGGTCTCCAGCGCCCGGTCCCGTTCCGCGACCGACTCGGTCAGCCGGGCGATCTCGGCCCGCGTGCGGCCGGCCTCCTGCTCCGCGGTGCGGGCCCGCGCGTGCAGCTCCGCCATGGTGCCGGCGATCAGATCGAACTCGCGGCTGTCGTAGCGGGCGGCGCGCGCCGGCTTCGCCGTCGGATCGGCCAGCCGCACGAGCGGCCGCTCGACGGTGCGCCGCAGCGCGGCCTCGATCAGCACGGTCAGCCCGACCACGACCAGCAGATCGCCGCCGAGCACCAGGAGCAGGCCGCGCGAGCGCGCGTCGCCGTCCAGCGTCAGACCCACCACGAGCGCCGCGACGGTGGCGAGCATCACGGCCCCGCACGGCACCCAGATCAGCCGCAACCGAGCGCGCACGGTCCACCACGAGTCCTCGGAACCCGCCATCGGTACCCGCCCTCTCCGGCCCGCCGTCGCCCGCGCGAAACCCCCGCGCGGGTCCCCCCTCGTGGAACCCTTCGTGGAACAAGGAAATTGTGGCAGTGCCGGGCGCGGGGCACGAGGGCATGATCCGACCGCGCGCGTCCCGGGGGCTCCGGGCACACCCGGTGACCCGGAACGATGCTCGCGCGCACCGTCCGCGCACAGATTCTTAAGGCAGTCATAAATCACCCATACCGGGGTGCCGAGGCCGTCGATCTTCGGGATACGGTCGCAGGGCCGGCCGGGCGCGTTTGGAGAGACGGCGCCGAGCCGACGCACAGCGGGGGATTCCTGCGACCGTCGCCCTCCCTCCCACTCGTCGGGGCGACGGTCGAAGGAACCCTTCGTCACGACTTCGTGACCGTGCGGGTATCGGCCTGATTCGTCCCCACCGGGGTATCCATCCGGCCGGTAGCGTCCACAGGCCGAGGCCGTATCCCGCTGAGAAAAATGGTGGTCGAGTGTCGCGACGAACTTCGGATGTCGAGGCGACTGCGCACAGGCGTCGAGTGGTGATCGGCGCGCTCTTCTGCGTGGCCGCGGTCCTGGTGGTGGCCGGCCTCGCGTCGACCGGACGCATCTCGGGCCATCCGAGGTCGCGCGGCACCGGTGACGCCTCCCGCGGCTACCACCTCCCGGACCCGGCCGAGGGCGACCGGATCGCGGCGAGCCTGCTGGGCGGGGCGCCCGCCGGTCCCTCCTCCGGGGTGTCCGGGTCGCCCGTGCCCATGGAGTCCTCCGCGCGGGTCGAGCCGCTGCCGCCGTCGGATCCGCTGGAGGCCGCCCCGATCGCGGCGACCCCGGCGATCGGCGCGCTGCTGCACGTGGCGGACGGAGAGGATCCCGAACACTTCTGCACGGCGAGCGTGGTGCGGTCCCCGAACCGGAACCTGGTGGTCACCGCGGCGCACTGCGTGTACGGCGACGCCTTCGCCTCCGACATCGCGTTCGCGCCCGGCTATCACGACGGCGTGATGCCGTACGGCGCGTGGGTGCTCTCCCGGATCGACGTGGACCCGCGCTGGGTCTCCGACCGGGACCCGGACTACGACGTCGCCTTCCTCCAGGTGCGTCGCCCGGGCACCGACGACCGGATCGAGACGATCACCGGCGCCGAGCAGGTCGACTTCGACTCCGCTCCCGCCCGCCCGGCCCGCCTGATCGGCTACCCGGACGACGAGGACCAGCCGATCGGGTGCCAGAACACCACGTCGGCCTACTCCGACACCCAACTGCGCTTCGACTGCGCGGGTTTCCCCAACGGCACCAGCGGCGGCCCGATGCTCACCGAGATCGACCCCGCCAACGGCCGCGGCACGGTGATCGGCGTGATCGGCGGCTACCGGGAGGGCGGCGACGACCTCACCTCCTACAGCAGCTACTTCGGCCCCGAGATAGCCGCCCTCTACGACCGAGCCCGCACCGCCGAGGTGTCCCCGACCACCTGACCCACCCCCGAAAACACCGAAACCCCGGCCGAAGCCGGGGTTTCTCGCCTGTTCGACCAGGGTGCCCCCAGCAGGATTTGAACCTGCGACACCCGCTTTAGGAGAGCGGTGCTCTATCCCCTGAGCTATGGAGGCTTCGGGGCCGTGAGGTCCCGCAGGACAGGGTAGCGGAACGGTCGAGGGGGTGGCCGGCGGCTTTGGCGCGGGTCAGGGTTTGTTGACGGTCAGGACGACGGCGGAGTCCTCGAGGGCCTCGAGGGAGTGGGGCTCCTCGGGGATGACGAGGAGGTCGCCGGAGGTGCCCTCGATGGTCTCGTCGTCGGTGGCCAGGCGGACGTGGCCGGTGAGGACGATCAGGGAGGCCTCGCCGGGGCTCTCGTGGGGGGCCAGCGAGTTGCCGGTGGTCAGGGCGATCAGGGTCTGGCGCAGGTGTTGTCGGGATCCGCCGAGCATGGTGACCGAGCTGCGGCCGGACGAGGCGGCGCGGGCTGAGGCGAGTTGCTCCCTGGTGGCCGTCCGGAGCGAGATTTTGTCCATGTATGCCAGTTTCGGGGGCGCTCACTCTCCGCGCATGTTCTGGTGTGCCCGGGCGTGCGGGGACTCCCGGGTCGGGTGATGCTGGGCGGATGGGGGTGGCGTACGACGCGCGCTCGCGACGCACGCTCGCGACCGTCGTCGGGGCGCGTGTCCGAGGTCGGATTCGAGGCCGCCGACAAGGAGATATCCACTTGCTCGCGCATCGAAGAATGAATCTCATGACCACAGACGAGAGTGCTCGCACCCGCGGAACCGTGTTCGATCGGGACGGGTCGCTGGTGGCCGACTACCGGCTGGGCAACCGGTCCGGCCGCCCGGCCGCACTCGACCTGCGCCTGCACCGGCTCCCGGCCGAGCTCGCCGCGCCCGCCCTCCTGACCGCGCTGCCCGGATGGGTGGTGTCGTCCGACGAGGAGACCGGTGCGGTGCTGCTCGCCGCCGGCGGCCGGCTGTTCCGCCATCTGCACCAGTACGCCCGCGACCTCGGCCCGGACCTCGGGGACACCGCGTGGACCGAGGCGGGCATCGAGGTGCGCCCGGCGGTGTCCGTGCCGCCCTCGGCGCTGTACGCCACCTGGCTCGCCGCCTATCCGCCGGATCACCCGGACAGCGACGAGCACCCGAATCCACAGGATGTGGACGGTCTGTACGACGGCCGCACGCTCGGGCCGCTGTGCGGGTTCAGCACCGTGGCGGTCGAGCAGGGGCGGGTGGTCGCGGTCGTGCTGGTCAACGACGCCGAGTTTCTCGGGCCGTGGATCACCGAGGTCTTTCGCGACCCGGACCCGCGGTACGCCGGGCTGGGCGGCCGGTTGTTGCGGCACACGCTGGGACTGGCGGCGGCCGACGGGCTGCCCTCGATCGGGCTCGCGGTCACCGAGGGCAATCCGGCCCGGAGGGTGTACGAGCGGCTCGGGTTCCGCCATCGCGCGTCGTTCGTGCAGGTCGTCCTCCCGGGAGGGGAGCGGCAGACACCATGACACCAAGATGAGACCTTAGTGTCTCATGAGAATTAAGGATGTCTCATGGTCGGCTCCACCACCCATCCCTCCGAGCTCGACCCGACGCGTTGGGCCGTGCTCGCGATCCTGTCGGGGAGCCTGCTGATCATCGCGATGGACGCGACGATCCTGAACGTCGCGTTCCCCTCGCTGGTCGCGGATCTGCGCCCCGATTCGGTCGAGCAGTTGTGGATCATCGACGCGTACGCGCTGGCGTTGTCCGGCCTGCTGGTCACCGCCGGCGCCCTCGGCGACCGCTGGGGGCGCAAGCGGCTGCTGCTGGTCGGCTTCGCGATCTTCGCGCTGGCCTCGCTGCTCGCGGTGGCGGCCACCGAGGCCTGGCACGTGATCGCGGCTCGGGTGCTGCTCGGCGTCGGCGGCGCGGCGATCATGCCGTCCACGCTGACCATCCTGCGCCAGGTGTTCACCGACGCCCGCGAGCGGGCCCTCGCGTACGCCGTGTGGTCGGCGGTGTTCGGCGGCGGCATGGCGCTGGGGCCGGTCGTCGGCGGCCTGCTCGTGCAGTCGCACGGCTGGCAGTCGGCGTTCCTGCTGAACGTGCCGATCGCCGTCGCGGTGATCGGGTTCGGACTGTGGCTGCTTCCCGAGTCGCGCTCGCCGCGCACCGGTGTGTGGGACTGGCCCGGGGTCGGACTGTCGATCGTCGGCATGGGCACCCTCGCGGGCGGCATCAAGCAACTCGGCAAGGCCGGTGTCGCCGATCCCGTCGCGTGGGTGCTGCTGGTGGTGGCCGCGGTGACCCTGACCGTGTTCGTGCGCCGCCAACTGCGACTGGCCAATCCGTTGCTCCAGGTCCGGTTGTTCACCCATCGCGCGTTCACCATGGCCGCGACGGCGATCTTCCTGGGCATGCTCGGACTGGGCGCGGCGCTGTTCCTGCTCAGCCAGTGGTTCCAGTACGTACAGGGGTACAGCCCGGTCTCGGCCGGGCTGCACCTGCTGCCCGCGCCGATCGCGCTGATCCTCGCGTCGATGTTCGTGCCCTCGCTGATGCACCGCTTCCCGCCCCGCAACGTGCTCGCGTCCGGCCTGGCGCTGATGGGCCTCGGGCTCGCGCTGCCGTGGATCGGGCAGCACTTCCGGGACGTGGACTACGTGCTGGTGGGCGTCTCGCTCGCGGTGGTCGGATTCGGCGTGGGCACGCTGGCCACCGTCGCGTCGGTGGTGCTGATGTCCTCGGCGCCGGCCGCCGAGTCCGGTGGCGCGGCGGCGATCGACGAGACCGCCTACGAACTCGGCGCCGCGCTGGGCGTCGCGATCCTGGGCAGCCTGGCGTCCTCGCTCTACCGGTCCGACCTGGCCGGTCTGGACCTGGGGCCGGCCGATCTGGCGGCGGTGCGCGAGTCGATCGGCGAGGCGTCGGTGGTCGCGGATCGGCTCGGCACCGGGAGCCTCCTGGACCGGGCCGGCGAGGCGTTCACCTCCGCCATGACACCGACCTTCCTCGCCGGCGGCGTGGTCGCGATGATCGCGGCCGGACTGGCCTGGCTGCTGATCCCGCGCGACCTGCAACCCGCGCCGGACACGCACTGACGCCGGCCGAAACGGATCGGTCGACGACGGGCGCGCGTCCGTCGATGGTGTCGGATAACAGTGGATAAGCCGATATTCGCCGCCGAATCGATGCCGCCTCGCAAAGTCGACCTGGGATCGGCGGGGCAGGCCGGGGTGCGTGCCTTAGGAACATCCGGGCCTTGTCGACCGTTGAGCGGATCGTAGGCACCAAGCGGCACCCCCACAGTACGCATGGGCGGCCCGACGACGGGCAGGCGCTCGCAGGGGCCGCTATCGGCCAACCTTTCAACAGTACATCTGCGGACGGAATATCACAGGCTTCTCGTTCGTTCGAATTACTGACGAACGCGAATGAAAGCGAGGGCTAGAGCATGCCGACTACACGTGGTGTGGCCCGACAGGGCGCCGAGCGAGTGGCGGCTTCCCGCACGCGGAAGGCTGCCGACGTCGAGCGCGACACGGTCGGTGTGTACCTGGACGAGATCAGCCGCACGAAGCTGCTCGACGCGGAGCGCGAAGTCGAGATGTCCAAGGACATCGAGGCCGGGCTGTACGCACAGAAGCTGATCGACGAGGACGCGGTGCCCGAGGGCGTCGAACAGGCCGAGTTGGACCGCCTGATCGAGCGCGGGGCGCAGGCCAAGGAACTGTTCATCCAGGCCAACCTGCGTCTGGTGGTGTCCGTCGCACGACGCTACCCGCGGAGCGGGATGCCGTTCCTGGACCTGGTCCAGGAGGGCAACGTGGGCCTGGTTCGCGCGGTCGAGAAGTTCGACTACGCGAAGGGCTTCAAGTTCTCCACCTACGCGACGTGGTGGATCCGGCAGGCGATCACCCGGGCGATGGCGGATCAGGCGCGTACCGTGCGGCTGCCCGTGCACCTGGTCGAGGAACTGAGCAAGATCCGCCGGGTGCAGCGCGAGTTCGCCCGCGACCACGGCCGCGATCCCGAGATGGCGGAGATCGCCGAGGCGGTGGGCTCCACCCCCGAGCGGGTCGTGGACGTCATCGGCTGGGCGCGCGACCCGATCAGCCTGGACACCCCCGTGGGCGACGACGGTGAGACCGAACTGGGCGAACTGGTCCAGGAGACCGACCCGTTGACGCCGGAGGACATCACCCTGGCGACGCTGCGGCGCGAACAGATAGCGGATCTGGTGGGTCGGCTCGACGGCCGTACGGCCACGATCCTGCGGGCGCGCTACGGCATGGCGGACGGCAAGGAGCACACGCTGACCGAGGTCGGCAAGCAGCTCGGTCTCACCCGCGAGCGGATTCGGCAGATCGAGAAGCAGGCGCTCGTGGAACTGCGCGAGCTGGCCACCGCCCAGGGGCTGGAAGCCGCGTGACGCGCGTGCCGCCGGGGCGCCGGCACACTGGTGCGATGGCGGATGCGGATGCGGATGGACGCGCGACGAGTGGGTCGGGCGCGACGGGTGGGCCGGGCGAAGCGAGGCGGCGGGACGCGTTCGGCTGGGACGACCTGCTGCCGGACGTGAGTTCGGACGAGACCGACTCCGGCTGGGGAGACGCGCGCACGACCGCCGACCCGGCGGACCTGCGCCGGTTCCTGGACGACAAGCCGCCGCACCACCTCTGACGACACGAGACGGCGGGCCCGCACCTTCCAGGAAGGTTCGGCATCGGCCTCGCCGCGTCCGACGGCTGAAGCCGCCGCCCCTCCCCGCGCACCTCCACCGGCGACCGGCCGCGACGGGATGCGGGCGTCG